>JAGIBK010000004.1:0-300000 GCA_017744355.1 bacterium | reverse complement strand
TCGACCGCGGCACCTTCGAGCTGGCCATCAACGGCATCGAGCTGACCGACGAGCACAAGCGCGGGGCCCTCTTCAGCCGGCCTTACTACGTCTTCCAGCAGCAGATCGTGGTGCGCACGGACGATAGCCGCGTCCAGGTCTTCGACGACCTGAAGGGCAAGCGGGTCGGCACCCTGACGGCCTCGGCCGCCCACCGGATGCTCGACAAGCTGGGCGGGGTCGACGCCAAGCTCTACTCGGACATGTTCGCCCTGTACCAGGACCTGGCCATCGGCCGGCTGGACGCGGTCTTCGCCGATCGGCCCATGGCGGCCTACTATGCCAAGGGCAACGCCAAGCTGCGCTTCGTCGAGCCGCCGATGGGCGAGGGCTACTACGCGATCGCCCTGCGCAAGGGGGACGAGGCCCTCAAGCGCCAGGTGGACGCGGCCCTCGACGCCATGATCGCCGATGGCACCCTGGAGAAGATCCTGCGCGGCTGGGACATGTGGACCCCGGCCCAGGCGAAGCTTTCGGCCTTCCACGACACCCAGCCCGTCGCCCCGGATGGGGGGGCTTCCTGGAAGCGCTTCTTGCCCATGCTGATCGAGGGGGCGGTCATGACCGTCAAGATCTCGCTGCTCGCGATGCTGCTCGCGATGGCGTGGGGGATGCTGCTTGCGATCATGCGGATCTACGGGCCGGCGCCGCTGCGCTTCTTCGCCACGGCCTACGTGGAGATCGTGCGGGGCACGCCCCTCTTGATTCAGCTCTACCTCTTGTACTACGGCTTGCCGACGCTCGGAATCCAGCTCGACGCCTTCGTCGCGGGGGTGCTGGGCCTCGGCCTCAACTACGCGGCCAACGAGGCCGAGAACTACCGCGCGGGCATCCAGGCGGTGCCCAAGGGCCAGTCCGAGGCGAGCCTCGCCTTGGGCCTCAGCCGCTTCCAGCTCCTGCGCCACGTGGTGCTGCCCCAGTCGCTCAGGGTGGCGATCCCGCCCGTGACCAACGACTTCATCGCCCTGTTCAAGGATTCGTCGATCGTCTCGGTGATCACCCTGGTGGAACTGACCAAGGCCTACGGCATGCTCGCCTCGGCGACCTACGACTACATCGGCCTGGGCCTGGTCACGGCCCTGATCTACCTGGTCATCAGCTACCCGGCGGCGCTCTTCGCCCGC
The DNA here is from genome assembly GCA_017744355.1 of bacterium. NCBI lineage: Bacteria > bacterium. The sequence continues at coordinate 298,837 of JAGIBK010000004.1, read as the reverse complement.
TGGACCGAGAACCGGCTGCGCCGCGCGTGACGAGAGGAGCGAAGGCATGATCGTCATCGAGAACGTCCACAAGGCTTTCGGCGCGACCCGGATCCTCCAGGGGGTCGACCTGCGGGTGTCGCCGGGCGAGAAGATCGTCCTCTTGGGGCCGAGCGGATCGGGCAAGAGCACCCTCTTGCGCTGCATCAACCGGCTCGAAGAGATCGACTCCGGGGCCATCCGCGTCTTGGGCCGCGACCTGCAAGGGTCGCAGGCCGACGTGCGTGCGATTCGCCAAGAGGTGGGGATGGTCTTCCAGGGCTTCCACCTCTTCCCGCACCTCTCGGTCATGGAGAACGTGTGCCTTGCGCCCATGCAGGTCCGCGGCCTGAGCCGCACCGAGGCCCAGGCGCAGGCGCGCGAGCTTTTGGGCCGGGTGGGGATGGGCCACAAGGCCGGCGCCTATCCCGCCCAGCTCTCGGGCGGCCAGCAGCAGCGGGTCGCCATCGCGCGGGCCCTGGCCATGCGCCCGCGGGTCATGCTCTTCGACGAGCCCACCTCGGCGCTGGACCCCGAGATGGTGCACGAGGTGCTGACGGTCATCAACGACATCGCCCGGGGCGGGATGACCATGCTGGTGGTGACCCACGAGATGGGCTTCGCCCGCAAGGTGGCCGACCGGGTACTGTTCATGGACCAGGGCCGGATCGTGGAGGACACCGACCCGACGACGTTCTTCACCCGGCCCGAGACCGACCGCGCCCAGGCCTTCATCGCCCACCTGACCCGCTCTCAGACCGAGCGCCTGCGCGGAACCGGTTTGCTGAGCCTCTCGCCCGAGCCGGTGTAAACTACGCTTGAGGCGGCGCGCCGGTCGCGGCATGATGGGATCGTTCCCGCCCCTCTCAAGGAGAAGCCATGCCACTCGAAGCCGACTGGAAGCAACGCGCCGTCACCCCCGAAGAGGCGATCGCCCACGTCCGCAGCGGGATGAACGTCTTCTTGCACGGCGCAGCGGCGAGCCCCCTCCCGCTGGAGGAGGCCCTGTGCGAGCGCCGCGATCTCTCGGACGTCAAGCTCTACCACCTGCATAAGGGCGGCCCGGCACCCTTCGCCGACCCCGCGCACGTGGATCGCTTCCGCTCCTACTCGCTCTTCGCGGGGGCCAACGTTCGCACGGCCATCGACGAGGGGCGGGCGGACTTCGTGCCGATCTTCCTGTCGGACATTCCCTGGCTCTTCGAGTCGCGCCAGGTGCCCCTGGACGTGGCGGTGGTGCAGCTCTCGTACCCCGATGCCCACGGCTATTGCACGCTGGGCACCTCGGTGGATGCGGCCAAGGCGGCCGTCGCCTCGGCCCGCATCGTGGTCGCCGAGATCAACCGCCGCATGCCGCGAACCCATGGCAACAGCTTCGTGCACCTGAGCGAGGTGGACGCCTTCATCCTCACCGATCGTCCCCTGGTCGCGCACGAACCGCCTGCCATCGGGCCGGTGGAGCGCGCCATCGGCGAGCGGATCGCCGCGGCCATCACGGACGGCTCGACCCTGCAGCTGGGCATCGGCGGCATCCCCGACGCGGTGCTGGCCGCCCTCAAGGACAAGCACGAGCTGGGCATCCACACCGAGATGTTCTCGGACGGGGTGGTGGATCTGGTCGAGGCCGGGGTGATCACCAACCGCTTCAAGGCCGTGCATCCCGGCCGGCTCGTCACGAGCTTCGTCAACGGGACCCAGCGCCTCTTCGACTTCGTGGACGACAACCCCTCGGTCGAGTTCCACCCCTGCGACTACACCAACGACACGGCCCTCATTCGCCGGCACGAGAAGATGGTCGCCATCAACAGCGCCATCGAGATCGACCTGACGGGTCAGGTCTGCGCCGACTCCATGGGGACGCGGATCTACAGCGGCATCGGCGGCCAGATGGACTTCATCCGCGGGGCGGCCCTCTCGCGCGGCGGCATGCCCATCATCGCCCTGCCCTCCACCGCCCGCAAGGGCACCGTCTCGCGCATCGCCGCGACCCTCAAGCCGGGGGCGGGTGTGGTGACGACCCGTGGTCACGTCCACTGGGTCGCCACCGAGTACGGCATGGTCAACCTGCACGGCCTGAGCCTGCGCGAGCGGGGCGAGGCCCTCGTCTCCATCGCCCACCCGGACTTTAGGCCCGAGCTTTACGCGACCCTCAAGGAGCGTCGGCTCTTCGACCTGGCGGCGAGCCGCTAAGCAACGAAAAAAGGGGGGGCGCCGGATGGCGCCCCCCTTTCGCATGAGCCTTAGGAGCTTACTTGACGTCGAGGAGCTCGACTTCGAAGATCAGCGTGGCCTTGGGCGGGATCACGCCGCCGGCGCCGCGATCGCCGTAACCCAGCTGGGGCGGGATGTAGAGCTTGCGCTTGCCGCCGACCTTCATGCCGGCCACGCCCTCGTCCCAGCCCTTGATGACCATGCCCTGGCCGAGCACGAAGTCGAAGGGCTGCTTGCGGTCGAGCGAGCTATCGAACTTGGTGCCGTCCTCGAGCCAGCCGGTGTAGTGCACCGACACGAGGTTGCCCGACTTGGCTTCCTTGCCCGAACCGACGACCAGATCGTCGTACTTGAGGCCCGAGGTGGTGGCGACGGCCTTGGCGGAAGGTTGGTTTTCCATCTTGTCTCCTCCGCGACAGCCGACCACGCCGAGGGCGGCCAGCATCGTCGCGACAACGATTACCTTGAATTTCACGGCGAATGGTTCCTTTCCTGGATCATGCCTGAGGCGCTTCAGTATAATCGAGAAGCCTCGCTCGCGCGAGTGTTCGCCCTTTTCCCGCTTTTCGAAAGGATCTCGGCCGCTCGTGAAACGCTTGCTCTTGCTCCACACCGGCGGCACCCTGGGCATGCGCCCGAGCGATCTCGAAGGGGCCTTGTGCCCGCCGGACGATGCGGCCGAGCTCCTGGCCGGTCTTCCCGAGGCCCGGGCCATCGCCGAGGTGGAGGCGCGCACCCTCTACAACCTGGACAGCTCCAACTCGGGGATCCGCGAATGGCAGCTCTTGGCCGATGTGATCGAGGCCGAGATGGACGCCTACGACGGTTTCGTGATCGTCCACGGCACCGACACCATGGTCTACACGGCCTCGGCCCTCTCGTACATGCTCTCCAACCTGCCCAAGCCGGTGATCCTGACCGGGGCCCAGCGCCCGATTTCGGAGCTGCGGACCGATGCGCGCAACAACCTGATCTCGGCCCTCGAATTGGCCACCATGGACGTGCCCGAGGTCGGCATCTTCTTCAACCATGCCCTCTACCGCGGCAACCGCGCCAAGAAGGTGAGTATCCACGAGTTCGACGCCTTCGCCTCCCCCAACTTTCCGACCCTCGCCGATGTGGGCCTCAAGGTGGCCCTGCGGACCGAGGCCATCCGGCGCCCGGCGGGCCTCTTTCGGGTCCATCGGGCCTTCTCGGACAAGGTGCTCGCCATCCGCGTGACGCCCGGGATGGACGCCGACCTCTTGATGCCCCTGGCCGAGGGCCGGGCCGAGGCCATCGTGCTCGAGGCCTTCGGCGCGGGGAATGTCCCTATCGCCGAGAAGAGCCTCCTGCCCTTCATCGAGGCCGCGACCAAGAGCGGCAAGGTGGTTGCGATCGCAAGCCAGGCCATGTCCGGGGCGGTGGATCTGGACCTCTACGAGTGCGGCGCGCGGGCCGCGCAGGCCGGAGCCGTCTCGTGCGGCGATATGACCGTCGAGGCTGCCACGGTCAAACTCATGTTCCTGCTGGGTCAGCTGGGCTCGGCGCAGCGCGCCGCCAAGAACCTGGGGGTCCCGCTCGCCGGTGAAATAACGGCTTAGTTTATTGCGCTAATTTTGATTTTATGTAAATTTAGGTCAATTATCGCGACTTTATTCACGAATTACTCATTCTTGTGCTATTTTAGGGTCACTAAAGGTGCTTCCGTGCATTTCTTCGTGAAGAGACGTGATGATGTATCAACCCGCAACAAACTCTCCGAATTCTCTCGAGGAGCACGTCGAGCGCCTGGTTGAACGCCTGGGTGCCACGAGCGCCCCGGCGGCCCTGCGCGAAACGCTGCGCGAGGAGCTTGCGACCATTGTCGCCGGCCTGGAGCGCGTGATGCGCGAGGAGAACAAGGCGGCCATCCAGCGCCTCTCGAGCGCCGACACCCTGACCGGCTTGCCGAACCGGGACCTCTTCCAGCACCGCCTGCGCCAGGTCCTGGCCGACACCCTGCGCAGCGGGCAGGAATCCGCCCTTCTCTTCCTCGACCTGGATCGCTTCAAGGTCATCAACGACACCCTGGGTGATGCCAGCGGCGACCTCTTGATTCGCGAGATCGCCGAGCGCCTTTTGGGAGCCCTCGGGCCCTCGGACCACATCGCCCGGATCGGGGGCGATTCCTTCGCCATCATCCGGCCCGGCCTCACGGCCTCCGAGGACGCTTCGCGCTTCGCGGGCGAACTGCTCGCGGCCCTCTCCGAGCCCCTCGTCCTCGACGGCCACGACCTCTTCGTCACCGCGAGCATCGGCTACGCCCTCTTCCCCACCGACGGCGGGGAGGCGATGGCGCTCAGCCGCAACGCCGAGACGGCCATGTACCGCGCCAAGGAGCGCCGCAACTTCTGCATGCGCTACGAGAGCGCCATGGGTGAGGCGGCTCTGGAGCGGCTGTCGCTCGAAAGCCAGCTCCACAAGGCCCTCGATCGCAACGAGTTCCTCTTGCACTATCAGCCCCAGGTGGACCTGCGCACGGGCCGCGTGGTGGGGGCGGAGGCCCTCATCCGCTGGCGCCATCCGGAGCTGGACCTGGTCTCGCCCGCCAAGTTCATCCCCCTGGCCGAGGAGACCGGCCTGATCCTGCCCATGACCGACTGGGCGATCCGCTCTGCCTGCGAGCAGGCCAAGGCCTGGCGTGAGATGGGTCTGCCGCCGCTGCGGGTGGCGGTGAACATCTCGGGCTCGTACTTCCGTCAGCCGAACGTCGCCGAGCGCATCCAGGCCCTGCTCGCCGAGCTCGACTTGCCCGCGAGCACCCTGGACCTGGAGCTGACCGAGAGCATCTTCATGGGGGATCTGGACTCGACGCTCGCGACCCTCAAGGCCCTGCGCGAGATGGGGGTGAGCGTCTCCATCGACGACTTCGGCACGGGCTACAGCTCGCTGAGCTACCTCAAGCGCTTCCCGATCGGCATGCTCAAGATCGACCAGTCCTTCGTCCGGGACGTGCCCCGCGACGCCGACAGCGCCGCCATCGTCCAGACGATCGTCCTCTTGGCCCACAGCCTCAACATGTCCGTCATCGCCGAAGGGGTCGAGACCGCCGAGCAGCTGGCCTTCCTACAGGGGCTGAACTGCGACGAGGTCCAGGGCTACCACCTCAGCCGCCCCTTGCCCGTGGACTCCCTCACGCAGCTGCTGCGCCAGGGGCCGGATCTTCGCCGGGCCATGTAGCCACCATCCCAAATTGAAAGCGCCCGCCGGTGAACTCACCGGCGGGCGCTTTACGTTGGGTTAGGCCTTGAGCATGGGGACCGACTTCTCGGCGGCCGGGACGCGCTGGGTTCGTTCGTGCGCGTCGTCCAGCTTGAAGAAGGCGATGGCGTCGAGCAGGGTCGTGGCCTGGGCCTGGAGTCCGCCCGAGGCCTGGGCGATGAGCCGGGTGGCTTCGGATGCTTCCTGGGCGGCACGGCTGACGTTCTCGGCGGCGAGCACGATGCGCTCGCCCCCCTTCTTCTGCTCGGAGGTGGCCTCCGAGACCTGGTGGGTCATCTGGTTCATGACGTCGGTGGCCCGGACGATCTGCTCGCTGCCGACCGCCTCCTCGCGGGTGGCCGAGGTGACCTGCTGGGTCAGGTGGCTCATGTTGGCCACCGCCCCGGTGATCTGCTCGGCGGCGTTGGCCTGTTCCTGCGAGGCCTGGGCGATCTGGCCCATCAGCACGCCTGCGCGCTCGACCGAGCCGACGATGGCGGACAGGGATTGGCCGGCAGCCTGCGCGAGGGTGACCCCTTCGCGGATGGCGTGCTCGCCGCGATCGCTCGACTCGATGGCATGCTGCGTCTCGCGCTGGATGCCCTTGATGAGCTCGGCGATCTCCTTGGTGGCCTTGGCGGAGCGCTCGGCGAGCTTGCGGACCTCGTCGGCGACGACCGCGAAGCCTCGGCCCGCCTCGCCGGCCCTTGCCGCCTCGATGGCGGCGTTGAGGGCGAGGAGGTTGGTCTGCTCGGCGATGTCGTCGATCACCTCGACGATGGCGCCGATCTCGCCCGAGCGCTTGCCCAGCCCCTCGATGGCATGGATCACTTCGCCCATCACCTGGCTGACGTTGGTCATGCCGGCGACGGTCTTCTCGACGGCTTGCTGGCCTTCGCGGGCGGCCTCGCTGGCGTGGCCGGCGACCTGGTGGGTTTCTTCGATGTTGCGGGCGACCTGCTGGATGGAGGCGGCCATCTCCTCGATGGCGGCCGAGGTCTCGCTGACGGCGGAGTTGAGGTTGTCGGAGTTGCCGGCCACGTGGCGGATGCTCGCCATCATCTGCTCGATGGCGCTGGAGGTGTCGTCGACGCTCTGGGCGAGGGTCTGGGCGTTGCCCGCGACCTGCTGGATCGCGGCGGCCATCTCGTCCATGGAGCTCGACGTCTCTTCGGCCGCAGCCGCCTGACTCTGGGAGGCGCGGCTCATCTCTTCGGCGCTCGCGCTGATCTCGCTGACGCCCCCTTCGACCACGTGGGCGGCGCCGCGGACCGTGCCGACCACCTGGCGCAGGCTTGCGATCATTCGCTGGAGGCTCGCGGCCATCTTGCCGATCTCGTCAGCGCTGCGGACCTCGACGTTGTGGCGCAGGTCCCCGTGCGAGACGGCCTCGACGACGCGCACCATGTGGTCGAGCGGACGCAGCGCGCGGCGCAGCAGCCAGAAGACGAAGGCGCTCAAGAGGGCGATCACCACGACCGACGCGGAGGCCATGGTCAGGACGAAGTCCCGGATCTGGCCGTCGAGGCGGGCCTTCGAGAAGCCGACCCGGAACGCGCCCCAGTGGCGCCCCTCGATCGTGATGGGGCTCGAGATGTCCCAGGCCCATTCGCCGGTGTCGCGGTGGTAGAGCTGGACGAGGCCCGCGGCCTCGGTGTTCTGCGCGGCCTTGAGGCCGATAGGGTCGTCGAAGCGCCGCTTGGAGCGCTCGGGGTTGTTGTGGGTGCCGATGTAGCCGTTGCGATCGGCGGCGGCGGCGAAGAGGATGTCCGGATCCTTCATGAAGACGTCCTGCACCCGGGGGAGGGCCAGGTCCGTGAAAGCGACGAATCGCGTCCGGTACTTGGCGGTCTCGGAGCCGGCGATCGCCTGGTAGCTCTCGTCGAAGGCCTCATCGGCGCTGAGCTTCCCGTCTCGGATGCCCGTCGAGAGCAGCTCGGCCACCACGGCGGCCCCTTGGCGGGCCATCCCCTTGCCCTTGAGCAGGAGGTTGTACTCCATCTTCTGGGCGGCCGTCGAGATGAAGAACGCGCAAAGCGCGCTCATGAGCAGGCCCAGCCCGAGCACCAGGAAGGTGGCGATTCGGAGGGACAGGTTGGTCTGGATGTGACGTATCATGCGGGTTCCTTATAGCCGTCGATCGCAATCGATCGCTTGAACGACCCTTTCATCATGGCCCGGCGGGACCGGACCGATCGACCGTGGATAATACGGAGCCTGCGGTGGGGCGATGAGCTATAATAACGACTAGCACTCGCATTCCCCGGGTCCAAGACGGCTCGGAATCGCCTCCAGGAGGATGGATTGTCGCTCTCCCTCGCCGAAGAGGTCCGGCGTCGCCGGACGTTCGCCATCATCTCGCACCCCGACGCGGGTAAGACCACCCTCACCGAGAAGCTCCTGCTGTACGGAGGCGCCATCCACATGGCCGGCTCGGTCAAGGCGCGCCGGGCCCAGCGTCACGCCACCTCGGACTGGATGGAGCTCGAGCGGCAGCGCGGCATCTCGATTACCTCGAGCGTCATGCAGTTCCCGTACGAGGGGCTCGAGGTCAACCTGCTCGACACCCCGGGCCACGAGGACTTCTCGGAGGACACCTACCGCACGCTGACGGCCGTGGACTCGGCGGTCATGCTGATCGACGCGGCCAAGGGCGTCGAGACCCAGACCAAGAAGCTGTTCCAGGTCTGCCGCCTGCGCGAGATCCCGATCTTCACCTTCATCAACAAGCTCGACCGCTTCGGCCGGGATCCCCTCGACCTGATGGACGAGCTGGAGAAGGTGCTGGGCATTCGCTCGTGCCCCATGAACTGGCCCATCGGCATGGGCTCGGACTTCAAGGGTGTCTTCGTGCGCGCCACCCGCAAGATCCACCTCTTCCAGGGCACCGACCACGGCCAGCGCCAGGGCTCGGCCAACGTCATGGGCCTGGACGACCCGACCCTGCCCGAGATCCTGGGCCAGGCCCTCTATGCTCAGCTCCTCGAGGACATCGAGATGCTCGAGATCGCGGGCGATCCCTTCGATCTGGAGCGGGTGCTCGCCGGCCAGCTGAGCCCCCTGTTCTTCGGCTCGGCCATGACCAACTTCGGCGTCCAGATCTTCCTGGACGACTTCGTGAAGATCGCCCCGGCCCCCGTGCCCCGCGAGACCAGCGACGGCCCGGTGCCGCCCGATATGGAGCGCTTCAGCGGCTTCATCTTCAAGATCCAGGCGAACATGAACCCCGCCCACCGCGACTGCATGGCCTTCATGCGGGTCTGCTCGGGCAAGTTCACCCGGGGGATGACCATCAAGCACGCGCGGACCAACCGCGACATGCGCCTGGCCAACAGCCACCAGCTGCTGGCGCAGGACCGCGCGGTGGTCGAGGAGGCCTACCCCGGCGACATCGTGGCCCTGTTCGACTCGGGCAACTTCCGGATCGGCGACACCCTGTGCGAGGGCAAGGCCTTCGAGTACATGGGGATTCCCCGCTTCATGCCCGAGCACTTCGCCCAGGTCCGCCTCAAGGATCCCTCCAAGCGCAAGCAGCTCAAGAAGGGCCTCGACCAGCTCTCCGAGGAGGGCGCGGTCCAGGTCTTCTACCGCCCCCAGGTGGGCGACCAGGAAGCCATCCTCGGCGCGGTGGGCGTGCTCCAGTTCGAGGTCATGCAGCACCGCCTCAAGGCCGAGTACGGCGTCGACATCATCCTCGATCGCATGGGGGTCGAGCTGGCGCGCTGGGTGACGAACCCGGACTTCGACTACCGCACGATCAAGGACGCGGTCTGCGTCATGGACCGTGACGACCAGCCGGTGCTTCTCTTCCGCGACCAGTGGATGATGCGCTTCGTGCAGGAGCGCAACCCCAACCTGGTCCTGACCGAGATCAGCTAGCAAACAAGAATCCCCCTCGCACGCGAGGGGGATTCTTGTTATCACGCCAGGCGTCGCGTCTAGCGCAGTGCGTAGGTCGCCAGCAGGGATTGCAGCGCGTAGATGTTGAGCTGCTTGTTGAACTGCTTGGTGATGGGCTCCGCGCGCCCCGAGAGCCAGATCTTGAGCTCGGCGTCGAGATCCATGGTGCCCGCGGTCTCGATGGCGAAGTGGGTGATGCTGCGGTAGGGGATGCTGTGGAATTCGATCTTCTTGCCGGTGATGCCTTGCACATCCACCAAGATTAGGCGCTTATCGGTGAAGAGGAACATGTCCCGGATCAGCTTGTAGGCATGCTCGTAGCGCTCGCCCTCGGCCAAGATATGGCCGTACTTGCTCTTGACCTCGTCCACGGTGATCTCGGATGCGTTGCCGAGGAGGGCGTCAAAAATTCCCATGCTGTGCGTCTCCTGTAGGTTCTGAAATAGCGGGCAATTCAACCAGTTTAACGAAAAGATGTCCTTGTCTCGATTTGGAGGCAAGGGCATCCCTGCCTTGGGAAAAAGGCCAAGGGGGCTGGTTAGGTAGCGGCTGAAGATCGGACTTTATTCTGTCAATGTTACTATATGGTTTGCCATGGTTTATATTTAAAATAAGTATTGTCAGATAAAATTCCCGTTGGAGGTCGTAGTGAAATTCGCTCATCGTGCCCGTTTGGCCGCAAGTTTGGCCCTTGGCGGTTTGCTCATGGCGGGGTGTGATTCCAGCCTTCTTGCAGGCCTCAAGGGTGGTAACAGCCTCAATGGCGGTACTGGCCAAGCAAGCCCTTCGCCAACGCCCACGCCAACCCCCTCGAATCAGTATTCATCGACCTCCGTCATCAAGGAGAATGTCGTCCTGCCCCTCATCCAGGATCCGTCCTTCACGACGATTTCACTCTACAAGTCCAATAAGTTTGACTTTGCGACTGGGATGGATAGCTCTGGCACCGATCACGGTCAAATTGAGTTCATGTCGTGGTCTGGGCGATCGAATTCAGAAGACAACGGTAATTTCATTTACGGGCGGCAGTACGCCAGCAAGAAAGTCGACCTTGGCTTTATCGATAAAGGCGCGGTTGAGTTCGGCTCGATCAAAGAGCTCCCGGAGTACGGCTGGAGCGCCCCGCCCGTCGGCAACAGAAATAGCATGAAACTCACGCCGGGCAATGTGTACCTGTTCCGAGTCCAGTACCCCAGCGACAGCACCGCTTATTATGGCAAGCTTTGGCTCAAGGACTGGTCTTCCGAGAAGGTGACGTTCGATTACGTTTTTCAGACCACGACTGGGAGCCGCAGCCTGTAAAATAACCCCATCACTTCGAAAGGCACAGCCCCCGCTTTAGCGGGGGCTGTGCCTTTCGAAGTTGCGGACTTGAACGGATCTCTCCCGCCGGTTCAGCCGTGAGCTTTCAAGCGCTGAGCCTTGTGAAAGCGTTCGACACGCAGATCTCCGGTGAGGTGGCTTAGAGGCTTACGAGGCGTAGGCTGTGATCCTTGGGATCCCAGCCAAGTGCAGAGCGACCTTCGAGGATGGCCCGCAGGCGCTCCCCCAAGAGCGTTCCGCGCCAGCCTTCGAGGAAGGAGAGGCTCAGCGACTCGCCTCGGCGGTAAGCCTCGGCCAGCCTCTGAAGGTCGCCATTGGTCGCAAGCAGCGAGGCGGCGATCCCCGACTCGGCAGCGACCGTGTGGGTGACGGCCTGCAAGAGGTCGGCGAGCGCGAGGGTCGCCTCGTCGGGCGGGGGCGAGGGGGGCTCGGCCACGGGGTACTCGGCACGCGGGCGCGAGAGGGCGCGCGCGACCAAGTCCACCAGCTCGTCGCCGTAGCGGTCCAGGTCCCGGGGCTGGATGCCGCGCAGGTTGCGCAGCTGCTGGGTGCGCTTGGGCGAGCGGCGGGAGATCTCGACCAGCATCTCGTCCTTGAGGATGGAGCCGCGGGGCTTGTCGCGGCGCTGGGCCTCGCTCTCGCGCCACATGGCCAGCTCGCGCAGCACGCACAGGCCGGCCGAGTCCAGGCCACCCTTGCCGCGCACCCGCATGTAGAGGGTCTCGGGGTTCTCGCGGGCCTTCTGCTGGGCGGCGACGGCGCCGACGAGGCGATCGCACTCCTGCTGGGCCCATTCGAAGCGACCCGACTGGGTAAGGGCGGCGTGGACCTTGTCGTAGACGGCCAAGAGGTGGCGCACGTCGTCCAGGGCGTAGGTGAGCTGGGCCTCGGTCAGGGGGCGAATCGACCAGTCGGTCATGCTCTCACCCTTGGGCAGCCTGATCTTGAGGACGGCCTCGACCAGCGCCCCGTAGCCGGGCTTGGCGCCGTAGCCGACCAGGCCCGCGGCGAGCTGGGTGTCGAACATGGTGGGCATCAGCTCGCCGGTCAGCGCGCTGAGGACTTCGAGATCCTGCTCGGCGGCGTGGAAGACCTTGAGGATCGACTCGTCGCGCAGCAGGTCCGCGAAGGGGTCGTTGTCCATCCGGCCGAGGGTGCCGTAGTCGATGGCGGCGACCACGCCGTCGCGCGAGGCCACCTGGACCAGCTCCAGGCGGGGGGCGTAGCTACGCTCGCGGATGAACTCGGTGTCGAGGGCGAGCACGTCGCAGCCGGCCAGGTCGTCGCATAGGGCCTGGAGCCCCTTGGGGGTGTCGATGAAGCGGATCTCGGAGTTGGGTGCCATCTCAAAGCCTTCCTAGTAGCGGGATCAGTCCATGAACCCACGCCCCAAATACCCGTGTCAAGGCTACTTCATCCTCACGCGGGGCGCAGGGCCGGAATGATGGCTGCTTTCTGAGTGCCGTCTAACTGATTTATGATATATAATGTCTATATTTTATTATTGTTTTATGTATGGTCTTGTTGACCATCCTCTGTCCTTTTCAAGATCGCGGCCTTGCCGCCTTCCACACCCGTGATGAGGAAGCCATGAGGCAGCTACTAACAGCGATCGGTGTCGGTACGCTGCTCGGCGCCAGTTGCGCAGTCCCCCCGGCTCCATCGAGCACCCCTCAAGGAACGCTGCAGCTCTCGCTCGCTGGCGTCTTCCCCCGCGAGCGTCAGCTCCAGTATCTGGTGTCAGGGAACAAGGCGCGGGTCGTCATCAGCGGGCCCGGCATCGTAACGCCGCTGGTCAAGACGGCGCCTATCGGCGCTCAGAATGATGCGATCACGCTCACGGGGCTTCCTGCCGGACGCAACCGCATCGTTTCGATCGAGAGTCTCGATGCGGGCGACCTTCCCATCCCCGGTTGCCGTTTCATGACCACCGTGACGCTCGCCGAGGGGCAGAACGTTGCTCAAGTCTCGCCGGCCACCACGGTGCGAGGCGGGGTCTTCCAGCGTCTGCTCGCAGATGCCTCCGCGCTGGCGACGAGCCTCGACGGCGACAAGGTCCAAGCGGTGATCGATGGGCTCAAGGTCGCACGGCGTGTCGAACATTACGGTCTGATCGATGCGGATGCGCTCGCTGTGCAGTTGGAGCAGCAGGGCGGCAATCTCGCGGCGCTCGATCTCGGCGATGCGCGCTTGGTGCAGCGGCCGGTGGCCCTGCGCGTCACGGTCTCAGGCTTGCCCGCGAACCTGGCTGCCTCCGTCTGGGTCAACGATCCGGTTTCGCCCAAGCAATCGGGTCTGGCCAACGGCGGCTACGCCATCTCACCCGTCAAGCCCGGCCAATGGCAGCTTTACGGCCGGGCTGGCGCCTTCTCCGTGGGGCCCGTTCCCGTGGACCTGTCGGCGGATGCGACTGCGAGCCTCAATTTTGCGACGGCCTCCTCGGATATCGAGGAGCTGCCCGAGGCGCGAGCCGGTGCGGCGGCCGGCTTCTTCAAGCTCAACGGTGAGGACAGCTTCGTGATGGCGGGTGGCCTCGCTCCTCAGGGAGCCACCAACGTTGCCACGGACAGCGTCCTGCGCTACTCGCCGAATGGCTGGACTCCCCTTGCCAAGATGCCCGTGCCGGTCTCCCATGCGGCCTACGCCTCGCAGGGAACCAAGTTATACGTGCTGGGGGGCGTCGACGCCGCGAACAGCATCACGCGCCTGGTGCAGGTGTACGATGTGGCGGCGAATCAATGGTCGACACCGCTACCCACTCTCAGGTACCCGAGCTACATGGGGGCGGCGACGTGCCTCGACGGGTACCTCTACATGGCCACGGGCACCTGGTCCAATAGTGCTGGCACTTACCTGGATCGTTCGATCTACCGTCTTTCCCTCGGGGCGCCGGGGGCCGCCTGGGTCGAGTACGGGGATCAGCTTGGCGAACCCCGTCTCGACACTGCCCGTTACGGCGCTGCGCTCGCGGCGGTGGGGGGGAAGCTCTACGCCTTTGGCGGGGCCCTGCTGAATGATACGCTCACCCATCGGGTCGAGGAGATCGATGCCGGGAGCTTGTTGGTCCGGGATCGCCAGGCCATGCCGACGGCCCGGCATGGGGCAAGCGCGCTGGTCAGGAACGGCAAGGTCTACGTGGTCGGCGGCATCGACGCTCGAGGCAAGGCCCTCGCGAACGTCGAGGTTTACGACATCGCCACGGACACCTGGGAGGTGCGCCCCAGGATGCGCGTTGCGCGCGGGCACGCCGCCGCGGCGGGAGTCGACGGCAAGGCGTTCGTGGTCGGCGGGAGCGACGGTCACTTCGTCGCAAAAAGCGTCTCACCGCTGCGTGCCGCCGAGTCGATGGTCTTGGAGTAGGAGGGGCCATGCGTTCTCCTGTTCGTTTCATGCTCTTACTGTCCCTGCTCAGCTTGACGCTCGCAGGGTGCCCACGCGCCGCGAACGAGCGGAGTATCCTGGAAGCGCCACCGACCACCAAGCCGCCCGGGTCGCAGAGTGAGGATCCGACTGGGAACCACGCCACGCCACGCCCAGCGGAGCTTGGCCTCGCCTACGTCGAGATGCCGCGGAACTCCTGGACGGTCGCTAGCCCCATGTCGCATGAGCGTGGGGGCCTCTCGGCGGGGGTGGTCGAGGGGGAACTCTACGCCATCGGGGGCGATGGCGAGTCCAGCCTCGAGTTTTACGACCCGCAGGCGGACAGCTGGCGGGTGGCCCCTACGCCGGCCTGGAGCGACTCGGCGAGCTACCATGACGCCTCGAGTCGATCGCGATACTTTGGCGCATCCATCGTCTCGGATGGCCGCATCTACTACATCGGCGGGACGTACGACACGCTGACGCCGTTTATCGACGTCTACGTTCCCCAGCGGCAAGCCTGGAAGGATCTCACCGCCCCCACCCTGACGAACGCGCGCTATGGCCGCATCGGCTTCGCGGCCTTGACCTACAACGGCGCGATCTTCGTGATCGGCGGCATGATGCAGGCTTGGGGGGCTGCATCGCTCGCGAGCGACGATGTGTGCGCCTTCGTGCCCTCGACCTTGTACCAGTACGACGAGACGGACCTGCCCCAGCCGCGTGCCGGCCTGGGTGCAGCGGTGCTCAATCACCACCTCTACGTGGTCGGCGGGTACGCCAAGCACGCGGAGAGCGGAGCGCTGCAGACCTTCGGCGGCATGTTGCGCTACACGCCAGGGGAATGGACCACGACGAGTCTCTGGGGGGCACCGCTCGCCTCACTCAACGTGCCGCGCCACTCCTTCGGCACCGCGGAGCTCGATGGCAGGCTCTACGTCGCGGGCGGCGTCGATGCGCAGGGACGTCTCCTGGACTCGGTTGAGGAGTACGACCCCACGTACAACGCATGGATCCTCAAGGCCCCTATGTCGGCGCCGCGGGCCCATCTTGCCTTGGTCGCCTTCGGCGATCGCCTCTTCGCGCTCGGGGGGTACGACCCCGCAGGGCGTCAGTCCCGGGGCGTCGAGGTGTTTCGTCCTTAAAGCTCGCAGGCCATCGGAGCGACGATTGCGCGTGTGCCACAGGAGGCGCTGATGTTCCGGAAGTACGTCCCCCTATCTCTCGCCTTGGCGCTCGTGCTGGCGGTCGGGTGCCATCAGGCGCCCGTGGCAACGCCGACCGAGTGGGGAATCACCGTCCATGACGCGCCTGCTGCGAGCAAGCACCCGCCCGAGGCCCTCACCGGGCCGCGCGACGTGCCGGCTGACTCCTACTTGCCCCGGCAACTGCTCGTGCGCCTCGCCGAAGGCGCCGATGCCGCCGTTGCGCTCGAGGGCTTCGAGCGGTTTGGGGAGATCAGCCTGGGCGATCGCATCGTGGGCCTGAGGATTCCCGAGGGCATGAGCTTGGTCGACGCGCACGCACGCTTGCTCGATCGTCCGGGCGTCACGGACGTGTCGCTCAACTGGCGGCAGCGGCCGAGCGCGTCGTACGTGGCGCCGAACGATACCTTGTTCGGATCGCAGTGGGCTCACCAGGTGACGGAGGCGAAGGCCCTCTGGGGCGGGGCGGACCCCGTGAAGAACCTCGATGCCAGCAAGGTGATTGTCGCGGTGCTGGACACGGGGTTGGACGTGACCCACCCGGAGTTCGCCCAGCGGGTGGTGGCGGCGGCCGACTTCAGCGTTGATCCCAGCCGTCCGTCTTCTCAGATGCGTGACACCGACGGCCACGGGACCCACTGCGCGGGGATCATCGGAGCGGCGGGCAACAACGCCACGGGCGTGGCCGGGCTCGCGTGGGATGTGAACCTGATGCCGGTGAAGGTCCTAGGGGAGCAGGGTGGCACCGATTTCGGGATTCTCTCCGGTTTCGTCTACGCCCTCGGCCTCGATTCGGACGGGAATGGCCTGGACGATGACGGCTACCGCAAGGTTCTTCCCCAAGGCAAGGAGGATTGCCGGACTCGGATCATCAGCATGAGCCTCGGGAGCAGCTATCAGGGCCGGAGTCCGTTCTACGACTTCGTGTTCGCCGAGGCCCGCAAGCGTGGGGTCATGGTGGTCGTCGCGAGCGGCAACGACGGCGCCGAGGTCTGCGCACCGGCCAACTCGCCGGATTGCCTGAGCGTCTCGTCTACGAGCCGTTACCAGGTAGGGGAGGTCATCTGGGAGTGGCTCTCTGGCTTCTCGAACCGTGGCGATCGCATCGACGTCGCAGCTCCGGGCGGCCAGATTTATTCGACCGTTCCCACCTACGCCAATTCCACGGGCACTACCTCGTACGCCACGATGAGCGGCACTTCGATGGCCTGTCCCTATGTCGCGGGTTTAGCGGCGTTGCTCGTCGCCAAGCATGATCCTTCCAACACCCGGCTGAACGCCGCTTTCCATGATCAAGTTCGCCAGCACATCATGGCGACGAGCGATGACCTAGGTGCCCTCGGGCGGGATGACAAGTATGGCCACGGGCGGGTTAACGTGCGCCGTGCCGTGACGAGCCCCTTCCCAGCGCAGGTCCTGTGACGCCTCGTCTTTGAGGGAGGCGGATGATCCCGCATGGGATGCATGAGCCTATCGAACTTATGTTTAAATGGACTCATGCGAGTTGAATCTGCGATCGAACCCCGCCTCCTCGATCTGTTGCAGCGCCACTGGGGCTACGACAGCTTCCTGCCCAACCAGGCCGAGGCGGTTCAGGCCGTGCTTGAGCGGCGTGACTGCCTCGTCATCCTGCCCACGGGCGGTGGTAAGTCCATGTGCTACCAGCTGCCCGCGCTCGCCCTCGACGGCATGGCGGTGGTCGTCTCGCCTCTTCTGGCCCTCATGAAGGACCAGGTGGACGCGCTCGTATCCAACGGGATCGCGGCTGCCACCCTCAACAGCACCCTCTCGGCCGACGAGAAACGCCGGACCTACCAGGCCATCCGCGACGGGCAGGTCAAGCTCCTCTACATGTCGCCCGAGCGTCTCTCGGCTCCGGACGTCCACGACCTCCTCAAGAGCACGTCCATCAGCTTCTTCGCCGTGGACGAGGCCCACTGCGTCAGCCAGTGGGGCCACGAGTTTCGGCCCGACTACCGCAACCTCGCCAAGCTCCGCGAGTGGTTCCCCGAGGTGGGCATCCACGCCTACACCGCGACCGCTACCGAGGCGGTGCGCGAGGACGTGGTGCGCGCCCTCGGCATGAATGATGCCTTGACGCTCGTGGGCAGCTTCGACCGCCCCAACCTTCTCTACCGGGCCGAGTACCGCAAGGACATGCTCGCCCAGGTGCGCGCCGTGCTCGACCGTCATGCGGGCGAGGCGGGCGTGATCTACTGCATCCGCCGCGCTGACGTGGAGAGCCTCTGCGAGACCCTGCAGGGCCTGGGCTACAAGGCCCTGCCCTATCACGCGGGCCTCAGCCCCGAGACCCGCCGGGTCAACCAAGAGGCCTTCTCGACCGAGCGGGTGGATCTCATCGTGGCGACCGTCGCCTTCGGGATGGGGATCGACCGCTCCAACGTGCGCTTCGTCATCCACACGGGCATGCCCAAGGCCATCGAGAACTACCAGCAGGAGGCGGGCCGCGCGGGACGCGATCGCCTCGACGCCGAGTGCGTCCTCTTGTACGGTGCCGCCGACCCCATGGCCTGGCGCACCATCCAGGGCAACCCTCAGTCCGACTACGATCGCCTCGCCCTCGACAAGATCAACGAGATGTACCGCTTCTGCCGGACGCTCACCTGCCGCCATCGCTTCCTGGTCAACTATTTCGGCCAGGAGTTCGAGGGCGAGAGCTGCGGGGCCTGCGACGTATGCCTCGGTGAGCACGCGGTCCTGCCTGACTCGCTGGTGGTGGCCCAGAAGATCCTCTCGTGCGTCGCCCGGGTCAAGGAGCGCTTCGGCGCCCGCTACGTGGCCGAAGTTCTCAAGGGCTCCAAGACCGCCAAGGTCCTCCAGAATGGTCACGACCAGCTCACCACCTACGGCCTCTTGTCCGAGTACCAGCTCACGGACATCGGTGACTGGATCGACCAGCTGACGGGGCTCGACTTCCTGGTGCGCGAGGGCGAGTTCCACACCCTGCGCTTGACGCCCGGAGGCTGGGCGCTGCTGAAGGGCGAGGCGAGCGTGCAACTCACCCTGCCGCGCCAGGTCGAGCGCAAGGCTCCGAGCCGTCGGGCGGGGGCCGAGGGTCTCGCCCTCTCGCCGCAAGAGGAGAGCCTGTTCCAGGAGCTGCGCGGGTGGCGCCGCGCGATCGCCCAGGAGCGCGGCGTGCCGCCCTACCTCATCCTCGGGGACGCGACCCTCAAGGAGCTCGCCCATCACCGCCCCACTTCGCAGCTCGGCTTGCGTGGGATCAAGGGCATCGGCGAAGCCAAGGCGCGAGATCTGGGCGATCGCCTGATCGAGCTCATCCAGCAGCAGGCTCAGACTCTTGGCCTGAGCGTTGGCCCCGAGGCACCGCTCGTCTCGGTTTCCAAGGCCGCAGCCCCTGCCGCCGAGCCTGCCATCGATAAGCCCGGCCGGGCCAACCCCCAGCGCGAGGCGGCCTTCGAGGCCTTCCGCGCGAGCAAGACGGTGGACGAGGTCGCCGCGCTCACGGGCCGGGCCGCGAGCACCGTCGAGGGCTACCTGCTCGAGTTCATCCAGGACGAGAACGTCACGCGCCCTGAGCCCTGGCTCAGCCGTGCGACCTACGCCCGGGTGGTCGAGGCGGCAGCGCGCCTTCAGGCCGAGCGCCTCAAGCCTATCTACGAGGACCTGGGTGAGCGCGTCTCCTACGGGGACATTCGCCTCGCCCTGGCCATCCGGGCGAATCAAGCTTTCGAGGAGTGATGCGCAGGCTTGTGAGGTAGCGCGAGAGCCGCGCCCCCCATCGCACCGCTCCCGCGACCTGAACAGGACCGGGTTTGCTGGGGGCTCTCGACCGACGCCCACCATACGCCCGTAACGATCGTGCTCTCGGAGTTCGTGCCCCGGCAACTGGTGGGAGTATTTCCTTCACGACCAGGACGCCGCCCGGCTCAAGCTGGCGCTGATTTTCCGTCCTAACACCGCCGTCATCGACCTGCCCTATCAGCTGGAGCGCTAGGCATCCCTTCAATCGGGATATGCCGCTGCTTGGCTTGAGGGAGTCGCTGCAGCGGGAGAAGGATAACGGGGCCTCACTCGGAACTCCAGCTCGCCGAGCGAGAGGTTGTGCCATTTGGCAGGGATGGCTCTCGGGGGGGCGTTCTGGAGGCGTCTCCGCAGCGCGGCACGCGTCAGATCGCCCCAGGTCTCATTCTGCAGTTGGCCGACGTTCGTCCAACCCTTCGGCGTGCGCGAGAAAACGTGGAAGGCGTCCTCGAGCAGCACGAACTCTTCGGTGCGATCGCCGTTCAGATCGATGGCCACCATGAGGCAGCTGGGGGTCGTACGGTAGCAAGAAACCTCGCTGGCCCCTTCTCGGTAGCGCTCGAACAGATAGGCGGCGAGGGTCGCATCCAGGGCTTTGCCGCGTGGATAGACTTCGGTCCGGACGAGGAGTTCGGCCGTCGAGTTCAGCGGGGCGATCGCGACTTTTGGCTTGTCTTGCAAGGCTTCTATCGCTCCTTTGATGACCGCTGCCTGGGGGTGCGCCGTGAGACTGGCGAGGCGCTGGTAGGCATCGTGGCCGTACTTGCCTGAGTGCGACTTCAGGTAGGCGAAGTCGAAGTCCTTGATGGCGGCCGTGCCTTCGAGGAGACGATTGACCTGACTTGCGACCGCTATACGCTCGGCATCCAGGAGCGGCGTGTTGACCAGGATCGCGATCAGAACGATCAGCGTGGCAAAGGCCTTGTTCAGGGCCGGGACGAGAGCGAGCCACCGATCGTGACGCTTCAGCGGGGCAAGCGCGTATCCGACCCCCCAGAGCCCGATGGTGGCGACGAGCAAGGCGGCCCAAACGCGGCTCACGCTCCA
The DNA here is from genome assembly GCA_017744355.1 of bacterium. NCBI lineage: Bacteria > bacterium. The sequence goes on along the minus strand of JAGIBK010000004.1, from coordinate 278,768 downwards.
GCCGTATTGCTGGATCCGAAGCCCTAGCGAATAGGCGCACAGGATCGCATAGAGCGGCATGGCAAAGAGGCTCAGCGTGATGAGACCACGAAGCCTGGGCGAGAAAGGCGGCTCGTGGCTTCCGTCCTGCACGGTGAGGCTGGTCAGTGCCAGGGTCGCGACTTGTAGCGCGAGCATCAAGGAAGTGGCATGGCCGGTGCCCCACAACGGTTCGAGGCCTGTGAAGGGAAGGCTGGCGAGGAAGAGCAAGGCGATGCCACTTGCGAGCGGTGTCAGCCAGGCATAGAAGCTTACTTGCTGGCGGAGCTTTTGAGGGGTGAACCCTCTGGTTTGGCGGTGGTGGATCGACCAGGCGAAGAGGGTTGTCGTGAAGGGGAAGAAGAAGAGCGGATCGAAGAACATGTCGGCGACCAGCTGAAGACCGATCACCGTGAAGAGGCCGCTTCCGATCCCTAGCAGGCTCCAAACGATACCGACGAAGAGAACGCTGCTCCCGATGACATAAGCGTGATGTCCCAGGGCGTGTAGGAAGGAGGCGTAGGGATGCTTCCGTGAGCCGGTTTCGATCCAGTCTTGCATCAGGCAGAGAGCGAGAAACCAGCCGATGGCTATTCTCAGGCCGAAGGTCAGGGCACGGCTGAGCGCGTTGATCGCGCCGAAGGTCTCGCTATTGGTGGTCCAGCCTGTATAGAACGCTGTGGCAAGCAGGACCGACGTCGCGGCCAGCGTGAAGGCCCACTTGCGCCACGAAGGCGGTAGAGGGGCCAAGAGCTGAAGGGCGAGCGGAACGAAGGCCACGAAGGTCGTAGCGGGAAGGAATACGGTAGGCTGCCTGAATGCGGCGACCCGGTGCGTGATGAGCCAGTAGAGGAGATAAAATGCGCCCCCTTGCAGGATGCCGGTGGCGAGTGCTCTGGAGCGTGGGGATGAAAACGGCGGCATGCGATCGCTCTCTGTGAGGCAGGGTAATGTCCTGGGTGATGTTCTTATTAATATTTTAATTCTTATATAGGTAACATGTTGGCGTCAACCGACGCCGCGGGCCAAAAGAAAATCGGCTCCCCCATTTGGGGGAGCCGATTCGCTTGCTATGAGCGGGTGCGCGGGCTGTCCGCCACGTCGATCAGGTAAAGCAGATTATCCTTCCACTGCTTCCAGTCGGTGTCGACCTGGGAGAAGGGCGGGTTGAAGCGCGGGTCCTGGAGCTCGGCGGCGAAGGCCAGGATGCCGTGGGCGTTGTACTGCCAGGTGGCCATGTCCGCGTAGGTCGGGTAGATGGTGCGGTTGATGGTGCCGTAGCGGTAGCCCAGGGGCTTCGCGATGTGATCGCCGATCTTGCGGAAGGTCGCCTCGTCCTTGGTCGGGGTGCTGGTGTTGCCGGGCGGCCAGAGGAACATGCCGCCGTAGCAGTGGATGTCCAGCGAGACGGTGAACTTCTCGCGGGCGCACAGGTCGCGGATCGCCTGCGACTCGGGCTCCGAGAAGGGGGCGCTGCCGCGGTAGTCGTCGGCGTGGGTGCTGGGGTTGCCCTGCTCGAAGTGGTCGTCGGCGTTGCGGTTGGTGTCCACCCCACGGGTGCCGTCGCCGTTGTTGCGGGCGTTCTTGCGCCACATGGCGCTGCCGCCCTCGACCATGGTGCGGCCGTCCGGGTTCAGCACGGGCACGAGCCAGATGTCGCGGGTGTCCACCAGCTTGGTGATGGCGGGATCCTTGCCGTACTGCTCAGTCAGAAGCTTGAGCAGACGCATGTTCAGCTCGACCGGGGGCAGCTCGCGGGCATGCTGGCCCGAGGTGATGAGCACCGCGGGCTGGATGCCCTGGGGCTTGGACGTCACGTGGACGGCCGTGAGGGGGCGGTCTTGCAGCGACTTACCGATGGTCTCGAGCCGCACGATCGAAGGGTAGTTCGCGGCCACCTGCTTGACGTCGGCCATCACGGCCTCGACCGTCTGGTAGCCCGAGGGCAGGCCCGCGCCCCGGGTGGTGCGGGGGGCTTCGAGGACCTCGTAGCGGATGCCGAGGCGCTTGAGGGCGTCTTCACCCTTGGCCGTCGCCAGGGCGTCGACCGTGCCCGCCGTGCGGTCCACGTTCTCGAACAGGTCCACCCCGGCGCGCGAGGCCGCCTCCAGCTGGGAGACGTCGCGGAAGTAGATCCGCACCTGGCTGCGCGGGGCCTGGCTCTCGGCGGCATTCTGGGCGTTCTGCTTGTCAGAGTTGCTGTTGCCGAGCTGGAGGGCGCCGTTACAACCGGCGAGCGCCGTCAGGGAGAGGGTGAACCCGAGGGCGGTGGCGAAGCGTTTGAAATTCTTTCGCACGTTGACCTTTCCAATTTAAAAAATGGTTAAGATATAATCCAATCTTAACATAAGCAGCCCAGCGAGGGCTACTTTCCGAAGACGGCCTCGATGGCGTTTACGGCGCCATGGCCGTATGAGTCGTCCTTGCCCGGGGCGCCGAGGTCCCGGGCGGTCTTGTAGAGCTGTTCCTTGATCTGGGCCGGGGTCCAGTCAGGGTGGCGGGCGGCGATGAGGGCGGCAACACCTGAAACGTAGGGGGCGGCGAAGGAAGAACCGCTGTGGTAACCGTAGCCCCCGCCGAACCAGGCGAGGGTCTTGGTGCCGGGCGCGGCGAGATCGACGGCGGGGCCCCGGCTCGAATCCTTGGAGAGGCGGGCGGGGCGCTGGGTGTCGTCGAGGTTGGAGACCGCGACCACGCGAGGGTCGCTGGCGGGGAAAAGGACCGTGTCGGGCAGCTGGTCGCCTTCGTTGCCCGCGGCGACCACCACCAGGCTGCCTTTTTCCTCGGCGTAGGCGATCGCCTCGCTCACCGCCTTGATGGCCTCGGCGTGGACCTTGGGGTCCGAGGGGGAAAGCTCCCACTGGTGGTTGGGGTCGAGGAAGTTGGCGCCGACGCTGACGTTGATGATCTTGGCGCCGTGATCGGCGGCGTAGCGAATGCCGTCGGCGAGCTGGGGCAGGAACTTATCGTCGTCCCAGTCCTGGATCTTGATGGGCAGGATCGAGACCCCCTTGGCCACGCTGTCGGCGGTGTCCGAGCCCGCGATGATCGAGGCGACGGCAGTGCCGTGACCCTCCTCGTCGTCCGCGGTGTCGGTGCCCTTGGTGCCCGTGTTGTAGCCCGTGAGCAGCCGGCCTTCGAGGATGCGGCTCTTGGGGGCCACTCCCGAGTCGATGACGGCGACCGTGACCTTGCGCTGGTCCAGCTCGGCGAAGCCGTCGTCGGTGTAGAGGACGGTGTGCTTCTTGCCGCCGACGGTGATCCGGTCGGCCAGGCTGATGGCCTCGTCCGCGTGGAGGCGGGCGATCTTGCTCTCGGTGGGAAGCGCGCCATTGAAGTAGGAGAGGGTTTTCCCGTCACTCGTGATCACGCTCGGCATCTGGTCCTTGGCGGCCTGCGCCTTGAGGGCGGCGAGGTTCGCCTCGTTGTCCAGCATGCGCTTGGCGGGCTTGGGCGGCAGGACCGGTGCGGCCGGCTGCGGCCGGGAAGAGCGGGCGGAGAGCTTCAGAGCGTCCTGGGCGAGGGCGGTGCGGGGCTGTGCGGCCGCGCGCAAGGGGGTGGCCTGAGCGGGACGGTTGTTCGTGGCTTGGGCCTGGGCCATGCGAGCGTCGGTGCGCATGCAAATCTCCTTGAAGGCTCTTTCGACGATCCGATAGGGTCGTTATCGGCGAAGCGGCTTGGATGATTCTTATAGACGCACCAAGAAGAAATTAAATTGTATGGTTGATCGCTCGGGCTAAGAGCATCTAACAAAACCAGGCATGTTTCGGCCAATGGGCGCCGGGGGCGCCCTGAAGGAACAGTTTTGTTAGACGCTCTAAATTCCCTCGAGCTTGCGGGTCATCCGGCGGTGGGGGATGTCCGCGTCCATGAAGATCTGGCCCTCGGCGACGAAGCCGAGCTTCTCGTAGAGGGGCATGGCATCGAGCTGGCTGTCGAGGACGGCCTCGGCGAAGCCCTCGCGCCGGGCGTACTCCATCAGGAGCCGGACGAGCTTGCTTGCGATCCCCTTGCCGCGGTGCGCGGGCAGGGTGGCGACGCGGCCGATCTTGACCCGGCTCGCGTCGAGGCTGATGAGCCGGGCGGTGGCGACCGCCTGATCGTCTTCACGGGCGAGCACGTGCCAGGCGATCCCGTCGTAGTCGTCGATCTCGAGATCGAGGGGGACGCCCTGCTCCTGCACGAAGACGGTCTCGCGGATGCGCAGCGCGTCGCGGACCTGGGGGTCGGTGCCGGCGAAGAGATCGAGCGTCAGCATGGCTACTGGCTCAGCTTCTGCTCGATCCCGAGCAGGGCCTGGCCCGCGGGCGAGCTCTGGAGCATGTTGGCGAGGATCGAGAGGTTGTTGGAGAAGATCAGGACGCCGACGCCGACCAGCAGGAGGCCGCTTGCGATCTCGACCTTGCGCATGTGCTTCTTGATGCGGTTGAAGAGCGAGAAGAAGGCGTTGATGGCGAGCGCGGTCGCGAAGAAGGGCACCCCCAAGCCGAGGGAGTAAGCGAGTAGCAGGGCGATCCCCTGGTTGAGGGTCTCGGACTGGCTCGCGTAGGTGAGGATCGCGGCCAGGATCGGGCCGATGCAGGGGGTCCAGCCGAAGGCGAAGGCCAGGCCGACCAGGGTCGCGCCCAAGAAGCCCGCGGGCTTCGCGCCTACCTGGAAGCGCTTCTCCATGTAGAGCGCCTTGATCTTGAACAGGCCCATGGTGTGGAGACCGAACAGGATGATCACGACGCCTGCGACCTGGGAGAGCAGCGTCAGCTTCTGGTTGAGGACCTGGCCGAAGGCGGTCGCCGTGGCGCCCAGGGCCACGAACACGATCGAGAAGCCCAGGATGAAGCCCAGGGAGTTGATGATCACCTTGCGCTTGGTGGCGGTGTCCGCACCCTCGCGCATCTGCTCGCTGGACACCCCCGAGATGTACGAGAGGTACCCGGGCACCAGGGGCAGGACGCAGGGCGAGAGGAACGAGATGAGGCCCGCCAGAAAGGCGGTGGGCAGGGAGATCGTCGCGTTCATGGTTTTCCTTCGGGCGAGGGCGGGATCCAATCTTAAAGAAAGGTACGGCATCCCCCCAAAAGCGTCAATTTCGGCGGATCCAGCCCTTCAAGAGGCTCTTGCCCTCCGAGGCGGCCATGGCTTCCATCTTGAGCCAGATCTCCGCTGTCGCTCTGGCGTCTCCCAGGGCCCGGTGGCGGTCCTTGGCGCTCAGGCTCACGCCGAAGTGCTGGACCAGCGCGTCCAGGTTGTGCTTGCCGAGCTTGGGCAAGAGCAGACGCGCCACGCGCAGGGTGTCCAGGTGGGCGTGGGGCAGGGGCGCGTCCGTGACCAGGGTGCTCTGGAAGTCCAGGAAGCTGCGGTCGAACGGAGCGTTGTGGGAGATGAGAGGCGAGTCCGCGCAGAAGGCGAGAAACTGCGGCAGCACCTGGGCGAAGCGCGGGGCCGAGGCCACCATGGCGTCCGAGATGCCGTGGATGCGCTGCACGAAGTAAGGAATGGAGCGCTCCGGATGGATTAGCGAGGAGAAGGTCTCGGTGATCTGGCCGTCCTCGACGGCCACCGCGCCGATCTCGACGATGCGATCGCCCTTGGCGGGGGACATGCCGGTGGTCTCCAGGTCGACGACGACCCAGCGGGTTCTGGAAGTGGTCTGCATAAGGGCCATGATACCCTCAAGCGGGCGATCCTGCATGGTAAGATCTCCGCTTGTTTCCTTCATTTCACCCGACGAGGACCCTATGGAACCCTGGCAACTCCTGACGACCCAGGCCGCCGAGTGGGGCGTGCCGCTCGATGACGCGCAGGTCAACGCCCTCAAGCGCTTTTACGATCTGCTGATCGAGGGCAACCGCCGGGCCAACCTCACGCGCATCACCGACGAGCGCGAGGCGGTGGTCAAGCACTTCCTGGACTCTCTCTCGGTGCTGCGCGCCTTCTCGGCCGAGGACCGCGCGGCCTCCCTGCGCTTCATCGACGTGGGGGCGGGGGCCGGCTTCCCCGGGATCCCGCTCATGGCCCTGGCCCCCGCCTGGTCGGGCACCCAGCTGGAGGCCACCCGCAAGAAGGTGGACTTCATGAGCGAGTCGATCGAGGCCCTCGGCCTGAGCGGTCGCGCCTTGCACGGCCGCGCCGAGGAGCTCGCCCAGACCCCCGAGCACCGCGAAAAGTACGATCTGGTCTTCGGCCGGGCCGTGGCCGAGCTGAACGTGCTCAGTGAGCTGTGCCTGCCCTTTCTCAAGCAGGGCGGACGTTTCGTCGCCATGAAGGGCGCCGGGGTCGACGAGGAGGTTTCGCGGGCCCAGAAGGCCCTCAAGACCCTCGGCGGGGAGATCCGCCAGATCGTGAAGTTTTCTCTCCCCGAGGGGTTCGGCGAGCGGGCGCTGGTCGTGGTTGAAAAGACAATGCCGACGCCGAAAGCCTACCCTCGGCGAGCCGGACAGCCTGCCGCTAAGCCGTTATGTTAAGCAACATCAACTTGGTGACGCGCGGATAATTTTTCAGAGGCCACGGGTATAGGAGGCACAGGACGCCAGGGGCGCTAAAACGGCGCGATCACGGGATTCACCAGGATTGGAGTGTGTGGGATGAAAAATTTTTCGGTCGTTCAAGAGCACTTCCGGAAGCTGCGTTGTGCGCACTGCAACGAGGCTTTCACCCCCGAAGGCGTCAAGCTCCTGCGTGAAGAGAAGGATTACTGGGTCGTCCGTGTCCACTGCACCGAGTGCAACCAGCCTGCCGGCGTCGCCATCGTCGGGGTCGAGTACGAGTCGGCCGAGGCGAGTGCTCCTTCGGGCGAAGTGAGCCGCGAGGCCTCGAGCCAGCCCCAGGTGAGCCGAGTGCGCGGAGTCTTCTCGTCGCGCCGCGAAGAGGAGAAGTTCTCGGGCCTGCCCCCCATCTCGCCGGACGAGGTGCTGGACGCCCATCACTTCTTCGCGAACCTGGGCAGCAACTGGATGGAGCAGCTCCCCAAGAAGGCGCGCTAAAACCACACCACTTCCAACGCAAGAGCGCCCGGCCATCGGCCGGGCGCTCTTGCGTTGGGGCCTTTAGAGATTGCCGGTCGAACTGGAGCGGCGCTGCATCTCCTTGCTCTGGTCCGCCTGCATGGTCCAGCTGCGGCTCGCGGCGACGCGGCCCAGGTTGTTGCGCAGCTTGCGGCCGATCTCGGGCATGGCCTGGGTCAGGCGCTGGTAGTCGTCGAACGGGAAGTTGAGGAGCTTGGCCTCGGTGACGGCGACCACGTCCGCCGTGCGCTCGGGCTGCTTGTAGACGAGGGCCATCTCGCCGAAGACCTGGCCGCTGCCGAGGCGCGCCACGGGCATGGCCTGGCCGTCCTTGGGGATCCGCACTTCGCAGTGGCCGTGGACGATCAGGTAGAAGGAGTCGGCCGGAGAGCCCTGGTGGACGATCGGCTGCTCTGCCTGGGCGGTGAAGGGAAGGGCGATCGCCTCGATGGCTTGGAGCTCGTCCGGCTTGAGGCCGGCGAAGATGGTCGCGGCCTTCATGGCGTCGTGGTTGCTCGTCTGGGGGGCCTTCTGGGGCTCCTCGATGGCGCGCAGGGGGCCGGTCCCGCCCTGGGTCGGGATGGTGCTCCAGACCCGGCCCGCGACGATTTTGCCCAGGTTGCGGCGGAACTTGTTGGCGAGCTGGGGGTGGGCCTGTGCGAGACGCTCGTAGTCGCCGTAGGCGAAGCGCAGGAGCACCGCCTCGCTGGCGGCGATCACGTCGGCCTGGCGCAGGGGCTGGGCGTAGAGCAGGGGCATCTCGCCGACCAGCTGGCCCGAGCCGACCTGGGCGATGGGGGTCGCAGGGACGCCCTTGCCCTGGGGCAGGAGGATCTCGAGCTGGCCCGCGGCGACCAGGAAGAAGCAATCGGCCTTCTCCCCCGTCTTGAGGATGGGATCGCCCGGCTGGAAGGCATGCTTGGTGGCGATCGTGAAGAACGCCGTCATCTCCTCGGGCGTCAGCCCCTCGAGGGCGGGCAACTTGGAGAGGCGATCGAAGTTGACGTTGGCCATGGGTGGCGCACAAGCCTCCTCGAAGACGGTGGGGGGACTCCGAGAGGATCATACCGTCGCTTCGTCGATTCGTAACCCGCGCATGCTTCGATCCCGTGACCGGGCGCACCGCGCCTCGTTCTCGGCTGGGCTAGCCTGGGAGCGTGGCGTCGGAGGCACTCATGCGCAAGTTCAATCGCTGGCTGGTCCTCATGGCTGCCGCGGCCTTCGCCGCGGGGCCCCTCGCGCCTGCCGACGCCAAGGCGCGGCCGAAGGCCGAGACCGTCCGGGTCGAGCGCGCCGCCGAGGAAGCGGCCATCGTCACCGGGGTGTTCTGGCGTGACGGTCGCCTTGAGATCGAGGGCGATCGCCCCCTTCAGGCCCGCTTGCTCAAGCTCGAGGCCCCTCACCGGGTGGTGATCGACCTGTTCGGGGCCGAGTTCGCCGATCCCTCCCTGGTCCAGCCCCTCACCATCCAGGAAGAGCCCTTTCGCCGCCTGCGGATCGCCCTCCATCCCGAAGAGGGCTTCATTCGCTTCGTCCTGGACTGCAGCGCCGACGTCGACGTCCGCCTGACCCAGCAGCAGGAGGGCCAGACCCTCAGCCTGGCGCGCTCGACGCCCGAGCCAAGCCGGACGCCTAGGCCCGAGCAGGGTTCGCGCCTTACCCGCACGCCCAAGGAGGCTCTCGGTCCGACGGCGCCGCGCGATTTTCTGGCCCACGGCCCCCAGGCGCCCAAGGACTTCCTGGAGCACGGCCCGGCTTTGCCCGACACGTTCCGGATCTACGGCCCGGCATTGCCCACGGACTGGCCCGAGGCCGTCCCCGAGCGCCTGGCCTACGGCCCCGCGCTGCCGCAACCGAGTCCCACTCCTAGCCCGCTGCCGAGCCTCTCGCCCAGCCCGTCGCCCGTCGTCACGGCTGAGGCCGCTCGGAGCCAGCGGATCGACGCCCTCACCCTCAAGCGCAAGAATGGGCAACTGATCCTTCGCCTCGTCGGCGATCGCTCCCTCACCTACGAGGTCGAGCAAGAGTGGGCTCCCTCCAAGCTGACCGTCCGGGTGCCCGGGGGCACCTTCGCAGGCCGCCTGCCCCGCGCGCTCGACGGGGTCGAGGGCCTCGAGGTGGAGCAAGACGGCAAGGACTGGCGCCTGCACCTAAAGCTGCCGCGCGGCCTTTACGCCTACGACGCCCTGAGCGTGGACAGCGGGAAGGCTCTGGAGCTCACCTGGCGCCGCCAGGACGTGGAGGGGGGCAAGCCCACGGTGATCGTGGACGCGGGTCACGGCGGGGACGACCCCGGCGCCATCGGGCCTGCCGGCACCAGGGAGGCGCACGTCACCCTGGCCATGGCCAAGGCGGTGCGCGAGGCCCTCGAAGCCCGAGGGGATCTGAACGTCATCATGACGCGGACCACCGACGCCTCGGTGGATCTCGCCTCGCGGGCCCGTCTGGTGGACACCCTCAAGCCCGCCCTCTTCGTCAGCCTCCACGGCAACTCCTGCGAGTCGCCCGAGATCGGGGGGCTCGAGACCTACTACCGCAACGAGGTGAGCCGCCCGCTGGCCCGCCACCTCCACCAGGCGATCGCAAGGGTGCTCAATCGTCCCGATCGCGGGGTGCGCCAGGCGCGTCTCTACGTCCTGCGCAGCCAGACCGTGCCGTCGGTCTTGCTCGAGTCGGCCTACCTCTCCAACCCGGAAGAGGAGAAACTGCTCGCAAGCGAGACCTTCCAGCGCGAGCTGGGCGCGGCGGTGGCCAACGGGATCCTGGGCTACCTCTCCAAGACCCCTGTCGCCGAGCTACCGAGCAGGTCCCAGTAGGGGCTTCGGCGCAAGCGCCTCCAGCCGCTCGGCGGTATCCAGCAGCCGATCTAGACTCGCCCCCCGCGCCTCCAGGGTCAGGGGCAGGGCCCGCCAATCGGGATGCTTGCCCAGCACCTCCTCGGTCCACCCCGACTCGCTCGGCAGGCGGTGGGCCTCGCCGTTGGGCCCAAGCTCGTGGAGCCTGAGGGCCGAGAGGTGCGGGGCGAGGGCGACGAGAAAGCTCTCAGCCCAGGCGCCGCGGGTGCTCCAGGAGTCGGCGCCGCCGATCCGGCCTGCTGCCGCCAGGGCGTGGCCCAGATCGGCCTGCACCCCCAGAAAGGGCACCTGCAGGGCGCCGAGCACCGCCCGGATCTCGCCCGCCTCGCCCAGGAGCATGGCCGGATGGCGCATGTCGCTGTTGGTCAGGGCGAGGGCCAGGCCGTGGGCATCGGCCGCCTCCGCGAGGCGATCCAGCGATCGCTTGAGCTGGTCCAGGGCCCTGGTGCGCGACACCGGTCGGCTTGCGCGCGCCTCGTCGAGGGTCTCTTCAAGGGCATAGCCCGGCATGAAGCTGAAGCGCTTGATGCCCAGTGCGGAAGCGCGGGTCATGACCTCTTCGAAAAGGCGGATCGAGCGCTGCCGGAAGTCCTCGTCGAGGGCGGCAAGGTTGGCGCGCGGTTCTTCTGCGAAGGCGTGGTGCACCGCGAGGGCGCAGCCCGCGTCCAGGAGCGGACGGGTCACGTCGGGATCGGAAAGCAGGGCCGGGAGGCCGGGCAGGACCAGGCGTCGGCAGCTAGCGAGTCGCAGGACCTCGAGGGTCTCGACGAGGCCCATGGCGGGCATGAGGCTGCAAGCGGAGAGGTAGAGGGGCATCGGGACCTCCTGATGGTCCCATGGTCGGCGAGGTCGGCCTCAGCGTCAAGGCACCTCGACTCGGAGATTTCGCTCAAACTTAACACCGGCTTAACCGCCTGCGCGTCAGCCCGGCCCCGCCGGGGCGGATAACTTTCTAGGATAGGTTTTCCAGGAGTGTTGAAGCCGTGAGCAAGGATGTGCGCCAACAGAGCCTCCATCGCTTGACCGCCTTCTTGGCGGGGCTCGTCCTGCTCCTGACCGGGTGCGGGGCGCCCAATACCAGCGCCATCTCCTACAACCGCACGATGCAGACCAAGGCCCAGAGCCTCAAGGTCCGCTCCAACCGCGTCATCGTCAAGTTCCGCGCGAGCGCCACCGACCAGCAGGTCAAGAGTGTCTCGCGCTTCGTGGCGTCGAGCATCCCGAGCCTCGGCATCTCGGTGCTCAACGTGGGCACCAAGGACGCCAGCAGCCAGCTCGCGGCGCTGGCGAGCACCGGCGCGGTCGAGTACTCCGAGCCCGATTACGTCACCAAGACCCAGGTCGTCACCAACGACCCCGGCCTCGGCCACCAGTACGGCCACCGCGCCATCAACGTGTCGCGCGCCTGGGACGTGACCATGGGCGACCCCTCGGTCGTGGTCGCCGTGGTGGACACCGGCATCGACCTCACCCACCCGGACCTGCGCGATCGCCTCGTCTCGGGCGTCAGCTTCGTTCAGAACACCTCGGGCCCCATGGACGACAACGGCCACGGCACCCACGTGGCAGGCATCATCGCCGCCACCGGCAATAACGGCCAGGGCGTGGTCGGCGTGGCCCCCAACTGCCGCTTGATGCCGGTCAAGGTGCTCGACACCAACGGCGAGGGCAACACCAGCGACATCGTCTCGGGCATCGTCTGGGCCGCCGAGCACGGCGCCCGGGTCATTAACCTCAGCCTGGGCGGCGGCGGGGGCGGCAAGGCCCTCGAGAGCGCCGTGGCCTACGCCCAGCGCAAGGGCTGCGTGGTCGTCGCAGCCATGGGCAACGACGGCAGCAACCTCCAGGCTTACCCGGCCTCCTACCCCGGCGTGATCGCCGTCGGCTCGGTCGACGAGGGCGACACCCGCTCGGACTTCTCGAACTTCGGTCGCTGGATCAGCGTCGCGGCCCCGGGCGGCGAGATCTACTCGACCATGCCCACCTACCACACCACCCTGATGGACCAGGACCCCGGCGCGGACATCGCCTACGGCACCCTCTCGGGTACCTCGATGGCGACCCCCTACGTGGCGGGCCTCGCGGCACTCATCTGCTCGGCCAACCCCCGCATCACCCCCGCGGCGGTCAAGTCCCAGCTCGAGCGGACCGCCAGCGACCTGCAGACCCCCGGCTACGATTCCTACACCGGCTACGGCCGCATCGACGCCGCCAAGGCCCTGGGGCGCTAAAACCTTCCCAAAACAGAGCGGCGAGCATCCCTTGCTCGTCGCTCTGTTTTGGCGAGATTAACGAAATGTTTCGGAACGGTTGTGTTCGGGCGGCCCCTGTGCTACATTTAATTTGCGGGGTAGAGCAGTCCGGTAGCTCGTCGGGCTCATAACCCGAAGGTCGTAGGTTCAAATCCTGCCCCCGCAACTCAAGCAAAGGCCGCCTTTCCAGGCGGCCTTTGCGCTTTTTTGCGACCGGTCGTCGGAACTTCGGCGCGCCCCGGTGGGTCCAAGCCTTCCGGCTCGCGGGCCGTGCATTCGCGATCGCCGCGCGATATAATGAAAGCACCTGAAGTCGCGCTGTCGCCTTGCCGCCCACGGCGGCCGACAGTCATCCCTTGCCTGGTTTTATCGGGTGCTCCAACGAGGCGCCGTGAAAGAGACCGAAGACCTCGCGCCCTCGACGCCGCCCCCGGCTTCCAGGGTGTCGCCGATAACCGTTATCAGCCGCTTGTTGCTGCTCATCACCTGCCTCCTGGGCGGGGTGCTCGCGGTTGCCGGGTTGTCCTTCTATCAGTCGCGCCATGCCCTGCTCCACGAAGGGGTGCGGGCGGTCGAGGCGGCCGTCTCCACCGCGCTCGGCGTGCCTGTCTCGGTCGGCAAGGTCGAGGGCCCCTTCTGGAACGGCCTGACGATCCGCGACGTCAAGATCTACGGCTCGCACCGCAAGGGGGCGCCGGTCATCGCCCAGGCGCCCCGCATCCGCGCCTCGTACTCGATCCTCGAGATCCTGAAGCTGGGCAAGCACCCGGTCATGGTGGACGTCTACCAGCCGCGCTTCGCCCTCTCGCGCACGGCCACCGGCTCGATCGACTACGCCCCGACCTTCGCCGAGGGCCCGGGCGAGCCCGCCAAGCTTCCCAACCTGCCGCCCATCCGGATCCGGGTCCACGACGGCCGCGCCGCCTGGCGCGACCGGGGCATGTACCGGGTGCCCGACTTCCGGGCCGAGGTTCGCTCCCTTTCGGGGCAGGTGGACATCGTCGACAAGGTCCTGAAGTTCCAGGCCAGTGGCCAGGAGGCCCCCGCGCGCCTCACCGCCCAGGGCTCGATCCATCTTGAGCGCATGAACGGCCAGGTCGACGCCGAGGTGCAGGCGCTGCCCACGGCGCGCTGGGTCAATTACCTGGCCTCTTCGCCCGACTTCGTCATCACCGGCGGTGCTGCGAGGGTCGCCACCCGGATCCAGTGGGAGAGCCCCGAGACCCTCCAGCTCAAGGGCGACGTGCAGATCGCAAACGCTTCGCTCGACGCGCGCGGGGTGCGCCTGCCGGTGCAGGACATCCAGGCGCGGGCCGCCTTCGACCTGCACGAGGTCGTGGTGAGCGAGGCGAGCGGTGCCATGGCCGGTAACCGCTTCTCGGCGACCGGCAAGGTGCTCGATCTGGGCAAGCCCGCCATGCGCCTGCGCTTCACCGGTGGCTCCCAGAAGATCGACGTTGCGACCCTGGTGCCCCTGGTGCCGGAGCTCGCCGACTACGGCATCGGGGGCCTCGCGCAGGGCACCGCGGTGGTGAGCGGGACCACCCTGCATCCGGTGGTGGATGCCAAGGCGACCCTGGCCGAGGGGCGGGTCCTCAAGCAGACCGCCCGCGACCTGTCCGCCGACATTCACTACGAGGGGATGGACGTCACGATCCCTCGCTGGCAGGCGACGCTCAACGGCGGCTCGGTCACCGGCCGCTCGGGCTTCACCCTCGAAGAGAACCCCAAGCTTACGACCGAAGCCCGCTGGAGCGGGGTGGACGTACCCGAGACTCTTGCGCGCTACGTGAGCGACGTGCCGAGCCTCGGCGGCAAGCTGGAAGGCCAGGTCAGCGTCACCGGGACCACCTTGCGACCCGTGGCGACGGGCTCGGTCCGGGTGATGGACGCGCGCTACGCCGCGCAGTCCTTCTCGGAGGCTTCTCTCGCCTTCTCTTATGCCGATCACCGCTGGCAAGTCCCGCAGGGCGCAGTGGGGCTCGGCGATGGCGCATTGCACTTCTCGGCGCATGGCACCGAGACGGGGGTCTTCGCCGGTCGCTTCGACGCGCAGGCCCTGCCCCTCGAAGCGCTCGGTCCTCTCGGCGTCGAGGCCCCGGTGCGGGGTAGCGCCTCGGCGAACGGCTCCTTCGCGGGCGATTGGACGCGCCTGGCGGAAGTTCGCGCCAAGGGCGAGGCCCAGCTTCGTTCGGCGCATATCGCCGAGCAGGCGGTGGATCAAGCTTCCGCGAGCTGGGCGGTCGAGAGCGGCCAGTTGGCGCTTTCGGGCCTCTCGGCGGCCCTTGCCGACGGTTCGGTGACGGGGGACGCCCAGATCGATCTTTCGCCGTCGCGCAAGTTGCCCCGGTTGCGGGCGGACTTTGTGGCCAAGCACCTCGAGCTTGCGCAGCTCGAGCCCTTGCAGGTCGAGCTCGCCTCTCAGACCGGCGAGCTGAAGGGGCGGGTCTCGGCCACCGGCAGCATTGAGAGCGACGGCAAGGCCTGGCGCATGCAGGCCGAAGCCCTCGGTACCAGCCTCGACGCGGCGCGCCTGGGGCGCGTGGAGCGCGTCTCGGGTCCGGTCTACTTTGGTCACGAGCGCCTGACCTTCCCCGAGTTGGCTATCCGGCTGCCCAAGGGGGTGCCGGCGACCGTGCGCGGCTCGCTCGCTTTCGACCGGCCGGAGCCTGCGGCTGATCTGGAGGTGAGCCTTCAGGACGTGAGCGCTCGGGACCTGATGGGCGCCGTCCACTGGGAGCAGCTGCTGCGTGGGACCTGGATCGATAAGCGCTTCGGCGAGAAGGCCCCCGAGGGGCCGCCCACGCTGCTCGCGACGCTCGCGGACGACAAGCTCTCGGCGGCGAGCGGCTCGATCCCTCTCAAGGACCTGATCGCCCACTGGCAGCGCCGCCACATCGAGCCGCTGAGCGTCGGCGAGGAGGTCGCCGGATCCAAGCGTCCCTTCTGGGCGGCGGTGGACGGTCGCTTCAACCTGGAGCTCGCCTACCAGGGCCTCGTGTCCCAGCCCGAGGTGCGTGTCCGTGCGCGCCTCAAGGACGGGAGCCTCTACGGCCACTCTTTGCGCAACGCCAACTTGACGGCGGTCTATCGCAACCAGCGCCTCTACGTGCCGGTATTCGACGTGTTCGAGACCGCGGACACCGGGGCGGCCCTCCAGGCACGCGGCGTGCTTGGCGAAGACGGCACCCTGGCCATCTACGGCAGCAACCTGGACCTGAGCTGGGCCAACCCGTACCTGCGCGCCCAGGAGCTCGCGCTCACGGGGCGCGGGGGCTTCACTCTGCTGGCGAAGGGGGATCTGGCCGATCCGCGCTTCGAGATCGTCGCCGAGATCGGCGGCGGCGCCGTCGGGCCTGCGACTGGCAAGCCCAAGGTGGACGAGGAGAACCGCTTCACCTTCAACCGCGCGGAGGCCAAGGCATCGTACTACCGTGGCCGGGTGAACATCGAGCACTCCAAGATCGTCAAGGACGGTCACGAGGCCCACATCTCGGGCAACCTGCCCATCTTCCCGGCCATGGCAGGCGACAGTCTCGAGATGGCCCTCGACCTCAAGGACGAGAGCCTCGCCATCGTCACGGCCCTCACCCGAGGCGAGATCCTCTGGAAGGGCGGCCCCGGCAGCGTGACCGTCAAGCTGGCCGGCACCCTCGAGGCTCCCGACCTCTCGGGCAACATCGACCTGCGGGGCGTGACGATCCGCGAGCGTAACCTCAAGAACGACATCACCGACATCCGGGCGCTGGCGACCATCACGTCCAAGGCCATCTCGATCGAGCGCGCCACGGCCCTCTATGGCAAGGGGAGCCTGCTTGCGACCGGTCAGGTCATGCTCAAGCAGTTCCAGCCCGACAGGCTGCGCCTGCAGGCGATCGCGCGCCAGACCCACTTGGAGATGACGAGCGGCCTCTACAGCGGCCTGGTCGACGCCTCGGTGGAGGTCGGCGGCACGGTGCGCAGGCCGGTCGTCGGGGGGACGGTGAGCCTCAGTCGGGGCACGGTGGACCTGGACGCCATGATGGGCGGCGAGGGCGGCGGCGCGAACGCTGCGCCCGCGGAGCCCGCAGTGCCCATCGAGATCAAGGAGCTGAACCTGCGCATTCCGAGCGCTATCACGGTGCTCGGCAACAAGGCCGTGATCTCGCTGGGGGATGCGCGCATGTTCGAGGCGAACATCGACGGCGGTCTGATCGTGAACGGCATGCTCGACGCCCCCCAGGCGCGGGGCACCATCAACGTGCGCAGCGGCACCTTCGTGCCGCTCAATAGCCCCTTCGACATCGTGGGCGGGACCGTCGAGTTCTTGGGCCAGGGGGTCAATCCCGACGCCGTCGAGGGCTTCGAGGACCTGTTGCCTCTCTTCGCCACCTCGCCGGAGAACTCCAAGCTTCCGAACGCACGCCTCAACGTCATCGCCAAGGGTCAGGTCTACGACTACAACCCTCTGGACTTCCCCAACCCGACCCAGTACCCGAACGGTGGGCTGCTCGAAGTCAAGGTGACGGTCACCGGCAGCCTCCAGAACATGGAGCGCAAGTTCGAGGCCACCAACGTGCCGCTGATGTCGCAGGATCGCATCGAGAAGGTCCTCGGCAAGGAGTACCTGGTCACGGGCGTCATCGGGGGCGGGCTCAAGCAGGGCGGCGAGAATGGCGAGGATATGACCCGCACCATCGTGACCACCGAGGTCTCGGGCTTCCTCTCGACGGCGAGCCGCCGCTTCTTCAACCCTGTCACCTCGGGCCTGCAGAACTTCCTGCCGCTCGAGTCCTTCGGCTTCGACCTGGTTTCGATCGCGAACAACAGCGAGAAGATGGCGATCTTCTCGGGGCTGGGGCTCAGCCCCTCCATGTACACGGAAACCAAGCCCCTCCTGGGTGGGATCTCCCTCTCGGGGCGCTACACCTTCCGCTCCGGCGGCAAGAATGTCTACCAGACGGGCTTGAACTATCGCTTCAACGAGTTCCTGTCCCTGCAAGCGGGCGTGGACAACAACGACATCCAGGGCGCGACGAAGCCGGTCATCCCAAACCTCGGCGAGGTCAACCCTTCGGCCACCCTGAACTGGCAACGTCGCTTCTAGGCCTTAAGACCTCCTTAGTGATTTCTTGTCAAGGTTAAGGCCCGGTGATAGAATCAGGTTAAGAAACCCCCTTGATGTGGGTAAAATGCCCGTGCGCGAGCTTTTTCACCGAGCGACTCACGCGCTTGCAAAGGAGTGGCAATGGCCGAGAAGATTCTGCTTGTCGACGACGAAGAGATGATCGTCGAGTCCATTGAGTTCGCCCTCATGCAGGAGGGTTACGAGGTCGTCAAGGCCCACGATGGACAAGAGGCCCTCCAGCAAGTTCAGCTCGCGAAGCCCAACCTGATCGTTTTGGACCTGATGCTGCCCAAGCTGAGCGGCCTCGAAGTCTGCCGTCTGCTCCGTCGCGAGCAGAACGACATTCCCATCATCATGCTCACCGCCAAGGGCGAGGAGATCGACCGCGTCATCGGCCTCGAGGTCGGCGCCGACGACTACCTGATCAAGCCCTTCAGCCTCCGCGAGCTGGTCGCCCGCATCAAGGCCCTGCTGCGCCGCAGCAAGCCCAGCGACGCCGAGAACAAGAGCAAGGTCTTCCAGCACGGCGACCTGATGATCAACCTCTCGGAGCACCGGGTGATGGTCGGCGATCGCGAGGTCGAGCTCTCGCCCAAGGAGTTTAAGATCCTCGCCATGCTCATGGGCACGCCGGGCCGCGTCTTCTCCCGCGAAGAGCTGCTCGAGCAGGTCTGGGGCCTGGACTTCTACGGCGACACCAAGACCGTCGACGTCCACATCCGCTGGCTGCGCGAGAAGATCGAGGAAGATCCCTCGAACCCCAAGTTCATCCAGACCGTTCGCGGCTTCGGCTACCGCCTGGGCGCCTAGCCCCGGTCGCCGCCCATGCCGCCGCGTCCGCAAAAGCTGGGGGGCGCCGAGCGCGACAACCTGACGGTCTGGAGCGGCCAGTCCGGTTGGCACGAAGCCTATGCCCTCAAGGTGAGCGACCCCCGTCAGGGGGTCGCCCTTTGGCTGCGTTACGTGCTGGTTTCCCCCGTCGAGGGGGATCCTTTCGTCGAGCTCTGGGGGGCGGCCTTCAACGGGGCCGGCGCTAACAAGCACATTATTATCCGTGAGGTGCGGCCCTTCGAGCAGGCGCGCTTCGACACCCGACCCTTCGCCTTCCAGATCGAACGTGCGCTTTTGACCCACAAGAGTGCGCGCGGCCGGATCGAGGGCGACGCCCAGCGCCTCGCCTGGGTCCTGCACTGGGAGGGGGCCACCTCCTCCTTCAGGCCTTACCCCTTCAAGGCCCTCTACGACACGGGCTTTCTCGGGACCAAGCTCTTGGTGCCGAACCCCGATCTCAAGATCAGCGGCGAGGTCCTCTTCAACAAGCGGCGCATCGAGCTCAACGGCGCCACCGGGGTCCAGCTCCACTCCTGGGGGCCGGGCCTGCCCAGAGGCTCGGCGTGGGCCCACTGTGCCACCTTCCGCGAGGATCCGGAGGCCTCCTTCGAGGCGATCTCCACCGATCCGGGCGGCGTGCTCAGGCCTCGCCTTAGCGCCTTCCGCTTCCGCTACGACGGCGAGGAGCACGTGGTCAACGACCTGCGCCAATTGCTCGGCGCCAAGGGTCGCTACGACCCGAGCGGCTGGTACTTCGACGTGGTCCAGGGCGATCGCCGCTTCGAAGGCACCATCGAGGTGCCCTACGGCCGCTCGGCGGGCCTCGCCTACCAGGATCCGGCCGGGGAAGCCGCCTACTCTTACCAGACCCAGCTCGCCAACATGACCCTCGCGGTGTACCGCAAGCAGGGCAACGCCTGGAAGCAGGAGCACGAGCTGACGGCCGAGGCCTCTTGCGGCCTTGAGGTCCTCACCCGCACCCCGGATCCGGAGATCCCGCTTGCGATCCACGATCCGGTCGAGGCTGAGGGTTAAGATCAGGTTGCATCTCAATTTTGACTGTGATAAACTTCCAGATCGCAGTACCTGTTTGCCACTGACCGGCCCCATGGCCGGCTCCGCATTTCGTCGGATCCATATCTAAGGAGACACCAATGAGCACCCGCCTGATTGCGCGCGACGTCATCAACGAGATCGAGAAAGCCCAGCTCAAGGAGTCGGTGCCTGCGATCAACCCCGGCGACACCGTCAAGGTCTACGCCAAGATCGTTGAGGGCGGCAAGGAGCGCATCCAGGGCTACGAAGGCGTCGTCATCAAGCGCCGCGGCTCGGGCCTCAACCAGACCGTGACCGTCCGCCGCATCTTCCAGGGTGTGGGCGTCGAGCGCGTGTTCCTGCTGCACTCGCCCCGCATCGACAAGATCGAGGTGCTGCGCCGCGGTGATGTCCGTCGTGCCAAGCTCTACTACCTCCGCGGTCTGCAGGGCAAGGCTGCCCGCATCAAGGAGAAGGCGCGCAACGCCAAGTAGGCCTTACAGCCTCACGAGCCCCGGAGCCGAAGCCGTCAGGCGCATCGCTCCGGGGCTCGCCCTATGTATTTTTTAGGAAGAGACCATGACCGATCCCCACCTCGACGAAGAAGAGGAGAAGCCCTCCTCCCCCTATCCCACCGTCCAGTGGTTCCCGGGGCACATCGCCAAGGCTCAGCGCGAGCTGAGAGAGAAGCTCCAGATCATCGACTTCGTGCTGGAGCTGGTGGACGCGCGGATCCCCGCGAGCAGCCGCTTCGGCCAGACGACCGAGCTGATCAAGGGCAAACCCTCGATCGTGGTCCTGACCAAGACCGACCTGGCCGATCCCGCCCGCACCCAGGCCTGGATCAAGCTCTTGCGCAGCCAGGGGCAGCCGGCGATCGCCATGAACTCGCTCAAGGGCGAGGGGATCTCCCAGCTCAAGCAGGAGATCGCCAAGCTCAACGAGGTGGTGCAGGCCAAGGTCAAGGCTCGTGGCCGCCTGCCGCGTCCCGCGCGGATCATGGTGGTGGGCCTGCCGAACGTGGGCAAGAGCTCGCTCATCAACCGTCTGACCCGCACCGGCCGCGCCAGGACCGGCGACAAGCCGGGCGTCACCCGCGCCGTCTCGTGGATCCGTATCGGCAAGGACCTGGAGCTGATGGACACCCCGGGCATCATCCCGCCCAAGCTGGGTGAGCCCATCGTCGCCCTCAAGCTCGCCATGACCGGCGGGGTGGGCAGCCAGGCCTACGACCCGGTCGAGGTCGCGCGCTTCGCCATCGAGATCCTCAAGGAGCACGCTCCCAAGACGCTCGACGCCTTCGGCCCCGAGCCCAGCCTCGAGGTCATCGGCCGCAAGCGGGGCTTCCTCAAGCAGGGCGACCAGGTGGATCACGAGCGCACGGCCCGCACCTTCCTTACGGACCTGCGCGGCGGCGCGCTCGGCCCCCTCACCCTGGACGATCCGGCCGCGCACGGCGGATAGAACGGCTGCTTTCGGGCCTCGTTGAAACGCGATATACTGGCATCCGTACGCTGAACGCCGGTGCAAGCCGGTACCAGGAGGACTTGATTTGCGCATCGCGCTCGGTAGCGACCACGCCGGCTTCGACCTCAAGGAAGCCCTCGAGGCCTGGCTCCTTTCCGAAGGCCACACCGTCTCGGACCTTGGCTGCCACGACACCACCCGCACCGACTACCCCCCTATCGCCCACGCGGTCGCCCGCGAGGTCGCTTCTGGCAACGCCGAGCGTGGGGTGCTGGTCTGTGGTTCGGGGATCGGGGTCTCGATTGCGGCCAACCGCATCGAGGGGGCCCGCGCGGCCCTGGTCAACGAACCCGTCTCGGCGCGTCTCTCGCGCGAGCACAACGATGCCAACATCGTCTGCCTGGGCGCGCGCCTGGTGGGCCCTGATATGGCCCAAGAGATCCTGCGGGTCTTCTTGGCGACCCCCTTCGAGGGGGGGCGCCACGAGGCCCGCGTCGCCATGATCGACGCCGTCACCCGCTAAATATACGAGGAGCCAGCTTTGAACGAGTTTCCGCACCTTCGCCAGGCCGACCCCGATATCGCCGCCCTGATCGACGAAGAGCTCGGTCGCCAGCGTCACAACCTCGAGCTCATCGCCTCCGAGAACTTCACCAGCCAGGCGGTGATGGAGGCCATGGGCACGGTCCTCACCAACAAGTACGCCGAGGGCTATCCTGGTAAGCGCTACTACGGCGGCTGCGAGTTCGTCGACGGCGTCGAGACGCTCGCCATCGAGCGCGCCAAGAAGCTCTTCGGGGCCGAGCACGCCAACGTCCAGCCCCACTCGGGTGCTAACGCCAACACCGCGGTCTTCGTGGCGGCTCTCAAGCCCGGCGACACGGTGCTCGGCATGAACCTCGCCCACGGCGGCCACCTCACCCATGGCAGCCCCGTCAACTTCTCGGGCCTGTTCTACAACATCATCCCCTACGGGGTGGACGAGAAGACCGAGCGCATCGACTACGAGGCCCTCGAGAAGCTCGCCCAGGAGCACAAGCCCAAGATGATCATCGCGGGGGCCTCGGCCTACTCGCGCCAGATCGACTTCGCGCGCTTCCGTCAGATCGCGGACTCCGTCGGCGCCCTCCTGATGGTCGACATGGCCCACATCGCGGGCCTGGTGGCGGCGGGTCTGCACCCGAGCCCCGTGCCCCACGCCCACTTCGTCACCACCACCACCCACAAGACCCTGCGCGGTCCGCGCGGCGGCATGATCCTCTGCACCGCCGAGTGGGCGAAGGCCATCGACAAGGCGGTCTTCCCCGGCACCCAGGGCGGTCCGCTCATGCACGTCATCGCGGGCAAGGCCGTGGCCCTCAAGGAGGCTCTCGAGCCCGCCTTCGCCGACTACCAGCGCCAAGTGATGGCCAACGCCAAGCGGCTGGCCGAGGGCCTCGCCAAGGAAGGCCTGCGCATCGTCTCGGGCGGCACCGACACCCACCTCTTCAGCTTGGACGTCCGCTCGGTCAGCCTGACGGGCAAGGTCGCGAGCGCCGTGATGGACGAGGTCGGCATCACCGTCAACAAGAACACCATCCCCAACGACCCTGAGAGCCCCTTCGTCACCTCGGGTGTTCGCATCGGCACCCCCGCCGTGACCACCCGCGGCATGAAGGAGCCCGAGATGGACCGCATCGCCGAGGCGATCGTGAGCCTGTTGCGCGACCCCGAGAACCCGGTGGTCCGCACCCAGGTCGAGCGGACGGTCGCGAGCCTCTGCGCCGCCTTCCCCCTGTACGAGGGGGTGCCGGCGGGTAGCGTGAAGTAAGCCTATCGTGCCCGATTACTGGCTGCTCGTCGTCGCCCTGTCCGTGATGGCTCCGTGGCTCGCCACGGACATCCTCATCCCGTGGGTCGTCCGCCTTGCCTACAAGATCGGCAAGGTGGACACCCCGGATGCGCGCAAGGTCCACACCATCCCCATCCCCCGCCTGGGGGGCGTCGCCATCTTCGCGGGCTTCCTCATCGGCCTGGCGGCCATGGAGCTGCTGGTGCCAGGTGAGCTCTTCGCCCTCGAAGGGCCCCTGCGTGGGGTGCTGATCGGTGGGGCCCTGATGTTCCTCGTGGGCATCGTCGACGACCTCAAGCCGCTCAACGCCAAGGTCAAGTTCGGCCTCCAGATCCTGGCAGCGCTCGCCGCCTACTACTACGGGGTGCGGATCGAGTTCGTCTCGAATCCCTGGGCGAGCGGCCTCTACTTCTTGCCGGGCCTCATCCCGGTGGCGCTGACGGTCTTCTACCTGGTCGGCATCACCAACACCATCAACCTGATCGACGGCCTGGACGGGCTCGCGGGCGGGGTCAGCCTGATCGCGGCGGGCACCATCGGCATCATCGCCCTCCAGACCAACCAGCCCATCGCGGGGCTGATGGCCCTCGCCCTCGCCGGGGCGACCATCGGCTTTCTGCGCTACAACTTCAACCCGGCCAAGATCTTCATGGGGGACGGCGGGGCCCTCTTCCTGGGCTTCACCCTCGCCTCCATCTCGATCATGGGCGTGCTCAAGCTGGTGGCGGCGGTGGCCTTCGCCCTGCCCCTGCTCATCCTGGGCGTGCCCATCCTGGACACGGCCTTTGCCATCCTGCGCCGGGCCTGGAACCGCAAGCCCATCTTCAGCCCGGACCGCGGCCACCTGCACCACCGGCTGCTGGATGCGGGGCTGACCCAGCGGCGCGCGGTCCTCGTCATCTACGGCATCTGTCTGACGCTCGCCGGCACCGCCCTCTGGCTCGCCGGGGTCGAGGGCGGCTACCCGGTCCTCTTGGCGGGCGGCTGCTTCCTGGCTTACGGCATCTTCCGTCTCTACCGCGCCTCGCGCCTCACGACATCCAAGGAAACCAAAGGTGAATAAACCCACTGTTCTCTGCGTCTTCGGCACCCGCCCCGAGGCCATCAAGATGGCGCCGGTGGTCCTTGCGATCGCCAAGGCTCACGATCTGGACCTCAAGGTCTGCGTCACCGCCCAGCACCGTCAGATGCTCGACCAGGTCCTGGACCTCTTCGGCATCGTCCCGGACGCTGATCTGGACCTGATGCAGCCGGGCCAGACCCTGCCGGACCTCACGGGCCGGGTCCTCACCCAGCTCACCCCCGTCCTCAAGGAGCTCAAGCCCCAGCTGGTGCTCGTCCACGGCGACACCAGCACCACCATGGCAAGCAGCCTGGCCGCCTTCTACGAGCAGATCCCGGTGGGGCACGTGGAGGCGGGCCTGCGCACCGAGGATCTCTACAACCCCTTCCCCGAGGAGATGAACCGGCGCGTGGCGAGCCAGCTCACCCGCCTGCACTTCGCCCCGACGTCCAAGGCGGTCGATAACCTCCGCCGCGACGGGATTTCGAGCGAGGGGATCTTCCTGACGGGTAACACGGTCATCGACGCCTTGCTCGAGACCGCCGGCAAGATCGACGCCCCCGCCACCGGTCGCCGGACGATCCTGGTGACGGCCCACCGCCGCGAGAACTGGGGCGAGCCCCTGCGCGACATCTGCTGGGCGGTCCGGGATCTGGTCGAGCGCAACCCCGACGTGGACGTGGTCTTCCCCGCCCACCTGAACCCCATCGTCCAGAACACCGCCCGCGAGATCCTGGGCGGGCTCGACCGAGTGGCGATCATCGATCCGCTCGATTACGCCCCCTTCGTCAAGGCCATGAAGGAAGCGACCCTCATCCTGACCGACTCGGGCGGCGTGCAGGAAGAGGGGCCGAGCCTCGGCAAGCCGGTGCTCGTCATGCGCACCACCACCGAGCGCCCCGAGGCGGTCGAGGCGGGCACCGTCCGCCTGGTGGGCGTCGAGCGCGAGGTCATCTTCAACAACGCTCAGGAGCTGCTGGACGACCCCGCGGCCTACGCCCGGATGGCGAACGCGGTGAACCCCTACGGCGATGGTCATGCGGCTGCGCGCATCGTCGAGGCGATCCGCTTCTTCTTCGGTCTTAGAAGCGATCGCCCGACCGACGAGTTCCACCCTCAGGCGCCCGTGAAGGCCTGATCTGACTTCGAAGAGCGGGAGGCGATGCCTCCCGCTTTTTTTGCGTCCCGGACATGTGACAAAGCGCACGGCCTAACGTAATCAGGGCTTGTTATGTTATGGTCTAAGCTAGGTTATGTAACACCCAGGGCTCTGTAACGTTTCGTGAATCCGCTCAGCAAGCGAGTTTTCGATCTTGTTCCGGTGTTCCTTTGGTTGTTATAATTGCTTGCCACATTCGCAGCGACCTGGATTTGTTGACATCCTGCACGCATCCCGCTCGTGGGAGAAGGAGGTTCCCGTTGGCGCCCAAGGAAGTTCCCCTGACGTCTTCGACGAACGCCGTCGCTTTCCTCCAGCGGGTCTCGATCTTCAAGGGGGTCTCGCCCGAGAGCCTGTCCCGCGTCGCCGCGATCACCGGCGAGAAGACCTACGCCAAGAAGAGCATCATCTTCCATGAGGGCGACGAGGGGGACACCCTCTACATCCTCAAGGTCGGCCGCGTGAAGATCTCGAAGATCACCGAGGATGGCCGCGAGAAAACCCTCACCATCATGCAGCCCGGTGACTTCTTCGGTGAGATGGCCATCTTCGACAATCTCCCCCGCTCGGCGACCGCCGAGGTCATCGACGATGCGGCCACGGTCTACACCGTCGCCAAGCGCGACTTCGAGCGGATCCTCTCGGAGAACCCCTCCATCGCCATGCAGATCATGGGCGATCTCACCCGTCGCATCCGTCAGGTCAACCAGCAGGTTGAGGACCTGGCCTTCAAGGACGTGCACGAGCGCGTCGCGAGCACCCTTAACCTGCTCTCCAAGAGCGAAGGGCGCGCCATCGGCAGCAAGGTGCTCATCAACCTCAAGATGACCCACCAGGACCTGGCCAACATGGTCGGCTCCAGCCGCGAGACCGTCACCCGCGCCCTCAACCGTCTCCAGGACGACGGGGTCATCTCGATCGCCCACCAGCAGATCACCATCAACCAGCCCAACGCCCTCGTTCGTTGGAGATAGCCGCGGGCGCTAGCCGCAGGCGCTGGCGCTAGCCGCTAGGTTTCATCCATCCCCAATCGTCCGGTCGAGGCTCCGCCTCGCCGGGCGATTCTGGTATACAGGTTCCACGGATGGGACGACGACCAGAGCCGGGAGGCACGGTGAGGACGATCCACGTGGGCCTGGTGCCAGGCGACGGCATCGGCCCGGAGGTCATGGAGGAAGCTCGGCGGGTGCTGGAGGCGGCTGGGCTGCGCTTCGGCTTCGGGGTCGAGCTGAGCCGTGGGCTGATCGGCGATGCCGCGCTCGCAGCGGGGAAGTCGTCCCTGCCCATCGAGACGGTGCAATTGTGCGAGCAGGCAGAAGGGGTGCTGCTCGGTCCGGTCGGCGGCGCCCACTGGAGCCACATCACCCACCTCTCGGAGCCCAAGCTCGCCATGCAGCGCCTTCACGGCTGGCTTGGGGCCTACGCCAACCTGCGCCCCTTCCACATCGATGATAGCCTGCTCGGGATTTCCCCGTATCGGCGCGAGATCGTCCGGGGCGTGGATCTGATGGTCGTGCGGGACGTGTCGGCGGGGCTGTACTTCGGGCATCCCCGCGGCATCGAGGTGAGCGAGGGCCGCCGGGTGGCGGTGAACACCCTGGTCTATTCGGAGAGCGAGATCGAGCGGGTCGCGCACGCCGGCTTCCAGGCCGCCGCGCATCGTCGCAACCACCTGGCCCTGGCGACGCTCGCCAAGGTGCTCGAAAGCGGCGAGCTCTGGCTGGAGGTGGTCACCGCGCTGAGCGCGTCCTACCCGCAGGTGCGCTTCACCCCGATCGATCTCGATCAGTGCATGCTGGAGCTTTCCCTCAACCCTCGCCGCTTCGATGTCATCCTGGCCGAGATCTTGGCCGGGGAGCTGCTCTCGACCCAGGCGGCGAGCCTTTCGGGCTCCATGGGCCTCCACCCCTCGGCCGTTCTCTGCCGGAAGGGCGGCGGGCTCTTCTCGCCGGGGCACGGCTCGGCCCCCAGCCTGCAGGGCGAGGGGCGCGCGAACCCGACGGCGGCCATCCTGGCGGCGGCTTTGATGCTCGAGATGGCGCTCGGCATGCCCGAGGAGGCCGCGGGGATCCGGCGGGCGGTGAGCGACGCCATCGCCGCCGGGGCGAGGACCTTCGACATCTGCCAGCACAACCGCAAGCCGCTCTCGACCCGGGCCTTCGTGGATCGGGTGATCACGGCCCTGAGGGCCCCAGGCTAGCCTGCGAGGAGGCGACGAGATGGTCCGCGATACCCCCTCCACCCGCGTCAGGGCACGCGCCTCGGTCAGGCCCTGGCATCAGCTGGAAAGCGAGCGCGTCCTTCACGTTCTGGGATCCGCGCCCTCGGGCCTCACCGCCCCTGAGGCCCGAGGGCGCCTGCGGGACTTCGGCGCCAACGCGCTCGCCGAGCGCGAGCCGCCCGCGCCGTGGCGGCGCTACCTGCGCCAGTTCCGGAGCCCGCTCATCTATGTGCTGCTCGTGGCGGCGGTCGTCTCCTTCTTCGTGGGCGAGCGTTACGACCCCTACGTCATCCTCGGGATCGTCCTGCTCAACGCGACGATCGGCTACTTCCAGGAGGCCCGTGCCGAGCAGGCGCTCTGCGCCCTGCGCCGGATGACCGCCCCCAGGGCCAAGGTGCTGCGCGAGGGGAGGGTCCATGAGCTCCCCGCCTCCGAGGTGGTGCCCGGGGATGTGCTGGTGCTGGAGGCGGGGGATCGGGTGGCGGCGGACGCGCGCCTGCTCGAGGTCTACGAGCTGAGGGTGGACGAGTCGGCCCTGACCGGCGAGTCGCTGCCTTCGGCCAAGGACCCGGCTCCGCTTTCGGCCCCCGATTTGCCCCTCGGCGATCGCCGGAACATGGTCTACATGCACACGAGCGTCACCCTCGGCCGGGGGCGCGCGGTGGTGGTCGCCACCGGCATGGCCAGCGAGGTTGGCGCGATCGCGGGCGAGGTCGCGAGCGTCTCGATGACCTCACCCCTCCTGCGGCAGTTCCGGGCCTTCAGCCGGGTCCTGGGCGCCAGCATCCTGGGCCTCATCGCCGTTGTGCTCGCGCTCGGGATCCTGCGGGGGCTGCCGCCCGCCGGGATGTTTCTAGTGGCGCTCAGCATGGCGGTTTCGGCCATCCCGGAGGGGCTGCCCATCGTCGTGTCGGTCCTGCTCGCGGTGGGCGTCTGGCGCATGGCCCGGCGCAACGCCCTCATTCGCAACCTGCCCGCCGTCGAGGCCCTCGGCTCGGCGACCGTGATTGCGACGGACAAGACCGGCACCCTCACTCTGAACCAGATGACGGTCCAGCGTCTCTACGTGGGGGGCGGCTGGGTGCGGGTGACGGGCGAGGGCTACGCCCCGGCGGGGGAGGTGCTGCCCGAGCCGGAGGGCGCGCCCCTGCCACGGGCAGCGCTCCGGGAGCTTGCGGCGGCCAGCGCCCTCTGCAACGACGCCCTCCTCGAGGAGGCCGAGGGTGCCTGGCGCGTGCTCGGGGACCCTACCGAGGGGGCCTTGCAGAGCCTCGCGCTCAAGCTGGGCTTCGACGAGGACTGGCCCCGCCTCGCCGAGATCCCCTTCGCCTCGGAGCGCCGCTGGATGGCGACCCTTCACGAGGCCCCGGAAGGTACGGTCGCTTACGTCAAGGGCGCCCTGGAGCGCCTCTTGCCGATGGCCGGAAGCGAGTTCGACGCCGAAGGGGGGCTGCGGCCCCTGGACGAGGCCGCCCGCGCACGGTGGCAGGAGGCTTTCGAGGCCATGGCGAGCCGAGCCCTCAGAGTGCTCGCGGTGGGGCGCCTGGCTCCACCTGCGAGCCTCGAGGCCCTCGAGTGTCCGGCCGGGGCGGGCCGGCTCACCCTGGTGGGGCTCGTCGGCATGTGGGATCCGCCGCGGCCCGAGGCAGTTGAGGCCGTGAGCGTCTGCCAGTCCGCAGGCATCCGGGTCGCCATGATCACAGGAGACCACCGCGTCACGGCGAGCGCCATCGCCGAGCGCCTGGGGATCGCGCGGGCCGGACAGCGTCAGGTCGCCGAGGGGCGCGAGGTCGAGGGGCTGGACGAGGTCCAGCTCGCGGCCCGGGTGGCTGAGGCGTCGGTCTACGCCAGGGTGTCCCCCGCGCACAAGCTGCGGATCGTCCGGGCCCTCCAGGCTTCGGGCGAGATCGTGGCCATGACGGGCGACGGGGTCAACGACGCGCCGGCTCTCGCCCAGGCGGACATCGGGGTGGCCATGGGGGGCACCGGCACCGAGGTCGCCAAGGGGGCCGCCGACATGGTGCTGGTGGACGACAACTTCGCGAGCATCGTCGCGGCCGTCGAGGAGGGCCGCACCATTGCCGATAACCTCCGAAAGGTCCTGCATTACCTCCTCTCGACCACCCTGGCCGAGATTCTTACCATCTCGGCGGCGGTGGCGATTGGGCTGCCGCTCCCCCTCCTGGCGGTCCAGATCCTCTGGATCAACCTGGTCACCGATGGCGTGCTCGATAAGGCTCTGGCCCTCGAGCGGCCCGAGCCCGGCCACATGCGCAAGCCGCCCCGGGTGCCGGGCGCGCCGCTCGTCGATCGGCAGATGATCCGTCGGATGGTCGCGGCCGCCCTGGTCATGGCGACGGGCACCCTCGCCGTTTTCGCCTGGGAGCTCGGGCGGGGGGGGGGGCTCGATCGGGCCCGGACCATGGCCTTCGTCACCCTGGTGGCCTTCCAGTGGTTCAGCGCTTTCGTGTTCCGCTCGATCGAGCAGCCCCTTTCGCGCCTGGGGATCTTCTCGAACCCATGGATGCTCTTGGGTCTTGCGATCGCGGTGGCGCTCCAACTGCTCGCGATCTACGCCCCGCCCCTCCATGCGGTGCTCGGCACGGTGCCGCTCTCGCTCGGCGAGCTCGCGCGCGGGGTCGGGGTCGCGGCGAGCCTGCCGGTCCTCGCCGAGCTTCTCAAGCTCGCCCTCGCGAACCGGGCTAGGCAACCAAACGAGCCTTGCGAGTGATATCATGATCCCCTCGCGAGGAGGCCGCCATGCGCAAACGCATCCTGCTGAACCTGGCTCTCGGCATCGGCGCACTCGCCTCGGGGGCCGATGCCGCCCCCCTGCCTCACCCGCTCACGGTGCCTCGGGGGTTTGCGATCGCGCCCTTCGTCGAGGGCCTGCCCGGCCTGCGCTTCATGGCCCTCTCGCCGGCAGGGGATTTGACCGTGAGCCGCCCGAACAAGGGTGAGATCCTCGTCCTCCCCGATCGCAACCGAGACGGCCGCGCCGATCGCGTCGTGGTCTTCGCCTCGGGGCTCGATCGACCCCACGGTCTCGCCTGGCGCGACGGGGCGCTCTACGTCGCCGAGACGGGCGCGATCCTCAAGCTCGAGGACACCGACGGGGATGGCAAGGTGGATCGCAAGCAGGTGCTCAGCCGCGATCTGCCCGCCGGGGGCATGCACTGGACCCGGACCCTCGGCTTCGGCCCGGACGGGGGCCTCTACGTGTCGGCGGGCTCCGACTGCAACGCCTGTATCGAGAAGGACGAGCGCCGCGCGACGATCATGCGCTTCGCGCCGGATGGCAGCGGGCGCCGGATCTTCGCCAAGGGCCTGCGCAATGCGGTCGGCTTCGTCTGGCACCCCGAGACCAAGGCCCTCTGGGCCACCGACAACGGCCGCGACTGGATGGGCAACGACCAACCGCCTGATGAATTGAACCTCGTCAAGGAAGGGGCGCACTACGGCTGGCCCTATTGCTGGGGCGATCGCCACCCGGACCCCGATCTGGGGGATCCCGCGCTCTGCGCCAAGACCGAGCCGCCCGCGCTCGCCTTCCAGGCCCACTCGGCCGCGTTGGGCCTCGCCTTCTACACGGGCGCTCAGTTTCCCGCCGACTACCGGGGGGATGCCTTCGTCGCCTTCCACGGCTCCTGGAATCGCCAACCCCCGACCGGTTACAAGGTGGTGCGGGTCCGCTTCAAAGGCGGCAAGCCCGTCTCCTACGAGGACTTCGCCACTGGCTGGCTGCGAGGTGGCGAGGCCTGGGGGCGGCCCGTGGACGTGCTGCAAGCCCCCGATGGCTCGCTCATGGTGAGCGATGACGCGGGCGGGCGCATCTATCGCGTGACCTACCCTCGCTCGACACGCTGACGAGAATCTCTCTGTTTGGCACGTAGACCTTGGCCCCTGCGATTGGCGAGCATGGGCCCGATGCGGTGTCGATAGCAAGCGGAGGGTTCATGCGAAAGAGTGTTCTGGCCCTGTCGTTCGTGGGCTTCTTGACCATGGGGATGGCGACCGCGCCCTCCTCCCCGGCTCCGACGGCCAAGGCCGTCCTGCGGAACGCGCAGGGAGCGGAGGTCGGCACGGCCAACTTCACCGAGGTGCCGGAGGGGGTTCGGGTCGTCTTGAAGGCGAAGGGCTTGCCGCCCGGGATTCATGCCATGCACCTGCATGCGGTCTGCAAGTGTGAAGGGCCGGACTTCACCTCGGCGGGCCCCCACTTCAACCCCGACCACAAGAAGCACGGCCACAAGAACCCCGAAGGGGCACATGCCGGTGATCTACCGAACATCGAGGTGGGGAAGGACGGTACGGTGGCCGTGGACGTCGTCGCGCCCGGGGTGAACTTGGGGGCGGGCAGCCACTCGCTGCTCTCGGGCGAGGGGACCTCTTTGGTCATCCACGCCAAGCCGGACGACGAGGTGACCGATCCTGCGGGCAACGCGGGGACGCGCATCGTGTGCGGCCCGATCATGAAATAAGTTGCCTGAGGGCAGGAATGATTCCTCTTTTTGGCGGGTATTAGATGATCAGTTGTTGCATCCTCGATAGGAGTTATCAATGTCGAACTGGAGTACCGAATCGCTGACGCAGGCCATCGAGCTGTTCAAGCAGCGCGCCGCCCGTGACACCGAGTTCCGCGCCCTCGCCCTGAAGGACCCGGGTCTCGCCGTCAAGGAGCTGACGGGCGCCGAGGTGCCCGAGGGCTTCACGATCAACGTCCTGGAGTCGCAGGGCGCCGACATGACGATCGTCCTGCCGCCTCTCAAGGCCGACGCCGACGAGCTGGACGAGTCCGAGCTCGAGCTGGTGACGGGCGGGACCTCGTTCTCGGCCTTCATCCTCTACGGTCCGAACGACGCGCCGCCTAAGAAGAAGAAATAGTCACGGCGCCGTTTCCTTGCCGGGTGCCTGAGGCTTCAGGCGCCCGGCATCCCCTTTCAGGAGGCCTCAATGTCGAACTGGAATACCGAATCGCTGCAGCAGGCCATTGAGCAGTTCAAGCAGCGCGCCGCCCGTGACACCGAGTTTCGCGCCCTCGCTCTTAAGGACCCGGCCCTTGCCGTCAAGGAGCTGACGGGCGCCGAGGTGCCCGAAGGCTTCACGATCAACGTCCTGGAGGCGCAGGGCGCCGACATGACGATCGTTCTACCGCCCCTCAAGGCCGATGCCGACGAGCTGGATGAGTCCGAGCTCGAGCTGGTGACGGGTGGGATCTCTTTCCGGGCTTTCATCATCCACGGCGAGGGCGGCACCTACGATACACCGAAGAAGAAAAAATAACGGCGGCGTCCCTTATCGGGTGCCTGAGGCTGCAGGCGCCCGGTATCCCCTTTCAGGAGTCATCCATGTCGAACTGGAATACCGAATCGCTGCAGCAGGCCATTGAGCAGTTCAAGCAGCGCGCCGCCCGTGACACGGAGTTTCGCGCCCTCGCCCTGAAGGACCCGGCCCTTGCCGTCAAGGAGCTGACGGGCGCCGAGGTGCCCGAGGGCTTCACGATCAACGTCCTGGAGGCGCAGGGCGCCGACATGACGATCGTTCTGCCGCCCCTCAAGGCCGACGCCGACGAGCTGGACGAGTCCGAGCTCGAGCTGGTGACGGGTGGGACCTCCTTCGCGGCCATGATCATCTACGACGCGCCGCCGAAGAAAAAGAAGAAGTAACCCTCAAAGCCATCTTGCCGGGCGACCGAGACATCGACGTCTCGGTCGCCCGGCGCGTGTGAGGTTTTCCCTTTTGCTTGCGATCGCTCAGCTTTCCCCCGCAACGGCCCCATCGTATGCCCCCTTTACCTACCGCCAGTACCGCCCGTGGTTGCTCGACGAGCACCACCCGATCGCGCAACGCTTGATCGCCTTCGGGGCGCGGCTCGGGGACGAGCCCGTGGGGCTCGTCGTCGCGGGCATCGAAGAAGACGGTCAGGAGGCAACCCTTTGCTCGGTCTTCGTAAAGGAGGCGCACCGGCGGGCTGGGGTTGGGGCGGCCTTGTTCGAAGCACTCGAGGCGGCCTGCCGAGCACAGGGCATCCGGCGCTTGGCAACGAGGTTCCACGAGGTCGGCGATATGACCGCCCTGCGCCGCCTCCTCTCGCGTGCGGGGTGGGAGGCGCCATCCCTCATCACCCGGTACTACCGCTTTGCGCTGCAGCCCCTACAGGAAGCGCGCTGGCTTGCGCGCTGGCGTGCGCCCTCCCGGTACCGTCTGCTCCCTTGGGATCAGGTGCCGCCAGCCGTCTGGGACGAGGCGGAGCGCGCCCTGGATCATGAGACGGACAACCCGGATTACTTTAGGCCCAGCCGCAAGGCGCAGCCCATCGTGAGTGCCTGCAGCTACGCCTTGTTCGAGGGTGATGAGCTCATCGGGTGGTCCCTGGTGGATCAGGAGATCCCGGGCACGCTCTACTACCGCGCCCTCTTCATCCGGCCGCCTTATCGCGGCAAGGGGCTCGGCATCGCCCTGGCCGCGGCGACGTCCCGCGGGGCCCTGAACTCGGGGGCCTCGCACGGTGTCTTGCAGGTGCTCGAAGAGAACCTCGAGATGCAGAAGGTGCTGAAGCGCCTGGTGCTGCCGCTCCAGCCGAGGGTCACCGCTTACTTCGAGACGGGGCGGGACCTCTAGCTGCCGCCCACGCGGCGCACCATGACGGTCTCGCGCCGCATCTGCCCCTCGGCGTCGTACTCGCGCACCAGCACCTGGCTCGCGCGCTCCATCTCGACGGGCTCGCCCGCCGCGTTCACGGCGAGCTTGACGACGCGTACGATCGGCACGCTCCGGTCCGCGTCGTCGGGATGATCGACCATCTGATCGCCGCGCAGGTAGATGGCGCGCGATTCGAGCGGGACGGTGAAGGCCGGCTTGCGGGCCACGACGGCCCCGGTGTTGCCGTCGACGTATTCGATTTCGTGGTTCATGACGCTTCCAGGCTAGGTGATGCGGGTCTCGAGCTCGGCCCGGGCTTCCTCGGCGGCGTCCGGCTGGGACGCGCTTGCGATGTGGGTGTCCGGGGCGACCACCTCCATCTTACGCCGTAAATCGTCCGAGGGGAGTTCGGGGTTACGCCGCAGGTCGTCCATGAAGTGCTCGGGCATCGGCTCGTTGACGAAGAGCATGTCGGCGTCGAGCGGCTCCTGAGCGATCGGGGGCTTGCTCTTCTGCTCGGATGTCTTCTTCTCGGGGGGCTTTGGTTCCGGAGCTTTCTTTTCGGGCGCCTTCTGGGTGGGCGGCTTCGCCGGGATGAGCTTGTCTGGACTCGGGAGTTCCTGGAGGCCGGGGAGGACCTCC
Source organism: bacterium (assembly GCA_017744355.1). Lineage (NCBI taxonomy): Bacteria > bacterium. The sequence goes on along the minus strand of JAGIBK010000004.1, from coordinate 244,644 downwards.
TCGCGAATCTTGCGGTACTCCTGCTTGACCTCCAGGGTCTTGAGGTCCACCGAGGGGGTCTGGTTGCGCGTGGCCGGGTTCGCCTGACCCTTGTCGGTGCTCGGGGCGAACCGGTTCCAGAACTGCTCCATCGCCGCCGCGCGGTTGGGGAAGTCTGCCTGGAACTTGGCGAGCGCTTCGGGCGAGGTCTGGCGGGCCTTGAGGTAGAGCGCCCAGGAGTCCGCGAAGTCCTCGATCGGCGCCGCCTTGGAGTACACGGTCGGCGTCTTGGAATCCTTGGCGATCGCCGCCTCGTAGCCGTCGGGCATCATGAGGCGCTTGCTCGATGCCTTGGGGCTCATCAGGTGGGCCATCTCGTGGTCGAAGGTCTTCTGGTCCAGGTACTTGCCGTTGTGCCAGAAGGTGATGGTCCCGCCGCCGGCAGTCGCTGCCGAGCTGAAGTTCGGCATGTTGTAGGTCTTGGCGAACTCCGCATCCGTCGGGTTCTTGTCGGGGCTGATCTTGAGCACGTCCAGCTCGTCGCGGATCTCGGGCAGGTTCATGGAGAAGTAGTTGACGGCCAGCGCCAAGTTGACCGTGGGGTCCTCGCCCTGGGGCATCTGGAGTTCGAAGCGGTCCTTGCCGACCCGAACGTCGAAGGTCGCTTGCTTGCCGCGGGTGCCTTCGGGCGTGATCTGGACGGTCTCGCTCTGACCGAGTGAGTTGGTGAAGCTGACGGGTTTCTTGCTCGAAAGGGCTTCCTTCACCGTCTGCTGGTGCAGATCGGGCGGGATGGGCTTCATGGGCTCCATCACGGTGACGGTGATGGTGGTCTTGATGGGGGCGTCCTCGCCTTGGGCTGCTTGCGCGGCCTGGAGCGCCGAGCACATGCAGCCGCCGCGATCGTGGGCGCAGGCGCTCTGAGTCTTGGCGTCCGCCGAGAGGGAGAGCGCATCCCCTTGCATCGCCGGGCCGCGTGCGTCGCCTTGCTTGGGCGTCTCAGGAACGGGTGGAGAAGCGCTCGAACCCGATGCCTTGAGCGGCATCGGGTTCGAGGCGAATTGGCTGCGAATCGGTCCTTGCATCACGGGGCCCTTTTAAAGAAGCACTCGACTTCTTTTCTCTTTCCCGGAAAGTGAGCCTTTTCTTGCGCGTTTACAGCGGGTTTTAGCGCAGCCTTAATCCGGTTGCGGAGATCAGCGCTTGACCGTGAACTCGCGGGTGGTGCTGTTGTAGGCGCCGGGGACCACCTTGCCCGCGGGATCCAGCAGCTCCAGCTTGAGGGTGTGGGTGCCGCTCGGGAGGTTCTCGAAGTAGACGGGCAGCCACTCGGTCAGGACGGTGCTCTTGCCGTCGAGGGTGTAGCGGACCTTGTAGCCGGTGGGCGAGAGCTCCGCGTTGCGCAGCCAGAAGTCCATCAGGATGCGATCCGCGGCGGCGCCCTCGTAGGTGCCCTTGGGACGGCTGAAGGTCAAGAGAGGAGCATTGGGATCGATCTTGCGGGCGTTGTCGGCCTTCTTGACCGCGAAGTTGACGAAGGCGAAGGCCTCGGGGTTCTTGATGCTCTCGTGCCAGGCGCGGCTGGGGAAGGCGCGCAGGGTGTGGCTGCCGGGGGCCACGTTCTTGAGGACGACGGGCTTGGAGACGTCGTAGATGGGCTGGTAGGGCTCGTTGTCCAGGATCAGGTGGACGTGCTGGGCGCTGGGGGAGACCTGGTAGTTCTTGAGGTCGAAGGTGACAGTTACGTCACCGCTCGGCAGCACTTCACCCTCCTTGGGGCTCGTGATGCTGAGGCTCGGCAGGGGCTCGGCGATCGCGGTGGCCTCGTCGTGGTCGTGCGCTTGCTTGACGTTCTGCTGGCCGCAGGCGGCGACCCCGAGGGTCAGGGCTGCGACGGCGAGGGTTCTAACGGTGGCGTGAAGCATTCAACGTCTCCTGGTACAGAGCGAGGGGGACTAGGGCGTGGGAGGAGCCTGCGGCTCGGCGGGCCGGAACGGGGTGCGCAGGATGCGATCGAGCGAGTAGCGCCCGCCGCCGATGAGCATGGCCCCGATGGCGATTGCAAGGTAGATGAGGGCCAGCTCGAAGACCTTGAGCGGATCGCCCTGGCCCATGTGGTGCAGGATGGCGACCAGCATGGTGCCTGCGGCAGCGACGGCGGCAAGCGGGGTGAAGAGCCCGAGCGCGATGAAGAGGCCCCCCACGAACTCGGAAAGGGCCGCGAGGTAGGAGAAGAAGAGCGGTGCGGGGAAGCCGAGCGGCTCGACCATGCTCTTGGCGAAGCCCTCGATCACCTTCCCGCCGCTCTGCGTGACGCCGAACAGCTTGGCGTAACCGTGGGTCATCAGCAGGAGCCCGAACGCCACCCGCACGATCAGCCAGCCGATCTCGCGGAATGCGCCGCTTGCCCATTGCTTCCAGAACATGCGCATCCTCCTTCGTTGGGCTCCGTTGTAGCCTTCCGAGCAAGAGGTGTCAATGTACGGACTGGGCGAATCGCTTCGGCGTCGGCTTGGCTTGTGCCTTTAACGCGCGTTATACTGGATCATTCGGCAGCGATAACGTAAGGAGCCTCCCCGTGCTAGACATCAAGCTCATCCGGCAGGAACCCGATCTGGTCAAGCGTGGCCTCGCGCGCCGCGGCTTCGTGTTCGATTTCGACGCCCTGGTCCGCCTCGATACCGAGTTCCGCGAGAACCAGGCCAAGCTGGACGAGCTGCGCTCCATCCGCAACCAGGCCAGCGAGCAGGTCGCCGCCCTCAAGAAGGCCAAGCAGGACGCCTCCGAGGTCATCGCCTCGGTCAAGGCCAACGGCGATCGCATCAAGGAGCTCGAAGCCCGCCAGAACGAGGTGGAGGCCGAGCGCCAGGATCTCATGTACCAGATCCCCAACCTGCCCGATGCCTCGGTGCCCGATGGCCTGAGCGAGGACGACAACGTCGAGATCACGCGCTGGGCCACCCCTCGTGCCTTCGACTTCGAAGCCAAGCCTCACTGGGAGCTGGGCGAGGCCCTGGGGGTCATCGACTTCGAGCGCGCGGTCAAGCTCGCCGGCACCCGCTTCACCCTGATGAAGGGCCACGGCGCGCGCCTGGAGCGAGCGCTCATCAACTTCATGCTCGACCTGCACACCCTCGAGCACGGCTACACCGAGATCCAGCCCCCCTACGTCGCCAACGAGGAGACGATGCTCGCGAACGGCAACCTGCCCAAGTTCGCCGACCAGCTCTTCAAGCTCGAAGACACCAAGCTCTACCTGATCCCGACGGCCGAGATCCCGCTCACCAACCTCTACCGCGACGAGATCCTCGACGAGGCAGTCCTGCCCCTGCACATGACCGCGGGCACCCCCTGCTTCCGCTCTGAGGCGGGGGCGGCGGGCCGCGACACCAAGGGCCTGATCCGCGTCCACCAGTTCGACAAGGTCGAGCTGGTCAAGGTGGTCGCCCCCGAGACCTCGGCCGACGAGCACGAGAAGATGACGGCCAACGCTGAGGCCGTCCTCCAGCGCCTGGGGCTGCCCTACCGCAAGATCCTGCTCTGCGCCGGCGACATGGGCGCCAACGCCATCAAGACCTACGACCTGGAAGTCTGGATGCCCGCCCAGGACAAGTACCGCGAGATCTCGAGCTGCTCGAACTGCGGCGACTTCCAGGCCCGCCGCGGCGGCCTGCGCTTCCGCCGGGACAAGCAGGTCCAGTTCCCCCACACCCTCAACGGGTCGGGGGTTGCGGTCGGCCGCACGGTGGCGGCGATCCTCGAGAACTACCAGCAGGCGGACGGCTCGGTGATCATCCCCGAGGCCCTGCGCCCCTACATGGGCGGGATCGATCGCCTGGTCCCGACCGGAGCCGGCGAAACGGCCAAGGTCTAGCCTTCGCGGATTATCAGGACGGACGCTCGGGTACAATACGAGCGTCCGTCCTTGCGTTTCCGGAGGTTCGCCCCTTGAGCACCGAAACCGTCTCCTCTCAACCCGCCTCGGCCGCCCCTCACAATGCCTTCAACCATCCGCGCCTGCAAGAGCTGATGAAGAAGGCGGGAACCGTGCCGGGCATCGGTCAGGTGCTCTTGCAGATCCTCTTCGACACGGTGAATCCCGCAGACCGGATTCTCGGCTGCTACTACCAGTTCGATGCGACGGCCGGGGCGCCGGGTGAGGCGGCCGGCAACTACTACACCTGCGAGGTCGTGCTCGTCACCTCGGCGTACTTCATCCTGATCAACCTCTTCCCCAAGTCGCACGCCTACCGCAAGAAGAAGATCCACACCATCGGCGAGATCAACCTCAAGTACGATCCGCCCACCATGGACGAGATCAAGAACGTGCAGGCGGGCAAGTTCCTGCCCACCAACCTCACCATGGCCGTCAACTTCATGGACGACAAGGGTCAGGTCGTCGAGACCTGGCAGAGCGAGACCACGCACCCCGAGGCGATTCGCAACCTGTTCGACATCCAGCGGATCCTCAGCAAGTGCGTCGGCTTCCCCCTCGCCCAGATCCCTGCCGCCGCCGTCGGCGCTCAGTCGTAGCGAGGAGCCCCTGTCGTTATGAACATCATCGACTTCCTGCGCACCGCGGTCCAGAAGACCGCCTCGGACATCCACATCAAGGTGGGGTCCAGCCCGGTGCTGCGCATCGACGGCCGCATCGTGCCGACCGAGTACAAGGTGCTCACCCCGGCCGACACCCGTCAGGCGCTCTACAGCCTGATGAACACCGAGCAGCGCCAGCAGTTCGAGCAGAACCGCGAGATCGACATTAGCTTGACCATCGATGGGCTCGCGCGCTTCCGCGTGAACGTCTACTTCGAGCAGGGCAACATCGGCGCGGCCTTCCGCGTCATTCCGCTCAAGCCCCCGGTCGTCGACGGCATGGACCTGCCGCCGGTCATCAAGAAGCTCGCCCTGGAGCGCCAGGGCCTGGTGCTCGTCACCGGCCCCACCGGCTCGGGCAAGTCCACGACGCTCGCGGCCATGGTCGAGTTCATCAACACGACCAAGGACGTCCACATCCTGACCATCGAGGACCCGGTCGAGTTCGTCTACCAGAACAAGAAGTCGGTCATCACCCAGCGCGAGCTGGGCGCCGACACCCTGACCTACCCCAACGCCATCAAGTACGCCCTGCGTCAGGACCCGGACGTGATCCTGATCGGTGAGATGCGCGACCAGGAGACGATCCTCGCGGCCGTCAAGGCGGCCGAGACGGGCCACCTGGTCATGAGCACCATGCACACCACCGACTGCGTGGGCACGGTCTCGCGCGTCATCAGCACCTTCCCCCCGCACGAGCAGGAGGGCATCCGCCACCAGCTCGGCGCCATCCTGCGGGGCGCCATCTCGCAGCGCCTCATCCCGCGCAGCAACGGCCGAGGCCGCCGCGCGGCGGTCGAGGTGCTCGTCTCGACGCCCACCGTGCAGGACATCATCTACAAGAACGAGCTCGACCAGCTCAACCACGTCATCAACCAGGGCGGCATGGACGGCATGCAGAGCATGAACATGGCCCTGTTCAACCTGTACCAGGACGACGTGATCACCCTGGACGACGCCCTCTCCTACTCCGAGAACCCCAACGAGCTGCAGCGCATGATGCGCGGCGCCTTCCACGGCAGCGGCTCGGCCCGCTAGATGTAACCGAAGCAGGAAACTATGTTGAAGCGAATTGGAGCGGTGGCGCTGGTCCTTGGCCTTGCGGGGTGCGGTTGGTACACCAACGTGCCCGCCCAGATCTCGGTGCAGAGTGTCGAGCCGGGCACCGTCGGGGTGGTGTTCAACGGCAGCAGCCCGCCCGCGTTCACCAATCCGACCGTGACGGCGATCGGCGAGCAGGGCTCGCTCGGGGCAACTTACACCCATGCGGCCATCACCTACTTCGACTCGTCGAGCACCCCAATCAAGGAGCTGGACGCCAAGGACGTGTTCCTGAACCTCCGGGTGGCGCCTGCCTCCCTGACGCCCTACACGTCCGATGCCTCCAAGGAGCGCACCTTCACCCAGGGCACCGGCAAGACCGTGCTACCGATCGTCAATCAGAAGGTACTTGACTACGGTACCTCGAACAAGCCGGGCACCCTCACCGCCCAGGTGGTGCTTACCGGCCTGGATGATGCCCAGTTTGGCACCATTCTGAAAATCAACGTGCCGATCGTGTTCTCTGGGCTCTAGATGCGGGGAATTGCCGCGCGTCTACTGCGTGACGAGCACGGGCAGGGCATGATCGAGTACGCGCTCGTGGCGGGGGCGCTCGCGGTCGGGATGATCGTCTCGATCAAGCTCTTGGGCGGCGCGTTCGGCCTCGCCTACGGCCATCATGCAAAGGGCTTGATGCGGGCCCGCTAACGCCTACGGCTTTTCCGTCCAGCGCCTGCGGCTTTTCCGTTCAAGGAAGATAAGAAACGAGCGCCCCCGAATTCTCGGGGGCGCTCGTTTTAGTTGGTGCCGAGGAAGTCCCGCACGCGCTGGATGGAGTCGGGCAGGAGGCTCTCCTGGAAGCGGTTGAGCAGCCAGGTCGGCAGCAGCGGGATGCCGGGGTCGCCCTTGGCCGCGTAGTAGACCTGGCTGAGCTTGGGGCCTTTCGGAACCACTTCGATGGTGCCTTCGTACTCGAGGACGGTACCCTCGACCCGGCGATAGGAGAAAGAGAGGGTCTCGGGGGAGAGGGTGGTGGCATTGGTGACCCACCGATCCCCGATGGGCCAGGGCAGCCCCAGGACCGCGCGCACGTTCAGGACGTTCCCCTTGCGGCTGAGGATCTGGGTCTCCTTGAGCTTGAAGATCTCGGGGTAGCGCGCGTAGTCGGTGAAGGCCGCGTAGACCTTGGAGGCGGGGGCCTTGATCTGGCCGACGGCGCGGAAGTGCTTGAGGGCGTTTGTTGTCTTCTCGACCTGGACGACGATCTCGCCGCGATCGATCCGCGCTTGCTCCTTCTCGCTGAGGGCGCCGAAGGCATCATCATCGTCGGCGCGGACGGGGGAGGCCACCAGCAGGGTACCGGCGATCGTGGCCGTCAGAGAGGTGGCAAGGAGCTTGCTGGTCATCGGGAGCCTTTCTCCAGGCGGAACGAAGGGAGTCTATTCTCTGTCTTATACTTTAGTATATATTTTAGCAAGTGAAGTTTTTATACAAGGTGTCTGTTGGTTTATTCTTATCTTAACCAAAGCTTGAGTTGGATCTTACCGAGTTTGGATCCGGTGGGGCGATAAGAAGGGTGTGAAGAGTTTACCGCCCCGCAGCCAGAGGAGGAACGAACAATGGAACTGATCACCAAGCTCATCCGTGAAGAAGAAGGCCAGTCGATGGTCGAGTACGGTCTGATCGTCGCCGTTGTCGCCCTGGTTTGCGCCGGCACCTACAAGGTCCTCGGTGAGAAGATCAACGGCATGATCGAGAAGCTCGGCAAGAGCGTCGACGCGATGTCCAAGAACATCAAGTAAAAACCGAAATCCAAACGCAAAGGCCCTCGCAACGACGCGAGGGCCTTTTTTTAATGCTCTTCGCGCGGCAGGATTCTCGCCTTGAGGAACTTGCGCTGACCGTTCTCGACGCGCCATTCCGCTTCGAGGATGGCGATCTTGTCGGCGCGCGAGGCGCCCGAAACGGATTGCACGGTCTTGATGCGATCGCGGCCGACCACGTCTAGGTCCGTGATGCCGTCGGCGCCGTAGCCCACGTCCATCCGGCGCTTGAGGGTGCCGTCCGGCCAGTAGAGGCCCGACGAGATGTACTCTTGCTTCTCCTTGGAGCGGTCGAAGACCTTGGAGAGGCCCTTGGCCTCGACCACCACCTGGAAGTTGGGCTTGAAGGTCACCTTGACCTCGACGGGGCGGTTCAGCGCTTCCTGGGGGATCACGGGCTTGAGCTTGCGATCGAAGGTGAAGAGGCTGTAGATCTCGACGGCGCTGGTGCCCGAGGGGTTGAAGGAGACGAGGATCTCCTGGCCGGTGCGGCCGTCCAGGTCCTCCAGGTCGAGCTCGGGATCGTAGCCGGCGTTCATTTTGCCGACGCTCGCACGGTACATGGTGCGCTTGGCACCGTCCTCGACGAAGACGGTCAGGTCCGTCCGGAAACGCTCTCCAGCTTTCTTGCCCTTGAGAAGCACGGTGTCCGGCATCCCGTCGCCGGTGACGTCGCCAACCTCCTTGTCCAGGATGACGAGGCCTTGCCCTTCGCTCGCGGCCCAGGCGCCCGATGCTGCCAGCGCGAGCGATGCAGCTGAAAGCAGCAGGCTCAGGGTCCGACCGAATGCGCGTTTCACCGTGGGTCTCCTTTGGGTCGCGTGGTTGCCACCGTCTAGTATAGGCGCTCTTGCGGACGGGTGATACCATCTGGGGGCCAGGGTATGGTAATTCAAGCAAGTAGTGGCATTGAGACGATTTTTCGTTCGAGCATGAAGGGCGATCGCGTTCGTGTGGACCTGGGGCTTGATTCCGGTGTTGCTGGTGGCCGTCTATACGGACTGGCGCTGGCATCGGATCTATAACTGGCTGACCTTTCCCGCCTTCTTCGCGGGCCTCATCCTGAGCGTGATCATGGGCGGGGTGCCGGGGTTGTTGTCGAGCCTCGCGGGGGCGGGCATCGCCCTGGTGGTCTTCCTCTTCCTGTACCTCTTCGCCAAGATGGGAGCGGGTGATCTCAAGCTGATGGTCGCCATCGGCGCCTGGATCGGCTACCCCCTCATCCTGACGGCGCTGGTGGACGTGGCGCTCGCGGGAGGGGTCATCTCGCTGCTCTTCGCCCTGCGCTACGGGGCCCTGAAGAAGGTCCTGCGCAACATCTACTTCTTCATGCTGAGTCTCTTCACCCCGGGGGCCAAGCCGGATGCCATGCTCGGGACCAGCGCGCTGCCGCCCTTCCCTTACGGGGTCGCGATCGCGGCGGGCACCCTGGTCGCCCTGTTCTACCCGCACCTGCCGACGTTCTTCGGGAGGTAAGGCATGGAGCTTCGGGATCGCGCGCTCAGGGACGAATCCGGCCAGAGCCTGGTCGAGTTCGCCATCGTGCTGCCGATCCTGCTCGTGCTCACCTTCGGTACCATCCAGCTCGGTATCTTCTTGCAGCGCCAGATCACCCTGACGGGGGCGAGCTTCCTGGCGGCCCGCGCGGCCACGGTCGGCGGCCGTGACGGCACCTCTTTCGAGTCTCCTGCCAAGGAGGTACTGCGCGCCTATGGCGAGGAGTCTGAGCAGCCCTGGATCGTGGCGATCACCGATGGCAGTGACGGCAAGCTCTCGGTCAAGGCTGAGGAGAACGAGCGCCTGCTCAAGCTGAGCGCCTTCAAGGACAATCGAGAGTGGAACGACGGAGTCGCCGCCTTCTCACGCTTGCTCGGTAGCGCCAATCCGCCCAAGGTCGGCCAGATGGGCGGGACGATCGCCATCAACCGCGAGTACGTGAGGGGCAAGGGGGCTCGATCCGCGGCCCAGGAGACCACCAATCAGATCGTCGAGTACCAGGCGGACTTGGGGCCGATCAACGGCATCAGCAACCTGACCACCCCGATCACCAGGACCCTTCAGGACAAGCTTGCGCCATTCGGCCTCGGGGACAAGGTGGCGGGCCTGGTGGGGGTCTTCACCTTTAGCCCCCTCCAGTCGGTGGGGCCCAATCCGGGCGGAGCGATCTACACGCCGGGTCGCTCGAAGGCCGCGGTCTACGCCTCGTCGGACAACGAGACCCTCAAGACGGATTTCACCATGCAGTCCGCCCACCTGAAGGAGAGCCTGCGACTCGCTCCCGATGCGCTGAGAGGGCTTCAGGAGGCGTCGTCCCTCCTCGACCCGACGACGAAGGCCAGCCTGGAGCTTGTCCTGTTTGGCGTCAGACAGCTCGCCGACGCTGCGGACAAGACCCTCGTGGGCCTGGATGCCGTCGACTCCCAGGTCTTCGGCGTGACCGGAGGCCGGAAGTGATGCGCCGCCCGTGCTCGATTCGCCGCATTGCCCAAGAAGAGGACGGTCAGGCGCTTATCTACGTCGCCCTGGTCCTGGCGGTGCTCGTGACGGTGCTGTTCGCGCTCTTCGACATGGGGCGCCTCACCACGGCCAAGATCCAGGCCCAGAACGGGGCTGATGCGGCGGCGCTCGCGGCCGTCTCGGTCAAGGTCAGCGTCCACCACACCCGCGAGCTCGCTTACCTCGCCATGACCGAGCAGGGGCTGCGCGCGCGGGTCGAGCTGCTGCATGCCCTGGGGAATCTCAACAATCAAGCCGAGTTCGAGCGTCGCCTCAGTCGCGCCAGGGCCTACGTCAAGCGGATCGAGAAGCTCCAGCAAGGGCTCGTGGATTACAACGCCTGGATCGATCAGGCTGGTCCCGAGATCGTGGCCGACGCGGCCCGTATGGCCTACGTCGCCAACATCCAGGGCATGAACGACCACCTGAGCACTGGGGCTGCGGTCGACGCCCAGAACATCCGGGCCTTCGACGACCAGCAGGCCCTGCGCGAAAACACGACCCAGCAGCAGTTCATCGGCGCGGTCAACTACCCCGTCGAGGGCCTGGGCAAGCAGAAGGGCGCGGGTAAGAGCTTCGTCGAGGTCGTTCCCAAGTACCAGGGCTCCAACTGGTCGCTCTTCGGCGTCAATACCGGCGAGACCGCGGTGGACGTGGCCGCCTGGGCCTCGGCGGGCTACGTCTCCAGCGAGGAGATTTCGAAGGACCCGGCGGCCAAGGGGCAGGCCCTCAAGATCGGGGCCTTCGGGCTGAGGTGGTACTCGCCGCGCCTGGTGAGGACGGGGCAGAAGCACAACGGCAGCTTCGGCGGCTCGAATGCGGGAGGCGGCATTGTCTCGGAGCACTAGCCCCCAGAAGGGGCAAGCGATGGTCGAGGCGGGGCTGCTGCTGCCCTTGCTCGTCTTCATGCTGCTCGCCGTCGCCTTTATCGGCTTCGGGATCTACGAGCGCCAGAACGTGCTCATCGCGAGCCGCTTCGCCGCCCGCGAGGCCTCGATCAACGCCATGGCCGGCGGCGTCAACGACAAGCTCATGGGGGTCAGCGTCCTCAAGGAAGCGGCCAACGGCAACGAGCGCGCTACCTATGCCAAGAAGGTACTGGGTAGTGCCCGCACGGTGAACGCGGCCCCGCCCACCTGGCGCTACGAGAGCGTTTCCCCGCGCAAGGCTCTCAAGGAGCCCGTTCCGCTCGGCAGCTACGCTCGGGCCTACGTCGCCAAGGACCCCACCGGCAAGTTCGGCATTGGCTTTGTCATGTACGGCCAGCGCATCACCTCCAAGGCGGGCTGGTTCGAGTCGGTCGGCACCGGCGCCAACGAGGGTGCGCGCCTCGTCACGGGCAAGACCGGCAAGATCTGGGACGGGATGGGCGTGCGGGCCGAGGCCTACATGCCGAGCGAGCTGCCCGTGCGGATGCCCGTCGGCGCCAAGGTCGGCCTGGTGGACCTGAACCCCTGGATCAAGGACATCCTCGAGGAGCCGCTGGCGCCGTGAGGCTTCTTGCCGCTCTCATCCTGACACTCGGGGTGCAGCTCCCGGCCTTCGCTTCTGTGACAGAGGAGCTAGCGCGGGGTAAGATACCCTTGTATCCTGGCGCCAAGCCGCATCCCACCAGGCTCTCCAAGGGTGACCAAGCGATCGTGACCGTCGAGGCGGACCTCCGGTCGGTCGTGGCCTTCTACCGCAAGGAGCTTCCCCGCAAGGGCTGGCGATCGGCCATCGACGACGACCTCCTGAACCGGGATCTCGACAAGGTTCCGCTCGCGCTCTTGCTCTACGAGAAGGGCGACGCGCGCCTGAGGGTCGTCGTGGCGTCCAGGCCGGGCGCAAAGCCCGTCTCGACGATCTGGCTCGGAGCCGAACCGAGCCGCAGGCAACAGGAGTTGGAGCATGGCAAACCTGCGCGATAAGCTGCGCGAGCAACCTCCGGAGCCGCCCGAAGAGGGCCTCCGGCAGTCGCGCGTCGCGAAGAAGGCCGTCACCAAGCACCTGGTCGCCAAGGCGAAGGCCCGCTCGGGGACCGCTGCCCGGGTCGGCGCCAAGGCCAAGGGCCGCTCCAAGGCGAAGGCCGCCCCCAAGCCCTCGTTGCTCGACGGGCTGGACGTCAACCGCAAGCTCCTCTTCGCCGCCCTCGGCATCGCGGCCCTGGCGGGCCTGATCGCCGTCACCTACCTCTCGGACCTTTCGGACGGCATCATGGACGGCGGCAAGCTGGTCGAGGTCTACGTTCCCTCCGAGGACCTGCCCGCCCGCAAGCAGCTCGACTCGTCGGTCGTCACGACCGTGAAGTTCCCCAAGAAGCTCTTGCCCGAGGGCGCCATCGTCGAGGAGAAGGACTTCGAGGGCAAGATCACCCTCGCGCCGGTCGTGAAGGGCGAGATCCTCCACAAGAAGCGCGTCGGTGTGCCGTCGGCCGCGACCGGCGTGGCGCCCAAGCTGAAGGCCAACGAGCGCGGTTTCCTGTTCGTGCCCGATGGGGCCAACGACATCGCCCTGGTCAAGCCCGACGACTACGTGGACCTGACGGCGACCATCCAGACGCCGACGGGCTTCCTCTCGACCAAGGTCGCCCAGCGCGTGCGGGTGATGTCGGTGGGCAACCGCTTCTCCAATGCGATCGCAGCCTCCGAAGAGGAGGCGAGCTCCGCTTACGGCGACCTCTTGACCCTCGCGGTGCCCTCCACCAAGGTGGCGCTCTTGACCGCCCTCAAGCAGCAGGGCAACCTGAGCCTCTCGCTGCGCGAGCAGGGCGACACTTCGGTCACGCCGCCCGAGATCGCCGAGAGCGAGCTGGTGCGCTACGTGCTCGGCAAGGTGCCGGTGGTCCAGGCGCCCCGCCCAGTGCCGGTGAAGGTGGCGCCGCGCCCGGTCGTCGTCCGCGAGCCCGCGCCGCCGCGTCCCCGTCCGGTCGCCACGGCCCGCCCCGCCGAGCCCAAGCGCCAGCAGCTCGAGATCTACAGCGGTACGACGCTGATCCAGAAGAAGTAGACAAGAAGGAGTTCCGCCGTGTTGCGCGCTTGGGTCAAGGGAAAGCTGCTGTCAGGGGTGCTGGCGATGATGCTGATCGTCGCGGGTGCTGCCTCGCCGGCGCTTGCGATCGCTCCTGACATCGTGATCCGCATGGGCCAGACCATCGTCTACACCGTCCCCGAAGGGGTCGAGCGCGTGGCGATCGGCGACGGCGAGGTGCTGGGCGTTCAGCCACTCGGTGGCCAGAGCAAGGACCTGCTCATCAGCGCCAAGAAGCCGGGCTTCACCAACTTCCTGGTCTGGCCCCTGCCCTACAAGGGCCCGGATGGCCGCATGATCCAGGGGGCGGTGCGCAACTACAACATCGAGGTCCTGACCTACCGCCGGCCCGAGATGGTGGCGGTGCGGGTCAAGGTGCTGGAAGTCAGCCGCTCCGAGTCGGGCAAGACCGGCGTGGACTGGAGCGACGCGGTCTCCTGGACCGAGGCGCCCCCCAACTCGCCTTTCCGGGTCGGGCTGCCCATGCGCTCGTCGCTGCTCGAAGCCCAGCTCAACATGATGGTGCAGAACCGCAAGGCCAAGCTCCTCGCGCAGCCCACCCTGCTCACCATGAGCGGCGAGAGCGCCAAGTTCCTCTCGGGGGGCGAGATCCCCATCCCCTTGATCCTCAACAACAGCTCCTCGATCGAGTGGAAGCCCTTCGGCGTCAAGCTGGACGTGACCCCGCGCGTCGAAGGGGCCGACACCATGGTGCTCAAGGTGCGCCCTGAGGTCTCGCGCATCGACCAGGCCAACGCGATCAAGCTGCCCAACATCTCGGTGCCCGCCGTCGCGACCCGCTGGACCGAGACCTTCATGCAGCTCAAGAGTGGCGAGAGCATCGTCGTCTCGGGCCTCCTGTCGGATGAGGACGAGGAGACGGTCACGGGCGTGCCCATCCTCTCGAGCATTCCCTTCCTCGGTGAGGCCTTCAAGTATCGCGAGAGCCGCAAGAACCACACCGAGCTGGTCTTCTTGCTGACCCCGACCATCGTGAATAACCCGGCCTCCATGCCGGAGAACGAGTACGGGAAGCGCTAGGCCATGGCATCCCGCTTGATCCTGGTCTTCGGTGCCAAGGGAGGTCTCGGGCGTTCGGTCATCGCGGGCAACCTCGCGGTGGCGATCGCCCGGCGAACCAAGCGCGCGACCGCCCTCTGGGACCTGGACTGGATGGGCGGGGGCTCGCAGGCTTCCTACTTGGATCTAGACCCGCCCCCCGGCAACTGGGCGGATGTGGTCCGCGGCGCCAAGGCCCTCGACGATGCGCTTGCCGAGCACGAGTCGGGGGTGTCGCTCTTGGCCGCACCGCCGGTTGGAGAGGCTCTCGTGCCGCGCGCGGCGGACGTGGCTTCGATCGCTCGTGAGCTTGCGCGCGACCACGAATTGGTCGTGGCCGACACCAGCTTCCCGAACCTCGGCCACGAGGCGATGGTTGCCCTCTTCGACATGGCGAGCGTCGTCTTGTTGCTCGTCACCCCGGACATCACGACCCTCAACGCCTCCAAGGCGGTCATCGACCAGGCGCGCGCGCTGCGCTTCCCCCTGGAGAAGATCCACGTGGTCCTCAATCGCGCCGGCAGCGTGGACGAGCTGGGCCCCGATGACATTACCGAGCACCTGGAGCGGCCGCTCATCGGCCAGGTGCCCTCCAGCGGCGCGGTCGTCGCCTCGCTCAATCGGGGCGAGCCCATCGTCCTCAAGCAGCCCAGCCACCCCGTCTCGGCGGGGATCCTGCAGCTGGGGGCTCGCGCCCTCGCGCAGAGCGCGACCAACCTCGAAAGCGCCGCCAAGGGCGTGCTCGCCCGCGCTACCGAGCGGCCCGTCACGCAGGCGGCTCCGGGCCCGAGCGCGTCGGTCGCCCCTTCGAGTGCAGGCAGCGAGGTGAAGGCGGTCGTTCCCCACCAGGCGCCCGTGGTCGACGAGGCGCTCGTGGAGCTGAGACGCGAGGTGCACCGGGAGCTGGTCGAGGCGCTCAAGCGCTTCAACCTGAGCCTGGAGTACCTGGCGGACCCCACGCGCAAGGGCGAGATCCGCGAGAAGGTGCTGGAGGTGACGGCCGAGATCCTCGACCAGCTCGAGGACGTGCCCCTGCGCAACCGCGCCGAGCGCGTGGCCTTCATCAACGCGATCGCCGACGAGGCGGTGGGCTTCGGGCCCCTGGAGCGCTTCCTGGCGGATCCGGCGGTCACCGAAGTCATGGTCAACGGCCACCGGACCATCTACGTGGAGCGCAGCGGCAAGCTGACCCGCACCCCGGACACCTTCACCGACGAGAAGCAGCTGCGCGTCGTGATCGACCGGATCGTGGCCCCCATCGGGCGACGGGTGGACGAGAGCTCGCCCATGTGCGACGCGCGCTTGCCGGACGGTAGCCGCGTCAACGTGATCATCCCGCCTTTGGCGCTCACGGGCTCGACCATCACCATCCGAAAGTTCCCGAACTACCGGCTCGGCATCGAGGACCTGGTCAAGTTCGGTTCCTTGAACCAGGACATGGCGCACTTCCTCAAGTGCAGCATCCTCGCCAAGCTCAACGTCTTCATCTCGGGGGGGACGGGCTCGGGTAAGACCACCTTGCTCAACGTGCTCTCGGGCTTCATCCCCAGCGACGAGCGCATCGTGACCATCGAGGATGCCGCCGAACTGAAGCTCCACCAGGATCACGTCATCTCGCTGGAGAGCCGGCCGCCCAACCTGGAAGGGACCGGGGCGATCGCCATCCGCGACCTGGTGCGCAACAGCTTGCGTATGCGCCCCGACCGCATCATCGTGGGTGAGGTCCGTGGCGGCGAGGCCCTCGACATGCTCCAGGCTATGAACACCGGTCACGACGGCAGCCTTGCCACGGGCCACGCCAACAGCCCGCGCGACGCCCTGTCCCGCCTCGAGACCATGGTCCTGATGGGCGGCGTGGAGCTACCGAGCCGTGCCATCCGCGAGCAGATCGCGAGCGCCATCCAGATCATCGTGCAGATCTCGCGCCTCAAGGACGGCTCGCGCAAGATCACCCGCATCTCGGAAGTCGCCGGGATGGAGAGCGACACCATCGTGATGCAGGACCTCTTCGCCTACGACCAGGAGACCGTCGATGCGCAGGGCCGCGTGGTCGGTCAGTTCCGCTACACGGGCCTGGTGCCCAACGCTGCCGATCAGTTCGCCCGGGTGGGCCTGAAGTTCGGCGCGGGCGGCATGTCGCTTTCCTGATAGGAGCCCGAGGTGGACATTCGCCTGATCCTGGTCGTCCTGCTCGTCGCCCTCTCGGCGGCGATCGTCGCCTACCTGGTCTTCCAGAAGTACGGCGGATCCCTGGTCGAGAAGCTCGATACCTACCGTAGCGGGGTAGGTCTCCGCCTGCGCCGTACCCGCAATCCCTTTTCTAACGAGCGCTTCCAGCGCTTCCAGCAGATCCTGACGGGGGTCACCGCCCTCTTGGGCCTGCTCATCGGGGCGGGCGTGCTCGGGCGCCTCTTCATGGCGGCGGTCTTCGGGGCGGTGTCGTGGTTCGGAGCGGACCAGTACCTCAACGTCCTGTACCGGAAGTACTGCAAGGACTTCGAGGAGCAGCTCCCGGACATGGTGGGGGTGGTCGCCAACGCGGTGAAGGCGGGCAACAGCGTCCAGCAGGCCCTGGAATTGGTGGTCGAGGAATTCACCGACCCCATGTCGGCCGAGGTCTCCGAGGTCCTGCACGAACTGCGGGTCGGTACCGCCCTCGACGTGGCCATCCGCAACTGGCTCGATCGCATGCCCAACGACGACCTGGAGATCTTCGGAATGGCCGTCATCATCCAGCGCCAGACGGGCGGCAACCTGGCCGAGATCCTCGATAACCTCGCCACCACCATGCGCGATCGCAAGAAGATGCAGGGTCAGATCCGCACCCTCACCACCCAGGGCCGCATGTCGGGGGCCATCCTCTCCATGCTGCCGGTGGGCCTCTACTGCATGCTCTACCTCATCATGCCGGAGCGGATGGGGATCCTGTTCACCCACCCCTTCGGCTGGGGGATCATCGGGGTGTGCGGCCTCATGATCGGGCTCGGCGGCTTCGTCATTTCGCGCATCGTCGCGATCGACGTGTAGGAGATCCGGGTCATGCTGTTTTTGGTCTTCCTGCTCATCGTCGCGGCCGTCGCCATCCTGGTGCTGGCCTTCGCCAAGCCCAAGGGCAAGAGCAAGGTCGAGAAGCGCCTGAAGCGATCGCGCTCGGTCGGCAAGCGCGTGGTCTTCGAGGAGCCCGCCGAAACGAACACGGCGGGATCGAGCAAGTACCTCTCGATCATCGAGGCGCGCCTCAAGCCCTTCGCCGAGCAGCGCCTGACGCCCGAGCAGGAGCTCGCCATCATCCGCAAGCTCCAGGCCTCGGGCGACTACAAGACCACCCCGGCCCAGTTTCTTGCCCAGCAGTTCCTGTGGGCGGGGATCCTCATCGTGCTCTGGTGCGCGGCCAACTGGATCGTGCTGGAGCTTGCCTGGCCCGTGGCGATCGCGGGGGCCGCCGGCGCCTGCTACGTGGGCTACATCCTGCCGCCCCAGCGGCTCAAGACCGCGACCGAGAAGCGCCAGAACCAGATCATCCGGTCCATGCCGACCACCCTGGATCTGCTCACCACCTGCGTCGAGGCGGGCCTCTCGCTGCAAGCCGCCATGGCCAAGGTCGTCGAGCTCAGCAAGCCGCATCCGTTGCGTGACGAGCTGGAGCGTACCCTCAAGGAGGTCCAGCTCGGCCGTCCGCGCGCCGAGGCCCTTCGCGAGCTCGGCAAGCGCGCGGGCCTCAAGGAGCTCAATTCGGTGGCGGTCGCCATGGTCCAGGCCGAGGCCATGGGTGCTTCGATCGCCAAGACCCTGAGGGTGCAGAGCGAGGTGCTGCGCGAGGCCCGCTGGCAGCGCGCCCAGGAGATGGCCCAGAAGGCGACCCTGAAGCTGACCTTCCCGACCGTCTTTCTCATCTTCCCAACCATCTTCGTCATTATCTTCGCGCCCCTGCTCCTGAGCTTGTTCCTTGGTCGCTGAGGTTCCTCACGGTTTCTTTATCGACGATTCACCAAAAGCTCGGTAGATGAGGGGGGTACCCCTCATGACTCCTCACCCTTTATGACGTTATTGTTGCTGATGGCCGTTCGGCGGGCTTTCGTGCTCGTGAATCCGTTGGCATCCGGATGTCATGGAGGTAACCCTTTTGCGATCTCGTCTTGCCCTGCTCGCTTCGCTCTCGCTGCTGATGGTGGGGTGCGTCTCCACCTCTCCGGCGACGCGCACCACCCCCGCGGGCTCCCTGGTCCTGACCCCGCAGGTCGACGCCGGGGCCTTCCGGGCGCAGGCGACCATCAACCCCTACCAGGCGAGTGACATCAACCACCTGCGCGTCCAGCTCTTCACGGTGTCGGGCGGTGGCGAGAGCCCGGTGCTCGTGGGTGGCGTGCCCCTGGTCCAGGATCTGCCCGGAACGAAGCTGGGCTCATCGCTGGTCTTCGGCGGCCTGCACAGCCAGACGAACTACCGCGTCAGGGCCTACGCTTACAGCGCTCCGGGCACCGCGTCGGTGGACCTGATCAGCCTCGATTCGGCCTCCTACCGCGACATCGAGGTCACCACCGGCGATCGCCCCACGGTCGACACCGTCCCGGTCCGTCTGATCGATAAGGACTTCGCCGCCACGAGCTCGGTCCGGATCGCCATCACGAATCCCGGCCTCACGCACCATGTCGAGGTGACGCTGAGGCGGGGTGTCACTGTGCTCGCGACGGGGAGCATCCCTCTTGCCAGCCTGCCCGCGACCTATATGCTCGGCAGCCTGGGGGCCAATACGACTTACCGGCTGGTGGCGGTGGCCGTGAACGCCTCCAACGTGCCGCTTGATACCAAGTTCTTCGACGTGACGACCACCACCGAGACCAATGCCGCGACGGGCTCGATCACGCTCGATGCCACCCCTCCCGGTGGCGAAACCTAGCCTCTTTCACCGCTCTCTCACCACTTCCTTCAAGGAGGTTTCGATGTCTTTCGCTCGTTTCGCGTTGGCGCTCGCGGCCAGCGTCTCGCTCGTGGGCTGTGCCTACGTGCCCCTCGGCAAGGTGCCCCAGCTCGATGTCGCCAGCCTCGCCTCGGGTAAGGCCAGCCTCCAGGTGTGGCCGCAGGTCGCCGCCGGCGGCTACCGCACCCAGACGCTTCCCACCAACAATCTGCTGCCATACGCTCAGTCCGACGTGGCGAAGCTGCGCCTCAGCCTCTTCCGGGTGGCCAACGGCACGGAGAGCGCCGTGATCAACGCGAACAACGTGCCGCTCACCAAGGAGATCCTGAACGCGGATCTCGGGCAGCCGGTAGGCTTCACCAACCTGCACCCGAACACCACCTACCTCCTCAAGGCCGTCGCCCTCGACGCGCAGGACAACGTCATCTCGGAAGCCGCGAGCTCCAACCTGCAGATCACGGTCGTCACGGATCAGCGCCCCACCGTCGGGAATCTGGTCGTGCAGCTCAAGAACCGCCTCTTCCGGGCGGAGGGCACCAGCAGCATCGACGTGACGCCGGGCGGCTACGACACCGACTTCGAGGACATCGCCATCGCGCAGGCCCCCTTGGGGATTACCATTACGGGCGTCTGGGACAACTTCACCGTCAATGGCCAGCCCAACGGCGTGGGCTACACCTACCGTTACACCCCACGCGTGAGCGCGGCCACGGTGTCCTTGCCTGTCAATAACTACGGGGCGGACGACTTTTATGTCCGGGACTACAACAACCCGAACCCGTCCAACGGGGTGCACTTCCCCATCGGCGCGACGGGGAGCGTGACGGTTTATTCCCAGGATGGAGCCCTCGACGTCGAGGTCATGGGTCCGACTTAGTAGCCTGATCGGGCGGACGTGTCTCGCCCACCCGGTCCGCGCCCGCTTCGCTCGCGATCAGTTGCCCCCATCTTCACGGAGAGTCACGCCTCGATGAAAAAGACTTATGCCCTCACGGCGCTCGGCGCCATCCTGCTCGCGGGTTGTGCCGGCCCCCTGGTCGGCACGACCGGTGCTGGCGATGCCTCCCTGTCGGTGGTCACGGCGGTGCAGGACGGCCAGTTCCGCACCCAGGCCCCTGGCTTGTCGCCCTACACCAAGTCGAACATCAACCACCTGGTCCTCAAGCTCTACACCCTCGACGGGTCCAACGAGAGCCCCGTCATGCGAGGGGGCGTCGAGCTCAAGGCCGAGGTGGGCGCCGAGGTGCTGGATGAGCCGGTGACCTTCAAGAACCTGCACCCCGATACGACCTACCGGATCCGGGCCTTCGCCTACAAGGCGACCGGAGAGGCGACGGATGACCTCATCTCCACCACGGACACGGGCTCGTACCGTGACGTTTCGGTCGGCCGGAGCCTGGCGCCCAGCATCGTGAGCCTGCCCGTCAAGCTGATCAACCGCCTGTTCAAGGCCGAGGCCACAAGCAGCATCGTGGTCACCGATGGCGATCTCGTCAACGAGGACGAGGCGATTACCGTTCCTGTTCCCACGTCCTTCAACCTCGCCATCGCGGGCGTCTGGGACAATTTCACCGTCAATGGCGACCCCAGCAGCGTTGACACTTACCGCTACACCCCGAGCGTGAGCACGGCCACCGCGTTGTTGACCATCGCCAACAACGGCTCGGAGACCTTCTTTGCTCGAGACCTGAACAACTCGGATAACGCGACCAACTGGGTGCTCATCCCCGTCGGTGCGACGGGGAGTTTGATGGTTCAGGCTCAGAATGGAACGCTCAACGTCGTGATCGAGACTCCTCGGGGTTAGTTTTCGGCTTGCCGCGCGGGTAAGCGCGCTCAGCCCATCCTCGGGGGATTTTCGCCGCTTTTTTGCTTACTTTAGGAGTAATGCGCGCATGAAAAAGAATGTGGCCCTCATGGCGCTCGGCGCCACCCTGCTCTCGGGTTGTGCCGGCCCCCTGGTCGGCACGACCGGCGCCGGCGACGCCTCCCTGTCGGTGCTCGCGGCGGTGCAGGACGGCCAGTTCCGCACCCAGGCCCCCGGCTTGACGCCCTACACCAAGTCGAGCATCAACCACCTGGTCCTCAAGCTCTACACCTGGGATGGGGCCACCGAGACCGCCGTGGTGCGGGGCGCCGGCGAGGTGAAGGTTGATGTGGGTGCCGCTTCGTTGAATGAGCCGGTGACCTTCAAGAACCTGCACCACGACACGACCTACCGGATCCGGGCCTTCGCCTACAAGGCGACGGGAGAGGCGACGGACGACCTCATCTCCACCACTGACACGGGCTCGTACCGTGACGTTTCGGTCGGCCGGAGCCTGGCGCCCAGCATCGTGAGCCTGCCCGTCAAGCTGATCAACCGTCTGTTCAAGGCCGAGGCCACCAGTAGCATCGTGGTCACCGATGGCGACCTCATCCATGAAGACGAGACCATCACCGTGGCTGCGCCTTCGTCCTTCGACGTCAACATCCTGGGTAGTTATAGCAACTTCACCGTCAATGGGCAGCCTAGCTCTAATTTTCAGTACAATTTCACCAAGAGCGTGAGCACGGCCACCGCCTCGCTGATCATCGCCAACAACTCGTCGAATACGATCATCGCCATTGACTTGGTTGCACCTAACCTGCAGGTTTATGGTCCGGGTGCGACGGGGAGCTTTACGGCGACGTCCAATAACGGGGCCCTCAGCGTCCGGTTCGATGCTCCCGCCCCTCCCCCCCCCTAAACCTCGAATCGCCGGGCGGGTGCAGGGCATCCGCCTGGCCTTTTCCGGGTGATTCCTGTCCTTGGTGATCCCCTGCCTCTTCATCGTAATCCTGGAAGGATGCTTCTCGCATGACCAGCCTCCACCGTCGGGCCTTCGTGGCCGCCCTCCTCGCCTCCACCGTCGCGCTTCCCGCGATGGCCGCTCCCGAGCTCAAGCGGCTTGAGAACAGCCTGACGGCAGGCGGCCTCAACATCGCGCCGCGCTACCTGGACAAGGCGGGCGACATCGACATGAACCTGCTGGGCGGGGTGGTCAATTACCCGAGTAGCGAGGCCTCGCTCGTGGGCGGGCAGATCTCCTTCCAGGCGCGCCTCACCGACCGTCTCTTGCTGCTGGCCAACATGGGCCCGCTCAACGAGATCGGCCTTCGCGGCCCGCTCGCTCCGCTGGCGGACTGGTCGCTCGGTTGGGCGGCCCACTACCGCTCCGACCTCTACTTCACGACGGCCCCGACCACGGGCCTGGCATCGCCGATGGGAGGCTACATGCCGGGCTCGCTCGCGCAGGGCCTGGAGCTCAAGCTCAATGGCATGCGCACCCTCGGCGGCTTCAATCTCTATCTCTCGCCCTTGCTCGCCGTCATGTCCAACCGCACCATGGCGGGTGCTGAGGGCGGCATCGACTGG
Source organism: bacterium (assembly GCA_017744355.1). Taxonomy (NCBI): domain Bacteria; species bacterium. The sequence continues at coordinate 222,326 of JAGIBK010000004.1, read as the reverse complement.
ACCTGGGAGCGGCTGGGCCTGGGTTACGGCCTGAGCGCGCGCTCGAACGTGGTCAACGCGGCGCAGGGGGCCTTTGCGATCGCTGGCACCGAGTTGCAGCACAGCGCAGGGATCCGTTTTAGCCTCAACAACGCAAGCTACCTGCAGGCCAACTACTACTACGCGCCGAACGATACCTATGGCCTGCCCGTCCAGACGATCCTGGCCGGTATCGGGACCCGCCTCTTCTACTCCGCGCCCGCCCCGGCGAAGGCCCCCGAGCCCGCCCCGGTGCCGACTCCGGCTGCGACGCCTGTCCCCGCCCCCACTCCCGCACCCGCAGTTTCGCCCGTGCCGGCTCACTTTACGCACCTGGAGGGTCGCCTCTTCAGCTCCATGCTGCCCGGCGGCGCTTATCCCAAGCCCCTGATCGCGGCCCTCAAGCGCAAGGTGGGCAACGACTACGTGAACGTCGCCGAGACGGCCACCACCGACGCGAACGGCCGCTACGTCTTCCACAACGTGCTGGAAGAAGGCGAGTACCAGGTCGTCTTCCGCAACCCGGAGATGCTGCCCAACACCGTGGGCGTGGCGGTTTCCGAGGCGGTGCAGGTGCTGCTCGATCGGCCGGTCTTCGTGGACATGGACCTGGCCTGGGATGACGTGGTCTTCGAGGAGCCCCGCTCGGGCGCGCTCCAGAGCATCCACTGGGGCCTCAAGCCCGGCTATGCCGACGCCGTGTACCAGGGCGTGCTGCGCGAGGATCCGGACGACTCCCGGACCGACATCTTGCCGTTCCCCTCGGCGCCCACCGTCGGGACGAAGGGTAGCTTCGGCATCTCCGGCCAGATCAAGGGCAAGAAGCTCTACCACTTCGTCAAGTACTGGAAGCAGGGTGGCAAGTTCCGTGGCTCGAGCTACTACGGCCAGTCGAAGCCCCGCGTCCTGCAACTGCCTTGATCCCACGGAGGAAGCGAACCATGTCCTCGAACAAGCTCATTCTCGCGCTACTCGGTGGCGCCCTCCTGGCAGGCTGCGTCTACGTGCCGCTCGGGAAAGTGCCGCAGCTGACGGCGGGCACCCTCGCCGCGGCGGGCAAGGCCTCCTTGGTCCTGACGCCCATGATCCACGAGATCGGTTACGTCACCCGGCCCGAGGGCTTCTCCACCCAGGCGGTACTCACGCCCTACGTGCGCGCGGACGTGAAGCACGTGCTATTCGCGCTGTATAAGGTCGAAGACGGGACGGAGAGCGCGATCATCGACCCGAAGGGGAACCCGGTGACCCTGGACGTGCCCACGGAGGCCCTCGATCAGTCCATCACCTTCGCCAACCTCCACCCGAGCGCGACCTACCGGGTACGTGCCTTCGCCTTCACGGCGGCAGGGACGGCGAGTATCGACCTGATCTCGGAAGAGGCCTCGTCGACCCTCGAGATCAAGGTGCCGGACGAGGAGAAGCCCGCCGCCGCGGAGGTGCCCGTGACCCTGAAGGGCAAGGCCTTCGGAGCCGGAGGAGATGCCTCACTGAGCATCATCCCTGGCACCTACCTGACCGAGATCGAAGCGTTCCGCTGATTCCGCTTTGATTGCGATTGGTCGCCCTCGATTTACGGAGAGTGATCCCTCGCCTCGTCGTCATGTGTCTGGCGCATAGGGTCTTGTCGTGTTTCCCGAAAGGCTTTTTTCGCACTCCTGGAGGTTGCTCTTGAAACCGTCTTACTTGCTGCCGGCTTTCCCGCTCGTGCTGGGCGCTTGCACGGTTCCTCTCCACGGTACCGCGATCGCGGAAGACCTCGCCGTGACCTTGCGGCCGGTCGTTTCTGCGGCTGATTATCAGACGCAGACTCAGCCCGACCTGACACCTTACCGCGCCCAGGACATCGAGCACCTCGTCATCGGGCTCTATACCGTCGATGGTTCCGTGGAGACGCAGGTGGTGCGGGGCGGCGTGCCGGTGACGGCCGACGTGCCGCGCGCGTCGCTCGGGGGGTCCGTGACCTTCAACAACCTTCACTCCGATACGACCTATCGCTTCCGTGCCTTCGCCTACAAGGCCTCGGGCACGGCCACCGATGATCTCATCTCGCAGACGGCCACCGGCTCTCATGTGGACGTGAGCATCGGGCGCAACACGCGGCCGACCCTGGCGGCGTTGCCGGTTCGACTGGTCGATCGGCTGTTCTCCGCGACGGCGAGCGGGACGATCGTGGTCACGCCGGGCTCGGTGGTCCACGAGGACGAGAGCATGACGTTCGTCGACCCGACCCCCTCGCCGAGCCCGTCCGGCGGAGAGGGCTAAGGCTGAGCTTGCGCGCTGTCCCCGGGCTCGTCGAGCGGGCCGGCGCGATCTGCGATCGGCATGGGATAGGCCATTTCGCCCTTGATGGCGACCGGCGAGTCTTGCGCTTGCACTACCCCAACGGCCAGGTGCGACACCTTTCGGGGAGCGCGACCGACCTGAATCCGGCCGCGGCGGCGGACATGGCGCGGGTGAAGGCCTGGTCCCTGCATTTCCTGAGGCGCTCGGGCTTCGCTGTCCCGGAGTTCGATTTCTTCTTCGCCGACGCCTGGGCCTCGCGCCATCGCTCCACCAAGAACGAGGCCGCTGCCGTCGCGTTTGCCGAGCGTCTCGGCTATCCGCTCGTCCTCAAGCCGAGCTGCCAGACCTACGGGAACGGCGTCCATCTCGTCGCGTCACGCGAAGAACTGGAGGCCGCCTTGCCGCACGTGCTCGCGCTGGATCCCATGTTCTTGCTCCAGCGCCTCGCGCGCGGCGTCGAGTACCGCCTGGTCGTCTTCGACGGCCGGCTCGAGCTTGCTTACGTGAAGACGCCGCTCGAGGTGGTGGGCGACGGGCGCAGGACGGTCGAGGAGCTGCTCGCGGCGCATCTCGCCTGGCGCGCCGAGCGCGGGGAGGAGACCGCCGTGCGGGCCGATTCCGCCGAGGTCGAGACCTACCTGGCCCGACAGGGCTGGACCCTGCGCGACGTCCTGCCGCTCGATGTGCGTGCCCAGGTGAGGCTCGGCGCCGCGGGGCCGACGCAGGTGCCGGAGGCAGCGCTGCCGCCTTTCTTGGAGCCGATGGCGCTTGCGATCGCTCGCTGTGCGGGCTTGCGCCTCTGTGGGATCGACCTGATCGTCGATCCCACCCAGCCCGGCAGCTACGCCCTGCTCGAGGTCAATGCCGCTCCGGAGTTCGACGACTTCGCCTGCATCGGCGCCGAGCAGGACCGGCAGGTCGAGGCCCTGATGGAGCGCATGATCCTGGCGATGGGGGAGGGCCGTCCGTGATGCTCCTGGGCCGCGGCCGGCCGTTGCCGTTCCTGTTCCGCACGCTGGCGCCCGTGGCTTGGCGCCTGGGGATCGACCTGCGCCTCGAGCCGGAGTTCGGTCATGCGGCCCAGCTGGTGTACCCCGACGGGCGCATCCGCTACCTGCGCAGCCAGGACTTCGACCTGAACCCGGCGACCTCGGCCCTGGTGGCCGCTCAGCATGGCAAGCTCTTGCCCTTTCTCGCGCGCGAGGGCCTGCCGTTGCCGCCCTTCGCCGTCTGGGAGAGGGGGGCTTCGGAAGAGGAAGGACTTACGAGGGTCGCCGCATCGGCTGAAGCCTTGGGCTATCCGCTCGTCTTGCGCTCTTTCGATTGGGTGATGCCCGGCGCACACCTCATCGCTTCCGGCGAGGCGCTCGTCCGGCAGGCGATGGTGCGGGATCGCTTCGTCTTGCAGGAGCGGGTCCCCGGCGAGGTGAGCCGCGCAATCGTGCTCGGGGATGAGGTCGTCCTCGCCTATCGCCCGAAGCCGCCTGCTTTTGCGGGTGAAGATCTCTTGCTCGGTACGGGTGCGCGACAGGGCGGAGCGCAAGAGGCTTGTGTCCTGCCAGGAGCCAGCGAGGCCCTTGCGATCGAGACTCTTAAGCGCTGTGGCCTCTTTTTCGGGGCGATCGACCTCGTGCGTCATGCCGGCGCGCCGGCCGTCCTCGACGTCGACCCAAAACCTTCGCTCCAGGGCTACGCGCAGCTCGGCGAAGGCGAGCGTCGGCAGGTGAGCGCCTTGTTCGAGCGCATCCTGCACCTGATGGCGTGAAGGCGTCTCAGGGGGCGTCGAAGTAGCGCGCTCGGATCTCGGCCGCTACTTCCTCGATCCGGTTCGAGACCTGGGGGATGGCGAAGCCCACGAAGAGGGGTGAGACGACGAAGCGCGGCACGACCTTGACCGCGAGCCCTGCGCCCCGCTCGTAGAAGAAGAGGTTGTAGCTGTTGCAGGCGTAGTGGAAGTGGTTCAGGACGTGGTGCGTCGCCACCTGGACCATGTCCGCCATCCGGTCGATGGCCTGCATGTCGTGCAGGAGCACGTTGAACTCGAAGAAGCCCATGCGGGGGCGGGTCGAGAGGTTGAACGAGAGCCCGGCCTCCTGGTGGATGAGAAGCCCTTCGAAGTGCTCCTCGACGAGTTGCTCGCGGTAGTCGATGTGGTGCAGGCCCACGATCTGCATGTGGGGGTGGCGCAAGCTGCCGCCCGAGTTGGGGCCGTGGTTCTTGTAGAAGAGGACCGAGGCGTACTCGCCGCTTGCGATCATCTCCTGCCAGCGCGCGACGCCGAAGCGGATGAGGCGGTGCAGGTGCGCGGGCGCGTACTCCGAGAGCTCGGAGTCGCAGGCGTCCGTCTCGATGAGCACCGTCTGGAAGGCTTCTTGCAAGACCGGGAACTTGTTCTTGACCCAGATGATGGGGCCTTCTTCGGCCAGGATCTCGACGAGCTGGTCACGCGCGCAGAGCGGACAAGCCGCCTCGCGGTTACGGATGTTTTCCGGCTTGAGGCGCCCGATGTGTGAGTCGAAGCAGAGATGCGTCTTCCGGGCCATGAAGACGATCTTACCGAGCTTCAGCGTTCTTTACAACTCCGCTGTTCGAGGCGAGGTGCCAGGCGCCTGTCGCGAGGCTGCTGCGGCGGTCTTGGAGAGGGTGAGGCGATCGCTCTTGCCCGGCGCCTGGCGCACGGCGAGCTCTGTTGCCTGCTCTTCGGGCTCGTCGTAGACCCCGGTCAGCCCGATGCCGTTGTTGAGGAGCCAGCCGTTGGCGGGGCGGGCCTTGAAGCCCGGGAGGTTGGGTTTGTCCGGGAAGAGCTTGGCCTGGGCCGCGTCGCCGAGCACCCAGGTGGCGGCGAGCAAGGCCTGGTCTTCGACATAGGCGGCCATGTCGCGGCCTTCTTGCTTGGCTTGCTCCTCGGTGTCGGCCAGAGCGCCCCGGACCTGGTGCATGAGGATGCCTGCGGTGTTGGAAGCGATGCAGGCATAAGCGATCACGTTGCCGAAGGCCATCGCCCCCGAGGCCAAAGCGAGGCTCGCGCCGCCCGTCAGGGGCGCGGCGAGGACGGCGGCGGCCGTCAGAATCACCGAGCCGACGAAGGCGACGCCAGTGGCGGTCGAGATGGCATCGACCGTGCCCTTCACCGGATCCGCCTTGATGTCCTCGATGGCGCCGCGCAGGGTTTCGGTCGGGTGCAAGAGGGGGTGGAACATGCCCTGGACCATGGTCTTGAGGGCGCCCAGGGGGTTCGAGACGACGCTTTCGACGTCCTCGACGACCTGCTCGACCATGGCCTTGTTGGTGGTCACCAGGTTGTCGATGACGCTGCGCGGCTTCGCGGTGCTGCGCGCCTCCGGCGCCGGCTGCGCCTCCTGAGCGGGGCGCGGCGCGCGGGGGAGGGTGAGGGTGGTGGAGAAGGAAGAGACGTTCATGCGGACAGGACCCTCGGGCAGCAGGCAAGGGTTCTATTCCCGCGGATCGGCCCTCCTTCTCTTAAAGCCAGGTGAAGCTTTTCGCTGAGGCGGTTAACCCGGGGGCAGGGCGCCCAGGGCGTTGTTGAGGAGGGTCATGCCGCGCAGGGTCTCGTCGACCAGGTCGTACTTGAGGATCCGGCGCCGCTCGTAGGACTGGAGCGTGAACAGCAGGCCGCGCCCGTCGTTGCAGAAGAGCGGCATTGTCGGATAGCTCGTCTGTGCGTCCAGGACGTAGCCGAGGTTGGCGTACGGGACGCTGTCGATGAGGCCGCTCTGACGATCGAGGACCAGGAGGCGTTCCCCCGCGGTGAAGGCGACGAAGCGACCGTCGAAGTCGATCGCCACCTCCTTGATCCGGTCGCTTTCGCCCGACAGCGCCTCGCCGCTCAGGGGCAGGAGCTGGAAGAGGTGCGGGGTGAGGACGTCGTAGAGGTACAGCACCCCGCCGAGCACGACGGCGAGCCATCGCCCGTCGCCCGACAGATCCAGGTCGTAGACGATGCCGTCGCGGCCGCTCTGGGCGCGGACCTCGGCTTCGGCGGCGATCTTGGTGAGCTCGCGGGTCTTGGTGAAGTAGGCGCCGTCGGTCTCCTTGAGGACGACCGTGCCCTTGTTGCTGACGTAGGCCACGAGCCGGCCGTCCACGCTGATGCGGGCGCGCGCACCGCCGTAGCCGGTGCGCGCGTCGAAGGCGATGGTGGCGCGGGTCTCGGTCAGGGGCTCCCACAGGTAGAGGGTGTGCTCGAAGGCAAAGAGCACACGGCCGTCAGGCAGGGCGCGCGGGACGATCGCCACGAGCCCTTCGCAGGCGTCGTCGAGCGGCAGGCCCGCCAGGGCCCCGCCGAGCAGGTAGATGTCCTGGAGGGCCTCGTCCCACAGGAAGAGGCCGCCGTAGGCCCGGCCATGGGCCGCGCGGCAGGCGGTGAAGGCGATGAAGCGGCAGGGTGGGACGGGGATCGGGACCGGGCCGCCCGTGGGTGTCGTGGGCTGGGGGGTGGCCGAGGTGAGAGGAGGTGGGCTCGGAGGGGCGATCAGGCCGCTCTCAGGCAGCACGCGCTGGGTGCAGCCCGCGATCGCCAAGATCGCAGCCGCCCTGGACATGCGGCGAAGCATGCGGCGCATGGGCATGTCGAGGCCACCTCGCTTGCGACGTCGAAGGCGCGTAGGGCCTCCAACTTAGCACGCAAGCGGGCGTCAGGCTGGCTGAAGTTGTTCGTCGGATCCGCTAGAGGGTTTCGTCCGGGAAGGTACGGATCACCAGGTTGTCCATCAGATCGATGGAGACGGTGACGACCGGCTTGATGGTGATCCGGAACTCCTCGTCGGAGGTGCCGTAGACCATGCGGAAGGGCTCGCGGCGGAGGATCTTGTAGCCTTCCTTGCGCAGGCTGCTTTCGAGCTCTGCCAGGTAGTCCTCGCCGAGGTCGTTCCTCAGGGTGATCTCCTGACTTGCCAAGTGGCCCGAGCGATAGACTTCGTAGATGACCTGCGAAATCGAGGCTTCCTGTTGCACCGAACAAACTCCGTACGCGATGGCGGCAGACGCTTCTCTGCCTACTCTGAGCGTAGCACATGTGCCCGCCTGCTCCGCCGACGCCGCGCCCTAATTATTGTGAAGCGAGAAGGGCCGCTCGGGCTGCGTGAGCATCCGCTGGAGGGTGAGGTAGCTGAGCCCGCCGGCGAAGGTCCAGGCGAAGTCCGCAAGCTCCACGTCGCCCCGGCCGAGCCCCGGCAGCCATCCCGCGTCACGGGCCTCCTTGAGGGCCCCGGCGGCCCCCGCCCCCATGAGGGCCAGGCCCGGGTCGTAGCCCGCGCTCGAAAGGGCCCAGGCGATCGCAAGCCCCGCCACGAAGTGCTTGAGCTTGTCGTCCCCGACCGGCATGGTGGCGAGCGTCCAGCGCGGGCCGCTCTCGGCCGCCCCGAAGCTCGCGCTGAGGCCGAAGGTGACGCGCACCTCGGCCCGGGCTGCGGGGGCCTGGAAGGCCACGACGATGGCGAGGGGCAAGCCCAGGGTCCAATGACGCATAAGCCCTCCCGGTAGCACCGGGAGGGCATGGTCGGCGTTTTGGAGGCGCGAGCGTTAGGCCCGGACGACCAAGGGTTTTAATGAGCCGCTGGGGCTTGCTTGCCTGCTTCTGAGAGGACCTTCACGTCGGTGGTGCGCAGGCCGGGCACCAGCCGGATCACGATCCGGCGGTTCTTTGCCTGGTTGGCTGCGATCGCCCGGCCTTGGGCGTCCCGGTTCGGCATCTTGGGGAAGATGTCGGCGTAGCCCGCGGCCTTGAGGCGGGTCTTCTCGACGTCTTGGTCGATCATGAAGCGCACGACGTTGGTGGCGCGGCGGCTCGAAAGCTCCCAGTTGGACGGGAACTCCGGGGTCCTGATCGGGGTGTCGTCGGTGTGGCCCTCGATCTCAATGGTGTAGTTGCGGTAGTCCTTGGCCTTGATCTCGTGGGCGATCTGGCTGAAGGCCCCCTTGATGATGGGCTGCAGCTCGGCCTTGCCCAGCTGGAAGACCGCCGACGAGGCGAACTCGATCACGACCCCCTTGGCGTCCCGGGAAACTTCTACCTCTTTTTCCAGGTGCTTGGCTTCGACGATCTTCTGGATCTGCTTCTCGATCTGCTCGATGGGCTTGGGGGCGTCCTTGCCCGAGAACTGCTTCTTGAGCTTGGACTGGACCTGCTCGAAGGCCGCCGGGTTGATGGTCGAGACCGAGAGCATCAGGATGAAGAGGGCCATCAGGTTGGTGATGGTGTCGGCGTAGGTGAGCAGCCAGCCCTCGTCCTCTTTGAGGGCGTGGCCGCCCCCGGCCTTGGGGCCGAAGGGGCTCTTGTTCTGGCCGATCGGATTTCCCATGGGGGCCTACCGCTTGCCGGCGAGCTGCTTGTCGCCCTTGGCCGCGCCCTCGCGCTGGTACATCATGGCCGGGTCCAACAGCGAGTTGAGGCGGTCCTGGACGTAGGAGGCCGGGCGCTTCTCGTGCAGCATCACGATGCCCTCGAGCATCATGTAGCGGCGGTACTTCTCGATTTCGAGGATCTGCTGGATCTTGCTGGCGGCGGGGATGAAGACCATCCGCGCGCCCATGACCCCGTAGAGGGTCGCCAGCAGCGACATGGCCATGGCCGGGCCGATGGCCGAGGGGTCCGAGCCCATGTTGCTCAGCATGATGACCAGACCGATCAAGGTACCCACCATGCCGAAGGCCGGGGCGTGGCCGCCCATCTGGTTGAGGATCTGGGCCTGGGTCATCTCGCGGCTGAAGCTCGACTCGATGAAGTCGCCCAGGAAGAGGCGCAGGTCGTGCTCCTTGTAGCCGTTCATCAGCAGGTCGATGGCGTGCTTGAGGAAGGGATCGGGCTTCTGGCGCTTGGCGAAGTCGTCCTCGACCGCGCCCAGGCCCCGCTGGTTGAGGGCGGCCCACTCGACCATCTGCTTGACGTCGTCGCGCAGGGTGGTCGGCTGGATGGGCTGCATGACGAAGATGCGGGCCATGGACCGCACCACCCGCAGGACGTAGCGGGTGCGGTAGGCGATGAGGGTGGTGGCGAGCGTGCCGCCGATGACGATGGCGAAGGACTCCACGTGCCAGAAGATGTGGAAGTCCTTGGTCGCCGACATGATCGCCCAGATGCAGAGGCCGAAGCCCAGGACGATGCCGAGCAGGGTCGAAACGGAGATCATGGGCATCGCGCAATCCCTCTACTTGAAGGCCAGGCCGAAGGTGACCTGGTAGGTCAGCCCGCCGAAGTCCTTGACCGTGCCGTCCAGGCCGGGCACCGCCTGGAAGCCGACCGCCTGCTGGGGCACGTAGACGGCGCCCAGGTTGAGGAAGGTGTCAGGGGTAAAGCGGATCATCAGGCCGGCCTTGCCGGTGAACTGGTAGGTCAGCTGCGGCGCCTGGAAGATGAAGGTCTCGCCCGGGCCGAAGTACAGGTTGAAGATCCCGTCGTTCTCGCCCTTCACGAAGAGCGGGTCGAGCCGCAAGAGGAAGATGGGCGAGAGGGTGACCATGGGCAGGCTCAGCTTGGGGTTGACCGCGCCCATCTGGTCGATCTGCAGATCGAGGCCAAAGGCGGCGTTCTCGGCGAAGCCCATGTTGCGCAGGCCCATGAAGCCGAGGCTCAGGCCCGCCGGCGAGACCTCGTCGGCGGTGCCGGCAGCGGCCGAGAGGCGGCGCATGGCGTAGCCGGTCATGCCGGTGTAGGCGTAGAGGCCGTTGTCGCGGGTGCGCTTCTCCATGGAGGCGCGCTTGCGCTCGGCTTCGACTTTCGCTTCCTCTTCGGCCTTGAGCTGGGCCTCGCGCTCGGCGCGCTGGAGGTCGAAGTTGTAGGCGAAGCGCTCGGTCCAGAGGATCTCGCCGTCGCTCGCCCGCACCAGCTTGGCGTTGACCAGCACCATCCGGTCCTGGATCTGCGGGGCGTACATGAGGATGGCGTCGGCGCCCACCGACTGGCCGATCGAGCGCATGCGCGCCAGGGACTCGATGGTGTTGCTGAGCTGGAAGTTGGTGGTGCTCGACTCGACGCGGGTGGTCTTGGCCTCGCGGGCCTCGATCACCTTGAAGCGGTGCAGGCGCAGCAGCTCCTCGCTCAGGCGGTTCTCGACCACGGTCGCGAGCGACTCGGTCTCCTCGCGCTTGCGCTCGTTGTACAGGAAGATCCGCACCGCGGTGGGGTCGACCCGGGCGATCGCGTCGGGCAGCGCCGGGATGACGCGCAGGATGGCCTGCGGGTCCGAGAGGATCTCGGTCAGGGCCGCGACGGGCTTGACGGGCTCCTTGGGAGCGGCGAGGGCGACGGGGCACGCCGCGAGCCCCACCACGGCGGCGAGGGCGACGGACAGGATCTTGTTCATGGTCCTTCCTCGGGTCTACAGGGCGCTGCCGCTGGCGGCGAGGCGCTTGCGCAGCCAGTCCAGGCCGGCTTTCACGTCGTGGGCGCTGGGATCGAGCACAAGGGCCTGGGTCCAGGCCTCCTCGGCGCCGGGGTAGTCGCGCAGCTTGACCAGGAGCGACCCGCGCACGGCGTGCAGGGCGGCGACCTCGCCGTCCTCGGCGATCGCCTCGTCCACCAGGCCGAGGGCCTTGCGGTATTGGCCGAGGGTCGCCAGGCGCTGGGCCTGGTACATCAGGTCGTAGCCGTGCTTGGCGGGCTTGGGAGAGGCGGAGGGGGCGGGCTCGGGGCTCGCGGAGGCCGTGGGCTCGGGGGCAGGGGCCGCGCTCGGCTCGACGCTGGGCGCCGGCGTGGGGGTGGGCTCGGGTGCCGGGATGTCCACGTTGAGGTAGAAGTCGGGCTGGTTGGAGTCGAGGAGCGAGTCGAGGTCGATCGACGGGCCGCCGCGCCGCAGCCGGATCACCCCTTCCGAGAGGGGCTGCTTGGCCGAGGCCTCGGGGCCCGGCACCACCTCGGGGTCGGCCGAGACCTGGGCCTGGGCGTTCCAGGCGGGGAGCCCGAGGGCGATCGCAAGGGCGAGCGTCGCGCCCGCGAAGTTGCGCGGAAGCCGCATCATTTCAGTTCCTCCTGGGGGGTGCGCAATCCCTCGTTCGCTTGGGGGACGCGCAGCTCCTTGACGGCGAAGCGTCCGAGCTGCATGAGCTGACGGACCCGCGCGACCAGGTCCTTGCGGATGGCGTCGAGCGCGGCCTCGTCGCGCTGGACCACGGGCGGCTGGCTGAGCGTGTCCTCGACGATGCGCCGGGCCCGGTCGGTGAGGGCGGCCGTCATGGCCTCGCGCACCGGGGCGGGGGCGTCGCGCAGCGCCTCGGCGAGCGATTCCTTGTCCACCTCGCGCAGGGCGTCCTTGAGGATCTCGCGGGGGATGCCCGCCAGGTCGTCGAAGGTGAGGTAGGCCTCGCGGACCTGCGCGAGCAGCTTGGGGTTCTGGCTGGAGAGCCCGCTGAGGATGCCTTGCTCGGTGGCGCGGTCCGAGTGGTCGAGCAGGTTGACCAAGAGGCCCAGGCCGTTGGTGACGGCGGTCTCGAAGCGCGGGGCCTTGGTGGCCTTGTCCGAGAGGTGGCGGGCCAGGTCCATGAACGAGCTCATGGGCAAGAGGTGCAACTCGCCCATGGCCGCCGCGATGGCGCCCTGCTCGGCCGGGGCCTTGAGGCGCATGAGGCCCACCGCCCGGTCGGGCGGAAGTTGCGAGAGCAGGAGCGCCTGGACCCGGGGGCCCTCGTCTTCGAGCAGGAAGATGATCTGCGAATCGTCGAGGGTCGAGAGGAAGGCGAAGGGCGAGGTCTTGTCGGGGCCGTGCTGCTCGCTCTTCTCGCGCAGCACGGCGTAGAGGGCTTCCTCCAGCACGGCGCGCTGGTCTTCGACGCCGACGTCCCTGCGATCGAGCGAGGCGAGCTCGATGGCCTTCCACTCCTGGGGCAAGAGGCCGGTGAAGAGGCGCTTGGCGACGTTGAGGCCCATGGCGCGGGTCAGGGCCACGGCCTTGTCGAGGCCGCCCTCTTCGCTCAGGACCTTGCGCAGGAAGCGCTCGCCCGACTCCGGCCGATCCAGGAGCTGGACCAGGAGGTCCTGGCGCACGGGCAAGAGGTCCTGGGGCTTGGCGGTGTTCAGGCTCGCAAGCAGTGCTTCGGCCGCGCGGGTGTTCTCGCCGATCAGGGGCTGCGGGGCGCTCGGAGCGGGGCTTGCAACTGGGGCCTCGGGCTTGCGGCGCCACATGGCGATCGCACCGATGGCACCCGCGCCGACCAGCACGCCGAGCACGCCCCAGAGCCAGGGGGGCAGGGCGTTGTTGCCCGCCGGCGCGGCGCCCGCGCCCAGGCGGGGGAAGTCCCGGCGGAAAACGTCGATGGTGTCGCCGCGGGCGAAGTTGAGGTCGGCGCGCTGGAAGACCAGGTTCTTGACGTAGTCCTCGTCGCCGCTCTTGAGGCTCGTCGGCAGCACCAGGGAGATGCGGATCCGCTCGATGCGCGGCGGCTGCGCGGCCGGCGCTTGGGGCGCGAAGGTCTGGGGCTGCACGGGGGCCATGGCGGGCATGGGAGCAGCGGCCGGAGCTTCGGGGGCAGCGAGGCGGCGGATGGGGCGGCGCTCGGCGGGCCTGTCGTCGGCGCGCAGGTTCCCCAGGCCGGGCAGCAGCGGGGAGTCCTCGAGTTCGGCGGTCTCATCGAGCGGAGCCTCGGCGACCGGGGCTTGGGGAGCGGCGGCCGGAGCCTGGTAGGGTGCCGCCTGCTGGATCAGCGGGGTGCTCTGGGCGGCGGGTGGGGCCTCGGTCCCTGCGAGGGCCACGCGCACCTGGAGCAGGAACTGGTTGGGGCCCAGGTAAGCGGCGAGGCTCTGCTGGAGGCTTTCTTCGAGCAGGCGCTCGTAGCTCAGCTCCGCGAGGGTCGGGCCCTGGTCCCCGATGATGATGCGGGTCGGCGCGGCGGTGAGGGGCTGCGGGGGCTGCATCGTCGGAGCCTGGGCGATCGCGGCGAGGGCCGGGGCACCGAGCAAGGCTGCGAGGCTCACGGACAGAGCGAGATGGGCCACCAGGCGTCGCGTCATTGGGTCACCTGTAACTTCTCCAACGGGCCGGAAGGCGGCACCGGGCGCAAGAGGTGGGACGAAGAATGGGAGCAAGCGCCGCTTCTCGCTTGTACCCCTTTTGAAGCATGATCTCTATGAGATGATCGTGAGATTGCGGTTTTTTTAAGGCGCGCAGGGTAGGAGCTTAGGAGGATTCCGCCGGTCCGATCTGTGACCATCGTCTCTGCTTCTTCGTCTTGAGCGGATTATCATCCTCAAGCCCTACTCCCCCTTAATTTCGCCAGGGAAAAGATGACCCTCACGCCTGCCCGAACGGCCCTAGCCTGCGCGCGAATGGGCGCAAGCCTCCTGGCCTCGGCGATCGCCTTCCAGGCCGCCCCGGCGATGGCCGCCGCGCTCGACGCGCGCAGCCTCGGCCTGGGGCGCGCGCAGCTTGCACTCGACGTGGCGGCGAGCACGGCGTGGACCAACGCGGCCCTCTTGGGGCTGCCTAGCGCCCAGCAGGCCATGATGGCGCCCCTGCCGGGTTTGAGCCTGGGGCTGGGCAACGACGCCTTCGGCTTCCAGACCCTCGATGCCCTCTTGAGCGGAAAGGCCCTCTCGGACGCTGATGCCCGGCAGCTCAGTGCGAGCATCCCAGCGAGCGGCCTGGGCCTCAAGCTCGACTTCGGCTCGGCCTTGGGCGTCAGCGCGCCCATGCACCGCAGCGGCTTCTTCGTGCGGGCCTCGGCCGACACGGTGGGCCTCGCGGTGCCGCGGGATTTGCTGACGCTACTCTTGCTCGGGAACTCCGTCACCTCGGCGGTCTCGATCGACGCCTTGCAGGGGGCAAGAGCCGACGCCTTCGCCGACGTGGGCTTCTCCGTGGGAGTACCTGTCGCCTTTTCGGGTGCCAGGGCGACGGCGCTTGGCCTCACCGCCCGCTACATCCAGGGGATCGGCTTCGCCCGGATCACCGAGGCCCGGGGCAAGCTGCTCGAGACCCATGCCGACGGCTCCTTCTCGGGAGAGGCCCAGGCCACCTACCAGTACGGCACCATGGGCGCGGGCGGTGCGCTCGACCTGTCGCTCGCCTCTGAGGTGCGCGACGATTTGCGCCTGGTGGCGACCCTCGGGAACATCGGGGCGGTGCGCTGGCCCAAGATCACCGAGAAGCACCACACCTACCGGCTCGAGCCCTATCAGCTCGGCTTCTCGGGCGACGACGCCCAGTTCAGCGCTGGCGCGCCATCGACGACGACCACCGAGGCGCCCGGCCCCGGCAACGACCAGGAGCTGTGGGACCCGTTGCCCCTCAAGCTTGGCTTTGGGGCACGCTGGATTCCCTTGCGCTCCTTGCCCCTGCAACTGCTCGGCGATGTGGAGCTCGGCACCGGCAGGGCCTACGGGGTCTCGACCCAGCCCGAGGTGCGCCTCGGCGGCGAGTGGCGCCTCATCGACTGGCTACCCTTGCGCGCGGGCCTGAGCGCGGGTGGCGAGCGCGCCACCAGCTTCACCACGGGCCTCGGCCTGGAGCTCGGCGCCTGCCGGGTGGATCTCGCCATCGGCTCCTACGACGGCCTCTTCGCCGCCTCCAAGGGGGGCTACTACGCTTTGGCCTCGCAGTTCAAGTTCTAGCGGCGTATACTGAGGGCATTAGCAAGCATGCCCCGGCGCAGGGGCGGGGAGAGACTATGTCCGTACACTACATCTGCTGGTTTTCTCAGGGCTCGGACGGCGAGGCCGGCTTCGTGCCCACCGACGGCGGCTGCCACCACGAAGAGGACTACATCGCCTGGGAGATGACCGAGGTTTTGCGCAACAACTTCGGCATCAACTTCCCGGCTTTCGTGCCGGTCCTCAGCGACATGGGCGAGGTGGACCCCGCGCTGTTGCCCGAGCCCACTCGCTGCCTGGAGGTCTTCTCCGAGACCATGCGCGAGACGCTCGCGGGGACCGAGCAGTTCATGATCAAGGACATCTTCAACCAGCCCAAGCACATCCCGGGCCCGGCGGTCGCCGAGTGGCTCGATGAGTACCGCAAGCGCTGGGGCCAGGGCTACTTCCTGGTGCGGGTGCCCGAGACGTCGCGCTAGCGCGTGGCGCTCGGGGTCAGTAGCAGGTAGGTCAGCGAGCCCGAAGCGTTCAGGGTGCCCGCGATGAGGCCCGCCTCGTCGCCAGCGCCCCAGAAGATGTCCGCGCGGCCCCAGCCCTTGATGGCCGAGCCCGTGTCCTGGTCGCAGACGAAGCGACCTTGCTCCTTGCCGTCCTTCGTATAGCGCACGTAGGCGATCGCCCCCGAAGGCGAGAGCGCCTTGTCGGTGGCGATCGAACGGCCCGCCGTGAGCATGACGCCTGAGACGCCGAAAGGCCCGCTGTCGGCGAGCTTGAAGAAGACGTAGCTCGGGTTCTGGACGAGGTAGCCGTGCAGCTCTTCGGGGTGCTCGGCGAAGTAGCGCCGGATCTCGGGCACCGAGATGCGCTCGACGGGGATCTTGCCGTCGGCGACGAGCAATTTGCCGAGGCTCACGTAGGGGTGGCCGTTGCCGCCGCCGTAGTTGACGGGGACCTCGCGGCCGTCCTCGAAGCGCAGGATGCCCGAGCCCTGCACCATCAAGAGGTAGCGATCCAGCTCGTGCTCGACCCAGGCGATCTCGAGGCCCTGGCCGTCGAGGGCGCCGGCATCCTCGATCCCCGTCCGGGTCATGGCGGGAGCCCCCGGGGTCAGCACGGGCGGCCGGGCGTAGAGGGGAAAGCGAAAGCGGCTGTCTGCGGTGCGCCGGGCGTCGAGCCGCGGCAGGTAGTAGCCCGTGAAGTGGGCGGGGGCCTCGATCAGGGTGAAGCGCTCGCGCAATTTGCGCTCGAAGTCCGGGGTGCCGAAGGCCTCGCGCACCAAGGCGGCGAAGGCGATCGCCGTCTGGCGCAGATCCTGCTGGGTGACGAGGCGCTCGCCCAGGCGCAGCGGGGCGATCCGGTCCTTGTCGAGGTAGGCTTGCTGCCGCTCCAGGGCCGTGAGCAGCGAGGCGGCGTCGGCCTCATCCGTGAAGGGGGCGGCGATCGCGCGAGCCGGGCTCAGCAGGCTGAACCCGGTGATGACGGCAAGGGCGAAGAGGCGGGCGCGCATGCCCCGAGGATACCATGCGGGGGCGCGTGAGAGGCCCTCTTACTTGCGCGAGAGGTTGTCCAGCCGGCTCCGGAAGTCGGAAAGGGTCATGCTCTCCACACCGCTGCGGTCCTCGATCCGGCGCTTGGGGCTGGTCTTGCCGTCGGTCTCGGTGCCGGGCGGGTAGGTCTCGCCCCACGGGTTGCGGTAGTAGACGCGGTCGTTCTCGATCTTGAGCACCAGGACCTCGTGCCCCGAGCGCTTCTTCTCGGTGCTGCCCTTCCAGTCCATCCCGACCGGGACCATCTGCCCCTTGGCGAGGGCGTCCTTCAGGGTGTTCATGAGGCGATCGCGCCCCAGCAGGGTGGTGTGGGTCTCGTAGTTAGCGTTCAGGACGGCCGAGAGGACCCGGGTGGTGGCGAAGGCGGGAAGGCCGCCAGGGATCACCGAGGCGCCCGCGATCCCATGCTGGTCCTTCTCGTTGCTGTAGCTGAGCGGGCCGTTGCCGTACTCCATCATGGCGGCCTCGAAGAGACGGCTGGCGGCGGTGCGGCCCGAGTCGTCGTCGGCGAGGGTGCCCGCGGCGCGGCTGATCTTGGCGCCGCTCGCGAGGGTGACCTGGCCGCTCGCGCTCGCGAGGTCCGCGACCACGCGGGCGTACTCGGCCGGGGATTGCTTGGCGATCATGTACTCGGCGGTGGTGACGGTGCAGGTGCCGCGAGCGCCCTGCGAGATGGTGCCGGGGTCCTGGGCCTGCACGATGAGGCTGCCGAGCACGTCGGCGCGCGAGAGGCCCTTCGGCAGGGCCTGGCTCGCGAGGCGGTCCAGGTGGGTGAGGAGGCGATCGCCCGTGCGCAGGTCCTTGCTGCTCAAGAGACGGCCGTCTTCGAGCAGCTTGACGAGTGCTCTTTGACCATCCGTGCCGGCAGCGCCCCAGACCCGGTCGAACTGCTTGCGCTGTGCGTCTGAAAGGGCGTGATAGAGAGCGACTTGCCCGGGCAGCATCTGGCTGGTGGGCCGCACTTGCGCGGGCGCGCTGCGCGTGAGCTGGTCCTGGGGAAGGCTTCCTTTGGCCTTCGGTTCCGAGGCCGGGGGCTTGGCGGCAAGCGGGGCCGCGGCGCGCACGGGCGTGGCGACGGTGCTGCTGCGCAGGATCGACTTCGGCATGGGACCTCCTAAAACGAGAGCGTTTCGAGATCTATCCGTCAAAGACCGCCGAGGCTTTCTTAAGCTCAGGTTATGGGCGAGCAAAGGTTCACAAAAAGCAAGCCCTCAGTTGCTTTCTGGGGCCGCGGCGAGAGATTGATCGCCTGCTACGCAGGGTAGAATAGGGGCGATGAGCGCGACCTTCTTTCCTCTGGGGGGCAGGCGGTTCGCCTGGGCTTTGGTCCTGGGCCTGACGCTGGCTCTGCCGGCCTTCGCCGCCCCGACCCCCCGGCCCCAACCGACCCCCGCGCGCCGGGTTGCCGACCCGGTGCCGGGCGATACGCTCGCGGCCTACGAGCGCCGCTACCCCGACCTGCATCCGACGGGGGGCATCGCCGTGCCGCGCGCCGCGCGGGGCTTCGAGTTCGAGCTCTACGACGGCAAGCCGGGCAAGGAGTACGTCTACGGCCCGACCTTCTTGCCGGCGGATCCCAGCGACACCACGGGCAACGTCTACTTGCCCAAGCTCTCGCTCTTGGTCCTCAAGACCCCACGCGGCGATCGCTTCGTCATCCAGGAGACCCGCCAGCAGCTCTTCGAGGGGCCGGAGCCGATCGACGCCTTCCTCGCCGACGCAGAGCAGGCTGCCTTGCGCCGGGTGCCGCCCACCTCGAACCTGATCGAGCTCTTCAAGCGCTGGTACGCGCGCACCGTCCTCAAAGAGAAGCGCTACGCCCAGATCTTCAACGACGAGCGCGTCACGGTCTATCAGACCGCCCTGGACGAAGGCAAGATCGGCTCGCTGCTCATGATGCCCGACTGGGAGAACGCCCTGCCCGAGACCTACCCCGCCAGCGCCAAGCCGGGCGGGGTCCTCAAGCGGATTGACTATCTGCTCGAATACCAGGCGATCGCCCTCGACGACCTCTACCCCACCCTTCGCAAGTACTTGCGCCACTAGGAGCCACTCTCCCCCATGGATCACTCCCTCGAAATCCTTCCCGAGGCCACCACGCGCCAGGTGCGCGAATGGTTCGTCACTTATCGCAAGGACACCTATCCCCGTTTCGGCGAGGGCTCGCTGCCCTGCTACAGCTACCGCGAGTTCAAGGCCAAGGCCCTCGAGCGGGTCCGCCTCAACCATGAGCTGGCCGAGCTGTACGGGCGCCACCCGCAGCTCTCGCAGGCCCCCGCCGAGGACCGGGCGAAGATGGTCCACCTGGAAGTCCAGTCGAGCCAACTCGAGCACGAGCTGTGCATGTCCTAAAGCCGTCTGTCGGGCGTCTCACTCTGGGGGCCTTGCTTGGCCTCGCCCTGGGCTGCGCGGTGGGTGCTTTGCCTGTCTTTGCGCAGAGCCCGGAAGCCACCCCCTCGGCCGTCCAGGCCGCTCCGTCGAGTGCCGTGCCCGCCTTCGATGCGCCGCCCCTCTCGGTGGCCTCCCAGTCGATCGAGCAGCTCATGGAGATGCCCGAGGTGGTCGTGCCGCGGCCCCGCACGCTCACGATCCTGCACACCAACGACTCGTTCGGCCTCTTCGAGCCGGTGAGGCTCGACCCCTACCGTGCCCGCCCCACCATCGCGGGCGGCCTGTCGCGAGCGGCCTCCCTCATCGGGACGGAGCGCGATCGCACCCCCGCCACCCTGCTCCTCTCCTCGGGCAATGTGCTCGGGCCGAGCTCGCTGGCAGCGGCCACCAAGGGTCGCTCGGTCATCGAGGCCATGAACCGGGCGGGCTATGACGCCTGGCTGCCCGCCAACCACGACTTCGGCTACGGCCTCGACGCCCTCATGGACCGGGTGCGCGAGTCGTCGGCGTCGGTGGTCCTGACCAACGTGCGCTGGGCCAAGTCCAAGGAGCCTCTCGCCAAGCCCTATGCGGTCTTCGAGCGTGGCGGCGTGCGGGTGGCGGTCATCGGCCTCTTGGACGGTGCGCTCGCTCAGTACGTCGATCTCAAGGACATCGGCCGGGTCGAGGTAGTGCCGCCTTTGGAGGCGGTCGCGCGCTGGGTGCCCGTCATCCGCAAGGCGGCCACCCCGGACATCGTGGTGGCCCTCACCCACCTTTCGCTCGACCAGGAAATGCCCCTCTTGACCCGCGACTCGGGGATCGATCTGGTGATCGGGGGCTTCAACTCCGCCAACCCCAACGCCATCGCCGTTCACGAGGTGGTCGGTATCGACGGCAAGCGTGCGCTGCACGCCGGCGCCTTCGGGACCGCCGTGGGCAAGGCGCGCCTGACCTTCGAGCCGGGGCCCCAGGGCGACTACCGCCTCAGCCGCATCGAGCCGGACATGCTGCGCCTGGACGAAGAGCGCCCCCATGCGCTGGGCCACGCCCTCTCGGGCGTGGTTGCTACGGCCAAGAAGGACTCCAACGACCACTGGGCGCGCGCCTACGGGAGCCTCGCGCGCCTGGCCGATCGCACGACCTCGGACGAGGCCAAGGCCCTGATCCCCGAGATCATGCGCCTGAAAGCCCGCGCCGAGCTCGCCGTCCTGCCCCGGAGCTTCTTCCACGACGAGCGCGTCTACGGCCCCATCACCACCACCAAGAGCCTCTACTACGCCATGCCCTGGGAGGATGCGATCGCCGTGGCCGAGGTCAAGGGCTCGGTGCTCGTGACCCTCTACGACAAGGCGCTCGCCGGTAATCGGCCCGCAGCACTCGCGGCGGGGCTTGCCAAGGTGGGCGACGTGCTCCACATCAACGGCCGCCCTGTCGAGCCCAACACGACCTACTCGATCGCCGTGCCGGTGCCCGCCATCCAGGGCAAGTCCCAGCACCTCGAAACCCTGAGCGGCGTCAAGGCGCGCACCCTGAACACCTCGATCCGCGAGGCGATGGTCGCTTACTTCGCCGAGCAAGGCAAGCTGGGTCGGGCCGTGGGCAAGGGGGGCTTTCCCGACTACTACCTGACCCCCTTCTGGAAGTCGTCCTTGCAGTTCGCCACCGACCTCCAGCGGCGGACGGTGGACACGGCCGGCACGCGTTACCCCGACCTGACCTGGAAGGGCGACAAGAGCGGCATGAGCTGGGGGGGCGACCTCAACTACGAGCTGGGCACCACCTGGGCGGCCAACGAGTTGGACAACACCCTCAAGCTGTCCTACCACAGCGATCAGCTCTCGGACGGCAAGAGCCAGACCTCGGCGGACCGGATCCAGTTCATCTCCGACTACCGCACCCAGGCCTTCTCGGCCCAGACCAAGCCGTATGCGACCCTCACCCTCAACACGCGCTTCGTCAACGACAAGGACCCGCGCTACTTCCTCGGCCAGCTCGGGACCGGCCTGAGCCATCAGTTCCCGCTGGGCTTCGAGCTGCGAGGGGGTGTGGAGTACCGTCACCACTTCTTCGATCTCAAGCAGCCGGATCGAACGGGTCTCACCTCCCAGGTCCTCTTCAAGCGAACGCTGTGGAGCCTCTCGCTCTCGACGGATCTCAAGCTGTTCGCAACGGGAAACGTGGCGGGCGAGGGTCTCTTGCTGGACGACGAGTCGGTGATCTCGCTGCCCTTGAACGAGACCACGGCCTTGAGCTACAAATTCAACGCCTACCGCAACACCCTGTATCCCGACTGGGCGACGCGCCACATGGTCGGCTTGGTCTTCAAGTTCAACCAGCCCTGGCTCTTCTAAAGCCTTTCGGCCATTCGCTCACAGCCCCCCGACCTGAACTAGGACGGGGGGCTGTGAGCTGGGGGCTCGTTACGGGGTGATGACGCGGATGCAGTGGTTGCCCTCGTCCGCCACGTAGATCGTGCCGTCCGGGGCGCGGTAGAGGCCCGCGGGGTTCCTGAACTTGGCGGCGGCGAGGGGGCCGTCCGCGTAGCCCGCGACGCCGGCTCCGGCCGAGACGGTGCCCGCGACCAGGCTCGTCACGCTGGCCGCGGTGACCTTGCGGACCAGGTGGTTGCCCCAGTCCGTGAAATACAGCGAGTCGTCGCTGGGATCGGTCACGACGCTGTGGACGCCCGCCATGCGGGCGGCTGCTCCCGTGCCTTCCGCGTAGCCCTGGGTCGTGGGGTTGCCCACGAACGAGCTGGTGACGCCGCCGGGGGTGACCTTGCGCAGGTTGTAGGCCCCGAACGAGGTGACGAACATGTTCCCCGCCGAGTCGAAGGCGATCTCGTGGGGGTTGTTCAGCTCGGCGCCCGTGCTGGTCCCCTCGGTGTTGCCCGCGGCGCCACTGCCCACGAAGGTCGTGACGGTCCCGTCGGGGGTGATCTTGCGGATCTTGTTGTTGCCCTGATCCACCACGTAGAGGTCGCTGCCACGGTACTTGAGGTTGGAGGGCCAGTTGAACTGGGCGGTGGCGAGCGCGCCGTCCACCGAGCCGGTCGCGCCGGTGCCGCCGAAGACGCTCACCAGGCCGTCGCGAGTGATCTTGCGCAGCAGGTGGTTCTTCTTGTCGGCCAAAACGAGGCTGCCGTCCGGGCTCAGGGCCACCCCTGCCGGCCAGTTGAAGGAGGCGCTCAGCCCCACGGCGGCGACCGAGGTGGTGGCGTCCTGGACGACCGGGTAGCCCACCCCTGCGAGGGTCGTCACCTGCCCGAGGCGCGTCATCCGGCGCACCCGGTGGCCGCTGTGGTCCACCACGACGAGGGCGCCGTCGGCGTCGGGCACCACCGAGATCGGGTTGGAGAACTGGGCGCCGAAGCCCGCCCCGTCGGCCCAGCCGGCGATGGTGCTGCCCGCGAGCGTCCCGACCGTGCCGCGCAACTGGTAGAAGGCCGAGAGGGTCTGCCGGACGCCCCCGGGCTGCTGCACCGTGAACTCGGCCGAGTAGGCCTGGGCGGGGATGGTCACGGTAGCGCTCGTCTGGTCCGCTGCGATGCTCCAGGTCGCGGCGGGGATCGCGCCGAACCAGAAGGCCAGGCGCCCGGGCCTGGGGTCGAAGTGCATCCCGCGCACCGTCACGGTACCCCCGGGCGTCCCGATGGCAGGGCTCATGCCGAGCACCCCGGGGATCCCCCCGATGAGCGAGTAGCTGCCCTTGCCGGCGTCGTAGGCGATGGAGACGAGCGGGTCCTGATCGAGCGAGAGCGCGCTCGTCACCAGCCCGAGCACCGGGGTGAAGTCGGACGCCTCGAAGAGACCGGTGCCCGTCTGGTCGAACGAGGAGCCGCTCACCTTGCCGACCAGCTTCGAGAGGTCCAGGGTCGTGCCGGTGGCTTGCTTGAGCCCGACCACGGTGGCGATCGCGGTGGTGGCCGCGCTCAGGGCGACTCCGGCGTTGGGGGTCGTGTTCGTCAGGCTCTTCCAGCCGCCGTCGTATACCAGCAGGGTGCGCAGCCGCGCCGCGCGAGCGCCGGGGCGGTTCGGATCCCCGCCCATGGCGAGCCCCTTGAGGGCCTCGAGGTAGTAGACCCCGCCCGGGGTCGGTGAGAGCCCCGCGAAGCTCAGGACGAAGGCGCCGCCCGCGTTGGTGACGGTGCTCGCGAGTGCGTTGCCCGAGGCCGCCTCGAACAGGGTGACGCTGGCGCCGTCGGCGACCTCTTCGAGGGTGGCCTGGGCCTGGCGGACGGGGAAGCGCACCTCGCCGCGCAGGGCGGGAGCCGTGGCGACGGTCGCGGTAGGGGTGGCGAGACAGCCCCCGAGGCCGGCCGTCACGAGCAGCAGGCCGAGGGCGAGTGGGGCGATGGGGTGCTTCGATGCGGTCATGGGTGCTGCCTTAGTAGGTGAAGGTTCGGATTCGGTGGCTGAAGCGGTCTGCGATGAACAGGCTGCCGTTCCAGGGCATGGCGTCGGTGAGGCCCCGGAAGGTGGCGGCGAACTGCCCGCCGTCCAGGGCGCCCATGCGATCGCTACCGGCCAGGGTGGTCACCACGCCGGCGGGAGTGACCTGGCGAATGCGGTTGGCACCGGGGTCCGACACCACCAGGTTGCCGTTCTCGTTCATTCGGATGTGGTACGGCTTGACGAAGCGCGCGGCGGCACCGATGCCGTCGATCGATCCGCTCGCGAGCGCGGTGCCCGCGAGGGTGGTGACGTTGAAGGTGCCGGCCTCGATCTTGCGGATGGTGAGCCCGTTGTACTCGGTCGCGTAGAGGTTGCCCGCGTTATCAACCGTAAGGCCGATGGGCCCCGCGATCTTGGCGGCGGTGCCCACGCCGTCCTGGGTGACGTTCGTGCCGTCGCCCGCGACCGTCACGACCGTGCCGTCCGCGGCGATGCGGCGGATCCGGTGGTCGGTGTAGTCGGCCACGTAGAGGTACCCGCCGTGAAAGGCCATGCCGACGGGGTTTTTGAAGCGGGCGCTGGGGCCTTGTCCGTCCTGAAAGACGATCTGCCCCTTGGTGCCCGCCAGGGTGGTGACGTTGCCCGTAGGGTCCACCTTCCGGACGACGTTGTTGCCCGTATCGCCCACGTAGAGGTTGCCCGCGGGATCCGCCCCGAGGCCGAAGGGATCGGCGAACTTGGCCTGGCCGGGGCCGCCGTCCTGGTACCCCTTGCCGATGCCCGTGAAGGTGCTGACGACCCCCTGCGGGGTCATGCGCCGGATGCAGCCGTTGTAGCGGTCGGTGAAGTAGAAGTTGCCGTCCGCCGGGTTGCGCACGATGGAATTGGGGGCGTTGAGCTGGGCGTAGGTGCCCTTGGCGTCGCGCCAGGTGAGCCGGTCGTAGTCGCCCGCCGGGCCATCGCCCGCGAAGGTGCCCACGGTCCCCGAGACGAAGAGATAGGGGCCCATCCAGGTGCTCGTCCCAGCCTTCAGCTCCACGTAGCCGCTGTGGGCGTCCGAGGGCAGCTGGAGCCGCAGCTGGGTGCGATCGCCGCTCACTCCCCACAGGACGGGCTTCTTGCCCACCGTCACCGAGACGCTGGCGTCCGGCAGGGGTAGGTTCTGGCCGTAGACCGTGACGGCCTGGCCGGGCTTCAGGCTGGTCGGGGTGTAGGACTCGAACAGGCTGGGCTCGCCCGGTTTCAGGGCGAAGCGCGCGGGCGCTCCCGGCTCGTAGGCGATCGCTCCCACCGGGTCTAGGTCCTGTTCGAGGGCCTGGCGCACCAGGGCGTGGACCTGGGTGAACTCGTCGCTTGCGATCGCGGTCCCCGTCGGGTCGAAGGCACCGCCCGAGAGCTTGCTCGAAAGCGCCTGGAGCTGGGCGGGGCTCAGCCCCTTGAGGCCACCGATGATCGCCAGGGCCGTGGTGCGGGGGCCGAGCTGGGGGGTGCTGCCGCCCGAGAGGCTCGTCCAGCTGCCCCCCGCGTAGAAGGCCAGGGTGCGCAGCCGCGCGACCGGCGCGCCGATGCGGTTCGCGCCGAGGCCCATGCCAAGCCCCTTGCTCGCTTCGAGCAGGTAGGGGCGGTTCTCGACGGGGGCCGTGAGCGGCGCGAGGCTAAAGGAGCCGTTCGGGGCGCTGACGGTGGTAGCGACCGTGCGGCCGCTCACCGCGTCGATCAAGGAGACGGTGGCGCCGTTGGCGACCTCTGCGAGCGCGGCGAGCGTGCTGCGGTCGTCGATTTCGAGGATCCGGCCCGTGAGCGGGGCGTGGGGGGCTTGCGTCTGGTGCGCGAGCGGCACCTGGCAGCTTGTGGCCGCGCCCGTGGCGAGCAGCAGGGCGCAGAGACCGATGGCGAGCTTCGTATGCGTCAAGACTAGCGTCCCCACAGCACGTCGAGGCGCCCCTGGCTGGGATCGAGCAGCCAGACGCGGCCGTTCGCGTCGATCCCGACGCTCGTGGGGCTCAGCTGGAGGGTGACCGAGGTGGGGTTCGTCCCGTCCAGCGCCACGTGGGTCACGCGCTGGTTCTCCTTCTGGGCGGCCCAGACGCGATCGCCCGCCGCCAGCGCGTAGGGACGCGAGCCGAGCGCCAGGGCGGGGTCGGCGATGCTCGAACCGCTCGGCACCCGCCGCAGGGCGTTGGGGGTATGGGTGGCGGCCCAGGTGTTGCCCAGCCGATCAACCGTGAGGGCCGTGGGGGTGCCGCCTAGGTCGATCGTGGCCCCTTCGACTCCCGTCTCCCGGTCGATCCGGTGCAGCTTGCCGTCCGAGGTGGCGACCCAGGCGTGAGCCGACGAGAGGGCGATCGCGACCGGGCTGCCCGTCACGCCCGCGAAGCTCTGGATGGCGCCATCCGAGAGGCGGACGCGCGTTAGCTGGCCGCCGGCATGGGCGATCCAGCCTTCCGCGTCGTCACCGGCGAGCAACACGCCGCTAGCCAGTACGCCATAGCCCGTCTTGCTCAGGCCGTACTGGTCGTTCGTCAGCCGGTAGAGCCGGTTCTCGGAGGCGCTCAGCACCCACAGCCCGTAGGCCGTGGCGACCAGGGCCGCGGCGTCGGCGCCCGGCGCCGTGCTCAGGACGACCTCGCCGTCGCCGTTCAGCTTGGCCACGTCCGCGGTGCGCAGGACCCAGGGCTCGGTCTGGTTGCCGGCAAGGCTCATCCCCCGCAGCGGGTCGCTCGCAAAGAGGCTCGCAAGCAGCGTGCCCGGGGGCGTGGCGTTGGGGGCGGGCGGGCGCGGGGTGGGGACCTGCTCGTAGCCGCCGTCCGTGCCGGGCGTCGGGGTCGTGGTGTCGATGCCGCTGTCGAGCCCGCTCGGGGTGGGCTCGGGCGTCGGGGTAGCGCTCGAGGGTGGGGTGGGCCCGTCGGTCGGGATCTTGGCGTCGATGGTCGTGTCCGCGCTCGGGGTGCCGGTGCCCGGCTGAACGCCCGTCACGAGGGGCGTGTCGTCGTCGGGGGCGCAGCCCGCCGCGAGGGCGAGCAGCAGCGTGAGCAAGGGGAGCCAGCGCTTCGAGGTCATGGGGCCACTCCTGGGGGATCTTCCTGCCATCCGCATCAGAACGTGACGACCCGGATGCGGTGGTTGTACTCGTCGGTGACGTAGAGGGTATTGTCCGGGGCAAGGTAGGCGCCTGTCGGCTGGTTGAACCGGGCGTCGAGCAGGGGACCGTCGGCGTAGCCCTGCACGCCGCTTCCGGCGAGGGTCGTCACGACCCCGGCCGGGGTGACCTTGCGAATCTTGTGGTTGCCGAAGTCGACGACATACAGGTTGTTGGCGGCGTCGATCGTGAGGCTCTGGGGCTTGCTGAACCTCGCGGCCGCGCCCGTGTCGTCCACGTTCGCCGCGACGTTGAAGGCGCCGGCGAACGTGCTGATGGCGCCGTCGGGGGCGATCTTGCGGATGGTGTGCCGCGGGAATTGACAGACGAACATGTTGCCGCTCGTGTCGAAGACCAGGTCCCGCGGGCCGTAGAGCTGGCCGCCCACGCCCGCGGCGTCCCCGGCGACCCCCGTGCCGGCGAAGGTCGTGACGTTGCCGCTCGCGTCGATCTTGCGGATCTTGTGGTTGGTGGTGTCGGCGACGTAGAGGTCGGTGCCCCGGTAGCGCATGCCGACGGGCAGGTTGAAGCTGGCGGTGGCGAGGTCGCCGTCGGTGTTGCCGGGAAGACCGATCGAGTCGCTCGCGACGCCCGCGTAGAGCGTCACGATGCCGGAGGGCGTGATCCGGCGCAGCATGTGGTTCCACATGTCGCTGAGCAGGTAGTCCCCGCCGGGCATCGTGACCATGGCGCCCGGCCGGAAGAAGAGGGCCTCGGTGCCGGTGCCGTTCGCGATGCCTTGGGCCCCGCCGCCCACGAAGGTGGTGACGCGCCCGTCCGGCGTCACCCGGCGGATGCGGTTGCCCACGTACTCGCTGACGAGCAAGTTGCCGTCGGCGTCCGGCATGAGCCGGACCGGCTGGTTGAAGGTGGCCTCGAGCCCCGTGCCGTCACGGCTGCCGGCTATTCCGGCGCCTGCGAGGGTGCCGACGGTCCCGCGCAGCCGGTAGAAGCCCGCGAGGATCTGGCTTGCGCCGTTCGGCTGGCGCATGGTGAGCGGGGCCGAGTAGGCGGTAGCCGGGATGGGCACGGTGAGGGTCCGGCGGTCCGCGCTCACGCTCCAAGTGCTCGCCGCCGTCGTGCCGAAGTAGAAGGCGTAGCGCCCGCTCAGGCTCTCGAAGTTCTCGCCCTTGAGCGTCAGGCTTCCGCCGGGGGTGCCGATGGCCGGGGAGACGGAGCTGACCCAGGGCAGGCGGCTCGCAAGCGTGTAGGTGCCGGTTGTGGCGTCGTAGGCGATGGAGGCGAGCGGATCCTGGTCGAGCGTCAGGGCGTTCGTGACGTGCGAGAGGACGGGGGTGAAGTCGTTGGCGTTGCTCAGGCCCGTGCCGGCTTCGGCGAACGCGCTGCCGTTGACGGTGTTGATCAGCTTCGCCAGGTCGAGGGCGGTGCCTGCGGCCTGCTTGAGGCTGACTGCCGTGGCGATCGCGGTGGTGGCGGCGCTGAGGGTGACGCCGGCGTTGAGGGTGGCGTTGGTGAGGCTTTGCCAGCCGCCGTTCCAGAACAGGAGGGTGCGCAGGCGCACGGTGGCAGCCCCTGCCCGGTGGCCTTCCAGCCCCTTGTAGGCGTCGAGGTAGTAGGTGCTCCCCGCCTTGGGGGAAAGGGCCGAGAACGAGAGGTTGAACTGGCCCGAGGCGTCGGTGACGGTGGTGGCGAGTGTTTGCTGGGTGCTGGCGTCGATGAGCGAGACCGAGGCCTTGTTCGCGACCGCGTCGAGGGTGGTCTGGGCGGTGCGCGCGGGGAAGACGACCCGGCCGCTCAGGAGCTGGGCGGGGGCGAGCGCGCCCGGCGGCAGCGCGCGATCGCCCGTGCAGGCCGCGAGCACGAGCGAAAGACCGGTTGCGAGGATCAAGGCGTGGCGCATGGCGTTCATCCTCAGGGCACGATCGCGCGGACGTTGAGCCCGTCTCGCTCGGCGACGTAGAAGACGCCGTTCCGGTAAGCGAGGCCGGGAGGCGTGGCGAACTGGGCGAGGCCGAGGGGGCCGTCGGCAGTCCCGGTCAGGCCCGAGCCCGCTACGGTGGTGACCTGGCCCGTGTTGCGGTCGATCCGCCGCAGGCGCTGGCCGTACTCGACGGCGTACAGGTAGCCGTCTGGCGCGTAGACGAGCTGCGTTGGACTGGTGAAGCGAGCGTTTGCCCCCGTGCCGTCGGCGTAGCCGGCGATGTTGGTGCCCGCGAGCGTCGAGAGGACGCCGGCGGGGGTGACCTTGCGGATGCAGTGGTTGCCGAAGTCCGCCACGTACAGGTTGCGAGCCGGGTCCATGGCAAGGCCTGCCGGGTGGGCGAAGCGCCCCACGCCCACCGCACCCTCCGCGAAGCCCGACGTCCCGAGGGTGCCGGCGAAGACCGAGGTGGTCCCGTTGGGGGCGATCTTGCGGATGCTGCGATTGGCGTTCTCGGCCACGTAGAGGTTGCCGTCCGGGTCGAAGACCAGGCCCTCGGGCCCGCTGAAGGGGGTGCCGCCGCCGCTTGAATAGGTCGTCACCACGCCTTGGGGCGTGACCTTGCGGATCAGGTTGTTCGTGCGTTCGGCCACGTAGACGTTGCCCGCCGCGTCGGTGGTGAGCCCGACCGGCGTGTTGAACTGGGCGCCGCCGCCGGTGCCGTCGGTGGAGCCGGCGGTCCCGTTGCCCGCCAAGGTCGTCACGCTGCCCGCAGGCGAGATCTTGCGCACGGCGTGGTTGTCTCGGTCCGCCACGAAGAGGTTGCCCTGCGGGTCGAAGGTGAGCTGGTAGAGGTAGGTGAAGGACGCCGCGCGGCCGATGCCGTCCACGAAGCCGAGGATCCGGCTGCCGGCGAAGGTGCCGACGGTGCCCTTCACCGGGACGAAGGGGCCGGTCTGCACGGTATAGCCTTGCTGGATGCTCAGGTAGCCGGTGTAGGCGTCTGGGGGCAGCGTCACCGTGAGCTCGGTGCGCGTGGCGTTCACGCTCCAGCCGACGGGCTTGCCCGCGACGGTGACCGACACCGAGGCTCCGGCGTTCGGGAAGCCCTGTCCCTTGATGACGAGGGTACCACCTGGGCTCGGGACGGCGGGGGTGAGGGTGCCGAACACCGCGAGCTGGTTGGGTTTGCGGCCGTAACGCAACTCGGGGGTCCCGGCGCTTGCGTCGTAGCCGATGGCTTCGAGCGGATCCTGATCGGCCGCGAGGCATTCGCCGACCAGGGTCCGGACCCGGTCGAGGTCGCTCGCGGGGATGGGCGAGCCGGCGGCGTTGTAGGCGCCGTTCGCCAGGCGCCCTACCAGCGCGGCCTGTGACGCGTTCGAGAGGCCCTGGAGGCTTGCGATCGCGCAGAGGGCCGTGGTGGAAGCGCCGAGGGTGACCGGTGCGTTCGGGGTGGTGCTCGCGAGGCTGGTCCAGCTGCCGTCGGTCGCAAAGACGACGACCGTGCGCAGGCGCGCGAGCGGTGCCCCCGCCCGGTTCGCCCCGAGCCCCACCCCGAGGCCCTTCGCCGCCTCGAGCACGTAGGCCCGCCCGGGAACCGGTGAGAAGGCGCTCGGCAGGGCCAGGTCGAAGCGGCCGTCCGCCGTGCTCAGGGTGGCGGCGGCGGTCTCGCCCGAGACCCCGTCGATCAAGGAGACGGTCGCACCGCTCGCCACCTCGGCGAGGGTGGCCTGGGTGTTGCGATCGCTCGCGCCCTCGATGGCTCCTGCGAGGGTGCGGCCCGCTTCCTGATGAGTGTTCGGCAGGAGCGTCGGCACGGCCTGACAGCTGGCAACGGCCAGGGTTGCGCCCAGCAGGGCAGCGACGAGCAGGCGGGACGGTCCTTGCGGCGTGGCCATGGCGGATCTCCTAGAACTGGTCGCTCACGCCGCCCGAGACGACCCCCGTCACGGTGAAGGTCGGCCCGAGCGCGCTGAAGGCCCCCACCCGGATCGAGACCGAGGCGGTGCGGGCCTCGGGCGGTACCGTCACGGTGACGAAGGTGAGCGAGGAGGTGGCGACCGTGGCCCGGGCGTCGCCCAGGGTGACGAGGTTGTTCCCGGGGATGGCGCTGAAGCCGGTGCCCCGGATGGTCAAGGAGGTCCCGACGCTGCCGCTGGCGGGCTCGATGGCCGAGACCGTCACGTAGGCGCCGCGCCGGTGCCAGGTATTCGGCAGGGTGAGCCCCACGCTCGCCACCGGGTCCTCGCTTCGGCCGAGCGACTCGGCGGTCAGCGCTACTAGGGATCCATAGTCGTCGGTGCTCAGGGCCGGGGCGGGGTGGACGTAGTGGCCCCCCTCCTCGGGGGAGTAGGCGCCAATCAAGCTCAGGAAATCGAAGGAGGCGGGGTTGTTGTGGCGCAGGGCGGCGCCGATGCTGAGCGCGGTCGTTCCCAGATCGACCACGATCCCGCCGTTGGGCTGGGTGTTGGTCAGGGTCGTCCAGCCGTTGTTGAAGCGCGCGAGGGTCCGAAGGCGCGCCGCCACGTAACCGGGCCGGTTCTCGCTCAGGCCTTTGACCGCTTCGAGGTAGTAGAACTTGGCCGGGTCCGGCTTGAAGGTGCTGGGGAAGCTCAGCCTAAAAGCCCCGTTCTCGTTGGTGAGGGTGGTTGAAACCGAGCGGTTGTTGGCGGCGTCGATCAGCGACACGGTCGCGTAGGAGGCCACCTCCGAGAGCGTCGCCTGGGTGGCGCGCGGCGCGGCGAAGCGAGCGATACCGCTCAGGTCGAGCCGGGGATCGGGGCCCGAGGGCGCCAGGGCGCAACCGGCCAGGGTGCCCAGCGCGATCGCGCCGCAAAGAACCAACCGCGTCATGTCGTTGCCTCGCTCGAACTTCGTGCCGGTGGTGCTCGTAAGGGCGGGGATCGCTCCTTGCCCTTAGGTCTCATACCCAACGTTCGAGGGTTCGATGAGGCTTCTGATGAAGGAAGGGTGCCGCGCAGGGCGGCCGCAGTGCTATTCCCCTTCCACTTCGGGCGTTTCGCGCCGCTCTCGGGCGATCTTCCAATCGGGGTCGTCCTGGTCCGGGGTGGCCGCGGCGAATACCTCGTCCCCGTAGCCGAGCTTGGTGGTGATGGTCGCGACGACGATGAAGAGGACGCTCAGCGCGATCACGAGCACCAGGTAACCGATGCTGGGCTCCAGCGTCGGCTGCATCCAGCTCTCGAACGAGTACGGCACGGAGAAGCCCATGTGGCGGTGGTAGATGCCCAGGGTGCCGCCGACGATCGCGCCGAACAAGAGGTGGTCGATGAGGCTGCCCGCCGCCTCGCTCCAACCCTCGCGCCGTGCGAAGTAGCCCGGGTTTTCGAGCTTGCCGCTGCGGACGGCCGGGTGCAGCGGAGCCACCACGCCGAGTAGGCTCATGACGATCAGCCAGTGGACCGCCCCGAAGAGCAGCCCCCAGCCGACGCCGCCCTGGATGCCCCAGAGGCTCATGAGCGCGGCGTAGATCCAGGCTGCCAGGATCCCGATCAGGAAGTGGAAGACGAGCCCCGTGGCGAAGGCCGCCCGGGTGACCCCGAAGATCAAGGTCCCCAGGTAGGAGCCGGGGTTGTGCCGGGCCACCCCGAAGGCGTGGGCGAAGTAGAACCACGTGCTCATGGCCAGCGTGCCCAGGAGTCCCGCCAAGACGATGCCTACCCCGCTGAACAGCATGGAGACCTCCTCGTCGTCGCTCGTGCGCCGATCTTAGGCTGAACCCTTCCGAGGAGTAAAGCAGCGAGCGTTGATTTTCCTCGCCCCGCCGAGGCGCTAGAATGGCCCCGCCGAATCGTCGCGACGAGAGGAAGGCCCCATGCGTCTTGTCAGCTTTCGAGTCCATCCGACTCCCCATGCCGACTTCCAGGATCTCCGCAAGACGCTGATCCTCTTGCGAGGGGTCCATTCCGCCGAGATCCTCGCCGATCGCATCGACGTCACCTGTGACGACGCCGAGACCGACCTGGCACGCCTGCGCGCCCTGATCGAGCACAAGGGCTTCGCGATCGATGCCGATCGCCTGGAGGCCGAATCCCCCTGAGGATCCCCCCGCGCGCGAGCCCCCATCCACTGCAAGGAACCGCTCCCCTGAACCAGCCGTCCGCGAGCCCAACCGTTGGGCCCGCGGGCGGCGATCTCGTCGCGGCGCTTCGTGCATTTGATCCGAGGCTCTCCGATAGGTTTTGAGAACCAGCGGGAACAAACGAGCAGGAATCGATGTCCATTAGATTGGATTGATTGCTTGTTTGTTTTTCATGACACGATTCTCGTTATCAGAAGATTTTATGAATCTTATGTTGATTTGTTGATAGGTAGCGATTCCGTCGACGCGACGCGCCCGGGACCGCGGATGGAAGAAGGAGACTCGAACATGCGTTGGACCGTCTTTCGCAAATTGATGCTCGGTTTCTCGAGCGCGCTAATCCTGATGGCCTTCATCGGGTTCACCGGGCACGAGAGCGTCAACAAGCTCACCGAGGAGTCGCGTCTGGTCATCGACGACGCGATCCCCGTGAGCAACGCGACCCGCCAGATCCTCACCGAGATGCTGAACATGGAGACCGGGGTCCGTGGCTACTTGGTCACGGGCGATGAGCGCTTGCTGGAGGCCTACAACCGGGGGCACTCCAACCTGGAGGCGTCGCTTGCGACCCTGGACAAGGAGAGCGTCGGCCATCTCGCTCTGCAGCAGCTGATTGCCGAGGCCCGTCCCAAGATCGATAAGGTCGAGGCCTTCCTCGCCGAGATGGTCGCGCACGGGCGCCAGGGCCGCATCCAGGAGGCCCGCGCCCACCTGAGGGACGGCAAGGTCCTGATGGATGACTTCCGCGCGACGTTCTCCCAGATGGACAAGGAAACGGACCGGATCGTCAACGGTGCCTGGGAGCGGGTCAAGGCCGAGAACGAACGCGCTCACCTCGTCCTGCTCGGGGTCGGCGGCCTCGCGTTGTTCGTCACCATCGGGGTGGCCCTCTTCATGGGCGGCCGCTTCACCCGGGACCTGCGCGCGCTGGGGCAGGCCGCCGAGGCGATCGCCGGTGGTCGCCTCGACGTGAAGGTCGCGGTGCAGTCGACCGACGAGATCGGCGATGTGGCCAAGAGCTTCCGCCAGATGGTGCGGCAGCTCGGCAGCATCGTCGGTGAGGTCCGGGTGGCGGCGGACGTGGTCGCGAGCGGCTCGCACCAGATCGGTTCGGCCAGCGCCCAGCTCGCCGCCACGGCCCGCTCTCAGGCGGCCTCCGCCCAGCAGACGGCCGGTGACATGGGCGAGATGGCCGTCGCCATTCACCAGGTCACGGAGAACGCCCAGGCCGTGGCCGAGGGGGTCGAGGAGACCTCCAGCTCCATCGCCGAGATGACGGCTTCGATCCGTCAGGTGGCGGGCAACGCCGAGCGTCTCGCCGCCTCCACCCAGGAAACCTCGGCGGCCATCACCGAGATGGCGGCCTCGATCCAGCAGGTCTCGGGCAACCTCGCCCAAGTCCATCAGGCGGCCGCCGGTGCGACCGGGGCTGCACGCGAGGGTCAGCGCGCGGTGGACGAGACCATCCAGGGCATGGAGGCGATCACCCAGGTGATCGGCCAGGTGAGCACTCAGATCGCGCAGCTCGGCGATCGCTCCAAGGAGATCGGGGCCATCGTCGAGGTGATCGACGACATCGCCGAGCAGACCAACCTCTTGGCGCTCAACGCTGCCATCGAGGCAGCCCGGGCCGGAGAGCACGGCCGCGGCTTCGCAGTGGTCGCCGACGAGGTCCGCAAGCTCGCCGAGCGCTCGGCCAAGGCCACCGGCGAGATCGCAAGCCTCATCAAGGGCATCCAGGCCGAGAGCGTGGCGGCCATCGAGGCCACGGCGCGCGGCAACGAGGCGGTCCACAACGGCACCCGCCTTGCGCGTTCGGCCGGTGATGCGCTCGGCTCTATCGTCGCTTCCATCGGCGAAGCGGGAGGGCTGGTCGCCCAGGTCGTCGAGGCGGCTGGCGAGCAGGCTCGCACCGCCACCCAGATCACCCGGGCGGTGGACCAGATGAACGCCCTCACCCAGGAGGTCACTGTCGCGGTCGGCGAGCAGGCCAAGGGCTCCGAACAGATCGTGCGGGCCGTGGACCAGATGAGCCGCATGACGCGCGAGGTCTCGGCCGCTTCGACCGAGCAAGAGGCGGGCAGCGAGCGTGTCGTCGCCTCGGTGGGCCAGATCAACCTCGCCGCGCAGGAGTCGGCGGCGGCCACCACCCAGATCTCGCAATCGGTCGAGGCCCTGCAGGAACAGGCGCGTGCCCTCCAGGCGGCGATCGCCTTCTTCCGGAGCGAGGCGGGAGCGCCGCCTGTTGGCCAGGCCTCTGGCGCCGTCGCCCTCGTGCCTGCCGCACGAGCGTAGTATCCCAAGAAAAGCCCCCCGGCAACCGCCGGGGGGCTTTTTCATCTTCGTCAGAACCCGAATTGCCGGTTCAGCTTGCGTACCACGTGGTTGACCGAATCGCAGAAGTAGACCTCGCCGTTCGGCCCCATCGCGAGGCCCGAAACGTCCTTGAGCAGGGCTTCGCGGGCCTCTGCGTCGCCTTCCTGGCCGCCGCCGCCCGCGGCGGTGTCGACAAGGCCGGTCTGCAGGTCGATGACGCGCACCCGGCGGTTGAGCGAGTCGTTGAAGTACAGGTACCGGCCGTCCTTCGAGACCGCGAGGCCGCCGTAGGGTACCTCGGGGGTGTTGAACGGATCGACGAGGTTCAGCAGGGCGTCCTTGGCCGGGCCGCCGTCGCCTCCTAGTCCGCGCTTGTCCTGGCCGCCCATCAGGAAGCGAATGGTTCCTTCGCTTGGCTGCAGCGGATCGAAGGTGATCTCGCGGATGGCGTTGCCCAGCGCCTTGATGTCGGGGTCCGTTTCGTCGGGGTTCGAACCTTCCCAGACGTAGAGGTGATCGAGGCCGTTCGCCCCCTTGCGCCAGGCCACGTCGAAGGGGCGATGGATCACGGCCGCCGTGGCCTCTTGCTCGGGGGTGGCATAGCCTACGCGCAGCTCTGCGGGGATGGTGCTCTTCTTCTTCGCGTCGAAGCTCTTGATGCCCGCCACGGTGGAGACCTGGCCCGTCCCGACGTCGACCCGGCGGATCAGGTTGTTGCGGCGATCGGCCAGGTAGAGATTGCCTTGGTCGTCGGTCGTCACCCCGGCGACGGCGTTGAAGGTCGCCTCTCCGATCGGCCCATCACTGTGCCCAAACTCGCCTGCTGGGTCTCCCAGGATGTAGGAGTGGCCCGCCGCCAAATTCATTCGACCATAGTAGTTCCCGGACTCGCGGCACAAGAAGACCAGGACGTTGGTCGGCATGCTCCCACCCTGCAGGGTGACGATCACGTTGCCCTTGGGATCGCAGGTGACGTCATGAACCGCGGGCAGCAAGGTTTCCGAGAACGGAGCGCCGTCCGGTGATAGCTCCGGAAGGGTCACTGAGCCGTCGCCCATGAAGCCGCCGATGAAGGTGCTACTGCCGTCCGGCTTCACCCAGCGGATCCCGTGGTGATTCTTTTCGGCGATGAACAGATTGCCTTGCGAATCGCACGCAACGCCTGACGGCAGGTGCAGGCCGAGCCCCGTGGCGGGCCCCGAATCTTGGAGCACGCCGAGTGCGTAGTTGCCCGCAGCAGTCGAGAGCGCGACCAGGCGGCGGCCCAGGAGATCGGCCCAGCCATCGCTCAGGGCCTTGCTGCGCGAGCCGAAGGCGGCCAGGTAGACCTTGTTCATGGCATCCGCCTGCCCGATGGTCAGGTCGGGGATGGGGAGCGTGCCGTTATCCAGCAGCTTCTGGGTTTCGGCCACGAGCCCGGGGAGCTTGTCGAGCGCACCCGGGTAGTCGGCCATGGTTCGGCCAGCCTTCTTGGCCTGGGCCCGGAAGAACTCGGTGACGTAGGTGCTCGCCACGCTGACGTCGACGCGGTTTTCTCCCTTCTGGGTGAAGGTGTAGCCCACCATGCGCCGGTTCCCCGAGAGCATGGCGCTGACGATGACCTGCTTGTCCGTGGGCAGCACCGTCGGCAGGCGGTAGGCGCCCTTCGCGTCGGTGGTCGCGACGATGCGCTCGCCCTTGAGGTTGTTGTAGAACTTCTCGTCCGGGTTGAGGAGGTAGATGAGCGAATTGGCGAGCGCCTGCTCGGCAAGGGCGCTGATGCGGTAGCCGCCCGCGTTGTTGGAGATGAGCCCCCCGGCGTTGTTCGAGATGAGGCCGCCCGCGTTGTTCGAGATCAGCTCGACGGGGACGCGCACGTTCCCCACGAAACCCGCCGTGTTGTTCGAAACCAGTGACGCCTGGTCATTGGGGTCGCCCGTTACCGGGCGCGCCACCAGCTCGGGGCTGCAGCCGAGCAGCCCGAAGGACAGGCTCAGGGCCAAGAGGCTGTGCAGATGGGAACGTCTCATGATGAACCCCTTAAAGTCCGAATTTCAGCCAGAGGCGGCGCAGCTTGTTCGAGCGCCCGTCTGCTATCAGCAAGTTGCCGTCCTTGTCGAAGGCGATGCTCGCCACCTCGCCGAGTCCCGCGCGGCGCGAGTCGCCGACGGCGCTCGCAACTCCCGGCTCGGTGCCTGCGAGGGTGTAGACCTTCTGACCGTCGAACATGCGCACGCGGCGGTGGTCCTGGTCCGCGATGAACATCCGGCCCTGCGCGTCGAAGACCACCTTGTGCGGGTAGGCGAGGGTGGCTTTCGCCTTGGGGACCCCCTCTGGCGAATCGAGGTCGGTGAAGCCCTGCGCCTTGCTTTGGGAAGCCTTGCCGTCCTCGAGGGCGCCGGGCGGCTTGAGCATGTTGCCGTACGGCGTCAGGCTCGCGAAGCCGAGGACCGTCTCGGTCGGGAACGAGGGGTTCGAAAGGTCGATGCGCTTGATCCGGTGGTTGAGGGTGTCCGAGACGTAGAGGTAGTCCTTGCCCCCTACGGTCTGCAGGGTGAGGTTGCTGGGGTAGTTGAAGCGCGCGGCCGAGCCATTGGGCGCCTGGGCGTCCTGGCCTGGGACGAAGGTGGTTGCCTCGTTGCGATCGCCAGCGATGACTTCAAGGTTCGACGCGAACATTTCGCCGTTATCGTCGAACTCATAGTCACCGGGCGCGTGATAGCGCACGACCTCGTTGGTGCTGTCGCTC
Source organism: bacterium (assembly GCA_017744355.1). Taxonomy (NCBI): domain Bacteria; species bacterium. Next base: position 185,003 of record JAGIBK010000004.1, on the reverse strand, counting down.
GTCGCGTAGAACCAGCCATCGCCATCCTTGAATGCGAGGTCGAAGGGCGTGAAGGGCAGGGTATCATCGGCGGTCGTGCCGCTCTCGAACCAGAGCGAGTTGTTCTCAAGCAACGCATCGGGATCGTTGGGGGTGGGATTGAACGGCGTCAGGAGGTCGAAGCCGTAGTGGCTGGAGCCTGCGGCCCCCACGTGCAGCGTGTCGCCGATGGCGAGCATGCCGCCCACGTAGTCGATCCACTTGTTGCGCGGTGCCTGGGTGATGGTCTCGGAGGAGCCGTCCGGCCTGAGGCGGACGATCTGCAAGTCGAAGTTGTTGAAGCCAGCCGTGTAGAGGCTGCCATCCTCGGCCACATGGACCGAAAGGGCGTTGAGCCCGGCCGAGAGCCCGGCATCCACCTCGTCGATCAGCAGCGGGCGATAGCCGAGCAGGCGCTTCCAAGCATCGCTGAGCGCCTGGTTGTCGGCGCCGAAGGCGCGGACGTAGGCGTGGCGCATGGCGGGGATCGCGTTCACCTCGAGATCCGGTACCGGCATCTTGCCGCTCGTGATGAGCTCGCGGGTCAGGCCAATGATCTTGGGCAGCTCGGTGGTGAGCGCCGAGTAGTCGGCCATGGAGCGCTTGGCCAGGCGGGCCTGATCGCGGAAGAACTCCGCGACTACCGTGGTGGCGAGATCCACGTCGTAGGTGTTCGCGCCCTTGTTGGGGATCATGAAGCCCACCAGGCGCCGGTTCTGAGCAAGCAGGACCGTGACCACGACCGGCACATCGGCCGGAGCCGCCTTGAAGGCGTAGCGGCCCTGGTCGTCGGTGACGGTGAAGATCGCCTTGCCGTCGTCGCCCGCGTAGAAGCGCTCGTCAGGCGCCGTCAGGTAGACCACCGTCTGCTGGGCGGGAGCCTCCTCGTAGGCCTGGACGCGGTAGCCCGCGACGTTGTTGCTGACCAGCGTCGCAGGGCCACGGATGACGCCCGCGAGGCTCGCCGTGTTGTTGGAGACGAGGGTGTCCTTCTTGCCGCCCACGGCGCCGAACGAAGGTGTGTCCGAGTTGCCGACTCCCGTCATGCTGTTCAGCGGGAGGCATCCTGCCAGGGTCGCGGCGAGGACGAGCGAAAGGAGGCGCCGGGAAGCGTGGGGGGGGTGCATGGTCATCCCTTCTCTGGAGCTTCTAGCCTTCTAGCTTGGGGGCGCCGAGGCGACCGCCGGCGGCATCGCCCTTGGGCTGCTTGAGCCATCCCAGCTCGTGTCTGCCGGGAAGCTTTCCCGTCACGAGCGTCGCCCACGGCAACGCCCCCATATCCGCGCTCTGGGAGGTCTTCTGAGGCCGCGCCTGGTACCGATCCTGGGCGGTGCTCGGAGCGGGTGTCGGAGCGCCGTTCGGCTTGGCAGAGGGCGCCTTCGAGGGCTTTGCGAGCGTGGGAAGGGAGCGGGTGTTGCGCGTGCTGATGTTGAGCATGGGAATGACGCTCCTCTGTTGGTCGGGCGGGCGAGGCCGAGCAAGCAGGCTGAACTCATGCCTGTTTTACCCGGAATCGCTCGCTTTCATAGGGCGGGCGGAAGCCTCGGGTTGCCTGGGGGCGTGCAGGATCATCCCTATCGTCTGGTCGCGCTAGCCTTGTTGTGCGCGGGCACCGAGGCGCCCGCCCTTTTCGGGCACGATGAAGGAGCCGCTCTCGTCGCCATAGATCTGCCATTGCGCTTGTTCCTGGCGCTTGACGGTGTCTTGATCCAGATGATTTCGATCGAGGGTGGCCCGCACGACCAGCGAGTTGAACTGGGCCGATGAGAGGGTCTCGTGCTTGCCCGTGGCCGGATCCCAGATCGCGACGCCCTTGTCGGAGATGCCGGTGACCGCCACGGAGTGGAGGCCATCCTCCGAGCGCATGGTGACCTTGATCGCGCCCTGGTGGCCCAGCGCCTGCTTGATGGCGGGCAAGAGGTCGGTGCCCTGGTTGGCGTACATGGTGAGGTGATCCGAGCCGATGATCCCGTCGTAGAGCGCCTTGACCTGATTTGGGTTGAGGCCGCTGGGGCCCGCATCACCTGAATCGCCCCCGCTCCAGTAGGCGGGCCGCCCGGCCACGCGCGCCTCGAAGGAGCGCTGCAGCATGGCGCTGAGATCGGATGGAATGAATATCAGGTCGGTCTTCGAGCCGAGCTGCAGGGTGTCGGGATTGGGTCCGCCGGGGGGGCCGGGGATCCGGGCCTGCCCCTTGGTCACGAGCTCGGTGGCGATCCGGGCGTAGTCCGCCGGCTGGGTATAGGCGAGGGTCGCCTCGAGGGTCGCCTCCGCGCAGTGGGCGGTGCCCTGCCCCTGCATGACGGATGCGGGGTCGGCCAGGGCCGTCACGAGTTCGCGAGCGAGCTTGTCCTTGCTCGTCCGGCCTTGCAGGGCGTCGTTGAGCGGCGCCTGGTTGAAAGCGGCCAGGTGGTCCATGAGCCCTTGCCCGAAGGCGTCCTTGGCCGCGAACTTGCCCTGCGTCAGCAGCTGGGCGAGACGGGTGGCCATCTCTTCGGCTTTCCCTGCGCCGTTACCCTGAATGGTCGTTTCGAAGAAGGTCTTGAGCGTGGCTTGCTCGGTTTCGCTCAGTTGCTGGTATTCGGGCGTGTTCGCGAAGGGCGCTTCGGGCCCATGCGACACCTCGGCGCTCTCCCACGGAAGCGGCCCCATGTCGCCGATCTGGGGAGTCTGAGCGTGCGCCTGGTACTGATCCACCGTGACAGACGCCGCGGCCGGTGGCTCGGCGGCCGGCTGAGCGGTCGGCGTCGAGATAGGCCCGACGAGCGGGGGCAGAGGGCCCGTTTGGCGCGTGCTGACGTTGAATTGGCTCATGGGGCGGGTCTCCTCCGGCTGACAAGGCGGGGCTAGGCGAGCAAGCTGAGCTTATGTTTGTTTTACCCACAATCACCCGTTGTTCTTGGGTGTTCCGGATCCGGCTCGGAAGAGCAGCAGCAGTTTGGCGCCTGGGCGTGGGATCATGCCTTCGGCTGGGAGGCTTTAGCCATCTTGTGCGCGGGCGCCGAGGCGGCCGGCCTTCGAGGGCCCCCTGGAGACGATCTCCGCGATGTCCGCAGCGGAGAACGCGCTGGGGGCCGCCGCAGGGGGCAGCAGGGACGGCAAGAACTCGCGGGCGAGCTTCCCCTTTGCCGCCGCTCCGTCCGGGCCCGCCGGGAGCGGCTTCTGGTTGAAGGTGGCCATGAGATCCAGGGCTCCCAGGACGGTGATCCCCCCGACCGAGGGGTCGCGTGGTGCCAGCAACTGAGCGAGCTGGGCCGCTATCTCGTCGGCATGCGCTGCGCCCTCACCCTGGATGGCCGTTTCGAAGAAGGCCTTGAGCGTGGCTTGCTCGGACTCGCTCAGTTCCTGATATCCGGGAGTGTTCATGAAGGCCGCCTCGGGCCCTTGCGGCGTCTCGGCGCTCTCCCACGGCAGTGCTCCCATCTCACCTCCGAGAGGGATCGGGCTGCCCCCCGCGTACTGGTCCATCACGGCGCCCGGCATGGGCGACGGATCGACGGTCTGTGGGGCCTCGGGGGCTGCACCTGGAGCGACGAGCGGTGGCAGGGGGGCCGTGTTGCGCGTGCTGATGTTGAACATGCTCATGGGGCGGTCTCCTCTGTCGATCGGGCGAGGCTAGGTGAGCGAGCTTATGGTGGTTCTAGTCGTGGCTAGGTGAGCGAGCTTATGGTGGTTCTAGCCGTGGCTGCTTGTGGGGGCGGGCCTAGTCGAGATCTTCCTGTACGTCGGTTTCCGTTACGTCGGTTTCCGTTTCCGCGATCGGGGCCGGTAGGGCCGCTTCCGGGGAGCGGCGGTTCTTGAGCTTGGCCATCGCCTGGGTGATCATGCCTGGCGCCGCGGATTGGGCCTTCTGGAGCCACTCGATGCCCTGCTGCAGGACCGGTTCGACCGAGGCGAGGCGGGGGGTCCCCTTGAGGAGCTGGGCGAGTTTATCGAGCGGGGCGGCCTCGTCGGGTGTCGCCTGGTGGGGAGCGAGCGCGCCCGTGGGGCGCAGAGGCTTGGTCGTCGCGGGTCCTTCGAGGGGTGGGAAGAGCGGTTCGAAGAGCGGAACGCCGCGAAATGACAGGCAAAAGTTGTAGAGCGGGTGGATCGCGCCGCGAAACTTGGAGAGGCTGAACCCTTCGACGCGCCCGATCGCGAGATCTGCGGCCAGGAACTGGGCGTGGACCTCCTGGGCCTCCTGAAAGCTCCTGGAAGCCACCTGGTACTGTTGCACGGCGATCCGGGCCTTGCGCAGCACGTCCGGGCGGCTGGTGAGGAGCTGGGTCATCTGGAGGGTGAACTTGCGCTCGCCGGCGGACACCCCCGCGAAGACCTCGTCGTGCGTTTGCTCGGAGCCCGGGCATGCGGCAAGGGCACGCTCGACAGCTTTTATCCGGGGCTGCATGGAGCGCAAGAACGGCTCGACTTCGGCGATCGCCTGGGCGAGTTCGGCGCTGCGCAGAGGAGCGTCCGGCCGCGCGCCCGCCAGGGCGCTCGGATCGATGGGCGCGGTGTGACGCGACCGTTGCAGCACGTCGGTCTGCCGGCGCGGTTGGGGTGGTTCTTGAAAGGCCATGGCGATGGTTACCGGGAGCGGCGCTCGGTGGGCAACAGGGCTGCGCCTTCGCCGTCCAGGAACAGGCGCTGGAGATCGCCGAGCGGCATGCTCTCTAGCCCCGTTCCCTCGACGCGACGCTCGGGGATCGTCGCGTTGCCCGGCAGGATCGTCCCCACGGCAAGGGATTGTGGCGAGCGGGCATTGTAGTAGACCACGCGATCCTGAGACAGGTGCTTGAGGACCACCTCGTGGCGCTCAGGCGGAGCGTCCGGGTGCTGCCATGGCAGTTCGAGGATCACGTCCCCCTTGCCGGCCTTCAGGGTGCTCAGGACCGCCGCCCAGTCACGGGTCTCGTCCATCGGAGCACCCGTGAGGTTTTCGAGCATACGGCGGGTTTGGGTCAGCAACTGGTTCATCGAGAGGCCTCCGGGTTCAGCCTAGGCTAAGGTCGAGGTGATCAAGTTCGCCTGGAAATCCGCGCGCGACATGACGATGTCGCCGTTGTCGTTGAGGACCTGTCGCCTCGGGCCCATGGCGGCGCTGCCGTCCTCGTCGCGGCCCCAGGGGTTTCGCAGGTAGACCTTGTCGCCTTCGATCTTGGTCACCAGCATCTCATGGCCTGTGTGCATGCCGCTTATCGCCCATTTCATGCCGACGGGCACCTCGATGCCGCGGGCCGTGCTCTGGGCGATGCGCGCGACGATCGCGTCCGAGTTGCCTTTGACCGTCTGGAATGCGCCGTCACGACCGTTCGTGACGTCGTTCATCAGCTTGGTCACGTCATCCTGGGTCAAGCCGCTACTGCCGTTCGCGCGCCGATCCGTCGCGTTGTTGTAATCGCCGAGCTCGGAGCGATCCATGGCGGCCGTCTGGAACATGCGATCGACGTGGTTGCGGGTGCTGTTATCGCGCGCAAGCGAGCCGGGATCCAGCAGCAGCTTGTTGCCGCTTGCCATCTGGGCCTCTCCTTCGCACACCAGGTCGGATACCAGGCGGGCGTACTCGGCGGGATGGTTGCTCGCCATGTAGTACTGGACCGTGGTCGCCGCGCAGGTCCCGCGGTCGGCCTGATGGATGATGCCGGGTTCGTCGAGCTCTTGCACCAGGTTGCCGAGGATCTCGCCGGTGGAGATGCCCAGGCGCGGCAGCCTGCTGTCCACGCCTTTCTCGGCCATGTCGTAGAGGTGATCGAGCGTCGTTTTCTTGCCCGAGAGATCCTTTTGATCCAGCTTCTCGCCGAGCTTGTCCAGCACCTTTTGAATGGGTGCCGGGAGCAGGGATTTGATCTTTGCGAGCAGCCCGGGCCGATCCGGCCGTGCGTCGCCCCCGCCGGCCTGCACGGGGCTGGGGGCGGGCTCAGGCGCCGGCGTCGGAGCGCTCACAGGCGGCTTCGGTTCGGGAGCCGGGGTGGGACCCACGACCGGGCGGCTCGGTGCAGGCGCCGGGGTCGGTCCAACGACCGGTCGGCCAGGTGTAGGAGCTGGGGTCGGACCGAAGACGGGGCGATTCGGCTCAGAAGCCGGGGTGGGGCCAATGACCGCTTGGCCTGGCGTAGGCGCCGGAGTGGGGCCGAAGACGGGCCGAGTCGGCTCAGGAGCCGGGGTGGGACCAATCACCGCTTGGCCTGGTGCAGGTGCCGGAGTGGGCCCGAAGACGGGGCGAGCCGGCTCAGGGGCCGGAGTGGGACCCACGATGGCACGATTCGGCACGGCTGGGGTGGGGCCGATGACGGCACGATCTTGTACGGCTGGGGTCGGGCCCACGACGGCGCGATTCGGCACGGTCGGGGTGGGGCCGACAACGGCACGATCTGTTACGGTCGGGGTGGGGCCGACAACGGCACGATCTGTTACGGCCGGAGTGGGGCCGATGACGGCACGATTTGACACGGCCGGCCCTTGGGGGCGCTGCGGAGCGAATCGCTCGGCGAGCCGGACGAGCAGCAGCCCGTTGCGCGTCGGGACCACCTGCCAGCGCTGACGCTGCAGGTTGTTCAGCACCAAGACGCCGTAGGGGGTCTTGATGCGCAGGGCGCTCGTGAAGGACTGAGGGCCCGTATCCCAGGGCAGGGCGCCCATCGTCCCCTGCGGGGTGGTGGGAGATGCGACGAAATTTCGATCTCCGACGGGGCCCGAGACGCTCGCGGCCTCTTGGCCCGCCGGGGGTGCCGACGATTTTGCGACCGGCCGAAGCAGCGCTGAGAGCGGCGAATCGATCTTTTTCAGGCTCATCGGACGGGTCTCCTCGGCGGCAGGGCCTGGGACTGAGCGGGCAATCCTTGATGTTATCGCGTCAAAACAGGTAGCCTATGTGCAACTAAATGGGGATTTAGCAAAGCGCTAATAAAGTGGAAATAGGGCCGCTCAGCAAGAAGGGTGCGGTCCCGCAGAGGGGCCGCACCCTTCGACGTCTTGGAGCCGCGGGTTAGCCGTCTTGGCCGCGCCCGCCGAGGCGACCGCCTCCTTCTTCGGTGAGGCTGTCCACCACCTCCGTGATGGTCTTGATCGGCGATGAGATGGCCTCCACGATCCCATCGACCAACCCGCTCTTGGGGGCTGAACGTTCGATCATGGCGCGGGCTGCCAGCGAGTTGAACTCCTCCGAGGACATGGTCGTGCGCTCGCCGCTGCGCGGATCCCACAGCGAGACGCTGTCGCCCGAGATGCCCGTGACGGACATCGAGTGGAGGTAGCCCTCCTGGTTGCGCATGGAGACCTTGACCGAGGGATTTTCCGTGTTCTGCTTGGCGAGCTCTTCCTGGATGGTGGGCAAGAGGTTCTCGCCCTTCTTGGCGAAGACCGTGACGTGGTCGGTGCCCAGAACCCCGTCGTAGAGGCTCTTCACCTGATTGGCGTTGAGGCCCTTGTCCCCGCCGAGCGAGACGATGGCGCTCAGGATCCCCTGGAAGATGCTGGTCACGTGTTTCCCGAAGGAGTCCTGCATCATGGAGCCGAGCGCGGAACGGCCGTCGCGCGAGCCGCTCGTGCTGAGCTTCAGGGTATCCGGGTTGGGGCCCTTGGGGCCGCCGGGAATGCTCGCCTCACCCTTGGTCGCAAGCTCGGTCGAGATCCGGACGAAGTCGGCCGGGTGGCTGTAGGCGAGCGTCGCCTCCATGGTCGCCTCGGCGCAGTCGTCGAGGCTCTGGCTCTGCTTGACCGATTCGGGGTTTGCCAGCGCCTTGAGCAGATCCTGGGCGAGCTCGGCCTTGCTCGTGCCCGAGAGCGAGTCGTGCAGGGGGCTCTGGTTGAAGGTCTCGAGGTAGCCCACGGCGCTCTTGCCGAAGGTGTCGTTCTGGGACAGTTTGCCCGACTCCAGCAGGGTCTGGACGTCCTGCTCGATCTCACCGAGCTTGGTGTCGTCGACACTGCGCGATGCCGTGTCGAAGAGGGTCTGGACGGTCTGCTGATCGGCTGCGCTCAGCTTGTTGAAGCTCTCGCTCTTGGTGAAGGCGGCGGGGGCCTTGGGTGCTTGCTGGGGCGCCGGAGCCCGGCCGGCCAGATCCCAGGGCAGGGCGCCGAAGTCGAGGGTGCGATCGAGCATGTCTCGAACCAGGTTCCGATCCGAGCTCGGAGCGGCGGCGGGGGCGCTCGGGGCCGCCGGGGCTGGGGCGGCGCTCGTCGGCGCGGTCGGCCGAATGATCGGCGAAATTGGCGAGTCGACGCTGTTCAGGTTCATCGCGGCCTCTCCTCTGGCAAAGGATGTGACATGAAACGCGCGGGCAAACTTAGGGGCAATATACCCGCTTCCATGCTGGAGCGGGCAAGGCGATCAAACTTTTGACGAGGATTTAATGGTCCTCGGGTCGCGGGGAGCCGCCGAGGACCTTGACGAGCCAGTCTCCGAAGCGCTGCATCGTGGAGAGCGGCGGGGCCTCCGGCACGGGAGCGGTGTTCTTGAGCTCCTGGGTCTTGGTGGGCGAGCCGAGCGTGTTGAGTGGCCGGGTCGCGGCCGGGCCGCGGTTGCGAGGGAACAAGCTCTCGAGCAAGGGGATTCCCTCGAAGGTCATCGCAAGGTTGTAGAGCGGGTACAGGGTCCCGCGAAACTTGGTAACGCTGAAGCCCGTGACCTGGCCCGCTTCGAGCTGGGCGGCGACGAGTTGGGCGTGTGCCTCTTGGGCGATGGCGAGATCCTGTTCGGCTTGCTGAAACTGCTGGCAGGCGATCCGCGCCCGGCGTGCCGCTTCGGGGTGCTCGGAAAGGATCCGCGCCAGTTGCAGGGTGAAAGCGCGCTCGCCTTCCGAGGCTCCCTCGAAGAGCTCGTCGAAAGAGGGGCGGTTGGGGGCGTTGGCCGCGTCCGCCCGGGAGATCGCCGTGATGCGCGGCAGCAGCGTCGCAAGCAGCGGCTCGGCCTCTGCGATCGCTTCGGCGAGGGCTGCGCGCTGCGTGGGCGTTTCAGCTGCTGAGATCGCGTCGGACGCAGGTGCCCTGCTGGCGAACGTGTCGAAGGACGCCGTGCCGTTCGGACGACGCAGGGCCTGGGTGTCGCGTCGAGGATCGGACCCCTTCTGGGACGACATGAACGATCTCCGTACGAAGGGCAGGGATGCGATGACGCCAGGTCCCTGGTTTTGTACCCGGACCTCGTGCAGGATCTATCACATGGCGCCCTTATCTACGAAAAGCGACGACTTTTATCGCGGAAACCGCGTTACGATGCGTGCTTCAGCGCGTGTTGGATCGGGTGGCGACGTCGTTCAACGCCCTGGAAGGCCCTGAACTCGGCCTTCTGCGCCGGCGGTTCACTCCAGGTTGAAGTCCAGGGTGGAGAGGGTGTTGGAGCTGACGGTCACGCTCGAGGAGCTGTCGCTTGTGGTGGTCATTTGTCCGACGACGCGCTCGACCAGGACCGAATAGTTCGTGCCGGCGGGCAGCGTGAGGCGGGTGGTGCCTTTGTAGTTGCCCTGATGGACGGAGATCCCGCCGCGCGTCACCGTCACCCGGTAGGCGTCCGATGAGAGCAGGGGCAGCGCCGGTGAGAACTGTAAGCGCAGCTGGCCGTTGTCGGTGATGATGATCGGGATCGAGGCCGTTCGGCTCGAATCGCCGACGGCGACCGCCTTGATGACGGTCGAGCCGGCAGCGGCTCCCGGCAACACGCGCAGCGTGCCGTCAGCGTCGAGCCGCAGGCGCGCATCCGAGATGCTCCAGGTGATCCCCTTGGGATCCCGCTGGCCGTTGCTCAGCACGGCCTCGGCGCTGATGGTGGCCGCTGCCGCGAAGCCCACGGGTGTGTTGCCGTCCACGTCGGGGGCGTTCAGGGTCAGGGTGGCGGGCGTGACGCTGACGTGACGGACGGTCGGACTTCCACTCGTCCCGCTTTCCACCCGGCCGCTGGGGTCGGGGGGAGTGGTTATCGGGTTGTTCTGGATCGGCAGGAGGACGGCGTCATCCTCGGGCGCGCAGCCGACGAGCATGAGCAAGGCGATGAAGACAGAGAGCAGGGTGAGCCTGGGCATGGGGGTTGCCTTTCCCGGGGTCTACTGGATCGTCACGGTCTGAGAGCGATCGATCCAGGGGCCGTAGGTGATGACGAGCGGGTGCGTGTTGCCCGCGACGAGTCCCGCCGGGACCTTCACCGTGAACTGCGTCCCGCTCGGGCTCGCCGCCATCACCTGGCAGGGGGTGCCGTTGAGGGTGACCTGGAGGCTGTCGGTCGCGGTGGGCAGGCCGATGCCTCGCACCGTGAGCGTGGTGGGGCTCGCAGCGTTCGCGGTGGAGGGGGTGAGGCTCGTGACGGCCCATCCGTCTTGGGCCATGCCGAGCCCGTCGTAGACGCCGACCCCGGCCGATGCGCTCGCGCTGCCTGCGGTGAAGGCGTCCGAGGCTCGTGTGAAGAGGCTCGCGACGGGATCGGCGTCAAGCTCGAGCGCCCGCACGACCAGGTCGTAGGCCTGGAAGAACGTGGGGTGCGTGAGGCCCGAGGTCGGTCGGAAGGTGTCCGGGCAGGCGATCGCGTCCTGCGATGAGGGGAGGCCGGGGGTGATGCACCCCATGAGGGCGAGCTCCTGCTGCGCGTCGAGGCCCTTGAGGCTTGCGAGGATGGCGACGGCGGTGCTCGACCCGCTGATGAGCACCCCGCTACCGCTCAGCGATCGCCAGCCATCGCTCTGCCGGGAGACGAGGGTGCGCACGCGTGTGACCGTCGAGCCGGCCTTGCCGCCCTTGATCGCTTCGAGCACGTAGGGCCCCTGGGTGGGCCTGAAGTCGTTCGAGAACTTCAGGTGGAAGCTGCCGCTCGGGGTGGTGAGGGTGGTCGCGAGGGTGTTGCCGGTGTCGGGATCGATCAAGGAGACGGTGGCGCCGCTTGCGATCGTCTCCATGGTCGCAGCGACCTGCCGCCCTCCGCCGCCAGAGGAGACCCGCCCCTCGAGCGTGAGGGCCTCGGGGCTCACGCCGGGACTCGCGCAAGCGGCGAGCAGTCCGCAGAGGACGAGGCCTGTCGAGATGGTCAAGCGCATGGCGAGTGTTCCTCCGCGGGGTCCTGCTAGTAAACCTTGACGACGTAGTTCGCCCCGAGCACCGAGATGTAGAGGTCGCCACGCGGGTCCTCGACCACAGAGATCGGGACGTTGAGCGAGGTGGTCTTCGGGGTGGCCCCTATCGTCTCGGTGGTGGTGCCGTCGCCCACGATGGTGTAGAGGTTGCCGGCGGTCATGGCCTGGCCGAAGTAGGCCCCTGACACGCTCGGGACCATGCGCACCCGGTTGTTGTAGGCGTCCACGATGTAGAGTTGCCCGCCCGATCCCAGCGCCACGCCTGCGGGCGTGTTGAGCTTGGCACTCGAGGCCGGGCTCCCGTCACCCGCGAAGTCCGCGGTGCCGTCTCCCGCGACGGTGTCGATGTTGCCCGCGGCGATGAACTTGCCGAAGAAGGTGCCGCCGTTCTTGGAGACGACCCGTACGCGCTGGTTGCTCGTGTCCGCGACATAGAGGTTGCCCGCAGCGTCCACGGTGAGGCCGAAGGGCATATTGAGCTTGGCGCTCGCGGCGGGGCCGCCATCGCCCGCAAAGGACCCGTCGCCATCGCCTGCGATGGTGTCGATGTTGCCCGCCGTAATGTTCTTGCCGAAGTAGTTGCCCGTCACCTTCGCCACCATGCGGATCCGATTGTTGCTCGCATCTGAGAAGTGGAGGTTACCCGCCCCATCCAAGGCCAGCGAGAAGGGCATGTTGAGCTTGGAGCCCGAGGCGGGGCCGCCGTCGCCGGCGAAGCCTGCGGTGCCGTCGCCTGCGATGGTGTCGATGTTGCCCGCGGTGATGAACTTGCCGAAGTAGGTGCCCGTCACTTTCGCCACCATGCGGATCCGATGGTTGTACATGTCCGCGAACAGGAGGTTGCCGTTCGCGTCCACGGTGATGCCGCCGGGCACGTACAGCTTGGCCTGGGAGGCTGGGCCGCCGTCACCGCTGTCGCCTTGCTCGCCCGTGCCCACGATGGTGTCGATGGTGCCAGCGGCGATGGTCTTGCCGAAGTAGGTGCCCGTCACCTTGGGCGCCATCCGGATCCGCAGGTTGACGGAGTCCGCGACGTAGAGGTTGCCCGCGGCGTCCACGGCCGCGTTGTAGGGCGAAAGGAAGCTGGCGCCCGCGGCCGGACCGCCGTCACCGCCCATGAGGAGCGTGCCGTTGCCCGCGATGGTGTCGATGTTGCCCGCCGTGATGGCCTTGCCGTAACAAATGCCGCTGTTCTTTGCGATCACGCGGATGCGGTTGTTGACCCTGTCGCCTACGAGCAGGTTCCCCGCCCCGTCGAAGGCGATCCGCGCGGGGGCGCTGAACCTGGCGTTTGCGGCGGGGCCGCCGTCGCCCGTGAAGCCCGCGATGCCATCGCCCGCGATGGTGTCGATGTTGCCCGCCGCGATGGTCTTGCCGAAGTAGGTGCCCGTTACCTTCGCCACCATGCGGACCTGATGGGTGGTGAAATCCGAGATGTAGAGGTTGCCGACCGAATCCCAGGCGAAGCCTGTAGGGTAGGTCACTTTCGCCGCGGTGGCGGCATTGCCGTCCCCGGAGGTGCCGCTGGTGCCGGTGCCTACGATGGTGTCGATGTTACCGGCGGTGATGGTCTTGCCGAAGTAAGTGCCCGTTACCTTTGCGATCACGCGGATCCGGAAGTTGGAGCGGTCCGAGACGTAGATGTTGCCGCTCGCGTCCACCGCGAGGTGTTCGGGGGAACTCAGCTTGGCGCTTGAGGCGGCGCCGCCGTCGCCGCTGAAGCCGCTGACGCCCGTGCCCGCGATGGTGTTGATGTTGCCCGCGCTGATGGCCTTGCCGAAGTAGGTGCCCGTCGTCATGGGCACCATGCGGATCGTGGCGCGCCCCGAGTCCGAGATGTAGAGGTTGCCGGCCGCGTCCGCCGTGAAGTCGAAAAGGAACTGCGGCCGGGCGTCGGCGGCGGGGCCCATGTCATTTGAGAAACCGCCGGTGGTGCCGTTGAAGACGATGGTGTCGACGTTGCCCGCCGCGATGGTCTTGCCGAAGTAGGTGCCCGTCACCTTCGGGATCATGCGGATTCGATGGTTGCCGCTATCCGCGATGTAGAGGTTGCCTGCTGCATCGCAGGCCATGCTGTCGGGCCAGGCGAAGTAGGCGCTGGTCGCGGGGCCCCCGTCGCCGCTGAACCCCCCGATTTCGGGTTTGGCCCCCGCCACGAGGCGGGCGGTCCCGTCGGGAGACAGGCGGAAGATTTGAAACGCCGTGCTGAAGTAGATGTCGCCGTCTGGAGCCAGGACGACGCTGGCCGGCGCGGGGAAGCCCCAAAGGCTGGCCTTGGCGCCGTTGCGCAGGGAGCCGCCGCCCGCGACGATTTCGATGTTGGTGCCGCCTACCTTGAAGACGGTACCGCCCGCGGCGATGGTCACGAGGTTGCCCACCTGCACCGTGATGACGCCCGTCTGGGCGTTGGCCGGGACGACGACCGTCAGCCGGCTCCCGGTCGCGTCGACCTGGACGCTCCCAGGCGGGGCCTGGATGCCGTTGAAGAAGACCTTGTTGTTGGCGCTGACCGGATCAAAGCCGTTGCCCGAGAGCACGAGCGTCTGGCCGGGCCTTACCCCCTGCTGCGAGAAGTCCGTGACGAACGGGGCGCGCTCGAGGCGCGCGAACTGCTGCGTCGCCGCGTCCAGGGCGATGGAGCGGACCGGGTCCTGGTACAGCGAGACGGCCGTGTCCACCAGGCCCCACACCGTGGCGTACTCGGGGGCCGCGATGCCGCCCCCGCCGGGGGCGGAAAAGGCATCCGGGCTGCCGACGGTGACGCTGCCGAGGAGGGCGAGGTTCTGGGCGGGGGTGAGGCCCTTGAGGCCGCCTATCACGGCGAGCGCGGTCGAGCTGCGGTTGATGACCAGAGACCCTGCGGTGAGGCTCTTCCAGCCGTCGCTCCGCTTGGCGATGAGGGTGCGGAGCCTGCTTGCTGGGGCCCCCGCCCGGTTGGGCTCGCCGCCGACCTTGAGGCCCTTGATGGCTTCGAGCAGGTAGACCTTGTCGAGGGCCGGGTTCCAGGTCCCGAAGTGGAGCGAGAAGCCCCCGTCGGGCGCCGAGAGGCTCGTGACGATGGTTTGGCCGTTATCGGGGTCGATGAGCGAGACGGTGGCGCCGTTTGCGATCTCGGAGAGCGTCGGATCGGCCTGGGTGGCGTAGGCTTCTTGCCAGCGCAGCTTCCCGCTCAGTCCGAGCTCTTGGGGAACTGTTCCCACCATCCCCATGGGACGCGGGCAGCCCGTCACGAGCAGCATACAGCCCAGCAAGAGAAAGCGCATCCACACGGCCATGCCTAGAGGTCCTCTGTCTTTTTCTTGAGTAATGGACTCATGCCTCAGGAAGGATTCTTCCCCGCTTGCGCATGCTTAAACCTCCACAGTCCCTCCACGAGGCTGACATGTCCGTTGTGAGCCCTTTTCGGAGCCCTCGTCCATCTGCTAGGATGGCCCGCATGGAGTCGATCGCAGTGCCGCCCGCCGGGACCACCGTCCTACTGCTCGCAGGCCCAAAAGCAGGGAAGAGCTCGCTCTTGCTGCGCTGGAAGGCGCTCCGGCAGGAATCTGCTCACTACCTCAAGCTCACGCCCGAGGACGCGGCGTCCTCTTTTTTCCTGCGGCGCTTTCTCGGCGACTGGCCGGATATCCGGTCGCGCTTCGAGCACCTGCGCGCCGAGATCGAGACGCTCGGCTGGGGCGGCCTGTTGGGGCTTGCCATCGCCGAGGCCCATCCTGCCTTCACCCTCTTGCTGGACGACTTCCACCTGGTCGAGACCCTGCCCGAGCAGGCTGAGTGGCTCGCCCTCGTCCGGCACTTCCCGGCGGGCGGCACCCTGGTCCTCGCCTCTCGGCACCAGGTCTCACTGGATCGGATGCCGATCGAGACCATGGGAGCGGAAAATCCGCTCTGGCAGGAGCGCCCCGCCCTTGCGGACGTGGAGGCCCTGCCTCCCGACCTTCTCGCGAAGGCGATCGCCCTTGCCATCGTGGGCGAGGCCACTGCCTCGCCTGCATCGCTCGAGCTGGTGCGTCGCCTCGTCGCCGCCCAGGCCTCGGACGGGATGGTTCGCTTGCGCGCCCCTTGGGCCTCGGTCGTGGCAGAAGCGATCGCGAACCTTCCCGAGGCCGCCGAGCTCTGGGAGGTGGTCGCCCACCAGGTTGCCGCCTTCAGGCGGCGCCACCTGAACCGCCACCAGGAGACGCGCTTGCGCGAGATCCTGGACCGCATTCCCCCGGAGGTGCGCCGCGCGCACCCCATGCTGCTCCAGGCGGAGGGCGAGGCCCATGCCGAGCTGGGGCGCTTCGAGGAGGCAAGGGCCTGCTTCACCCAGGCCTTGTCGCTGGCTCGCACGCCCGAAGAGCGGCGGGGCCTCAAGGTCTACCTGTTCTGGGCCGCGCAGTACGGGGGGGACCCGGCGGAGGTCAAGGCGCTCGCAGCGGAGCTCGACGCCGAGGTCCTGGCGCTTGCCCCGGCTCTTCGCGCCAGGTACCTGCTCTGGAAGGCGCTCATGCACTGGGAGGAGTCGGCCCTGCCCGAGGTCGAGGCGGCCTGCCGCGAGGTCCTCGAGGTCGTCGCCGCGGGGGATCGCACGGTAATCTACCATCACGCGCGGGCCCTTTCGCTGCTCACCTCCCTGGCCATCCGGCACGCGCGGTTTGCCGAGGCGCAGGCCTTCAGCAAGCGCTTGCTCGCCCTATGCCAGGAGCACCAGCTTGAGCGCCTGCACCTGAAGACCGTCGCCGATCGCCTGCTTTTGATGGTGAGCAACGACTCGGAGCAGATCGCCCTCAGCTTGCTGACCGAGTTGCCGAATGATGCCTTCCGGGCCCCACCGCCCGCGTTCTTCAATTCCTACCTGTCTTGCTTCGCCTGGCGCGCCAGCAAGTTCGGCGCCCATCGGCTCGCGCTTGCGCTCTTTCATCTGGTCCAGGACCATGCCTTCGCCACCGCTCACCCCATGGGGGACGCGGTGCGCAACGGCAGGATCAACCTGATCCACGCCAATGGCCGCCTGGGTGAGTTCGAGCGGGCCCGTGCCTTCCTGGACGAGCTCGGCGCCGATCCCGCCGGCCGGCGTCACCTCGAGGTCGCGCGCTTCGTCTGGGCGCAGGCCCTGATCTTGGGGGGGCATCTGGACGAGGCCGAGCAGGTCTTGAGCCAGCGGGTGGCGGACCCCGGCCGTGGGGCCCTGCGCGCTGCGCTCTTCCAGGCCTGGATCCGCCACCTGCGCGGCGATCCCAAGGCCGTCGACGACGTGAAGGAGGTGCTCGCCTCGCCCGGCGGCAGCGCTTTCTGGGACCATGAGGCCGAGCTGATGCAGCAGATGGGGCTCAGGCCGCGCGTCTCGCGCTACCACGTGAAGGTCTTCGGGGGGCCGGCCTTCGGGGCGGCCGATGGGACGCTTGCACGCTGGCCCCGCAAGAAGGCCCTCTCCCTGCTCTCGCTCTTGGTGCTCAGACCCGAGGGCTTGCCCACCGACGAGCTGGTCGGGCTGCTGTACCCGGGCGTCGATCCGGACGATGCGGCCGCGGCCCTGCACCGGCTGGCCTACGATCTGCGCCAGGCCTTGAACGGGGTGGGTGCTCCCGAGCTGCTCGAGTCGGCGCGGGGCTTCTACCGTTTCAAGTGGGAGGCGGTCGCTTTTTGCGACTGGCACGACTTCGACGGCCTCTACCGCAAGGCCCAGTCCCTCGAGGCGGATGGCCTCACCGAGAGCGCGGCGATCCTCTATCGCATGGCCCTGGCGATCGCGGACAAGCCCTTGTTCGAAGGCCTCGCCGAGGCGGTTTTCGAGGAGCCCCGGCGCGTGCACCAGGCAAGGCTCGCGCACGCCGCCGCCTTCAGCAAGCTTCACACCCCCTACCTGGAACCCTGAACGCAGAGCGGGGGGCTGAAACCAGCCCCCCGCTCTGCGTTTGGGAAATCGCCTTACTTGAGGCTCTCCATCACCTGGTCGAGCACGGCCTTGCCGGGACGCACCTTGCTGGAAGGCAGGGTGGCGAGCGGCTCGTCCACGAGGTTGAGGCTGGAGATGAAGTCCGGCTGCTGCTCGTTGACGTAGATCAGGCCCGTGAGGAACTCGCCCTTGCCGTTCGACTCCATCAGGGTCGCCATGGCGGCGGCGCGATCGGTCGGGTCGTAGTCGCGGGCGAGCTTCTTGAGGGTGAGCTTGGAGCCGTCGTGCATCTCGACCACGCGGGTCTCGCCCGGATCGATCTCGGCCTCGATCTGGGAGAAGGCCGGGATGAAGCCGAGGGTGTGCAGGGGAATGTCCAGCTCCTTGGCGGCGGTGTAGCTCTTGGTCGAGCCTTCGTGGTTGTTGAAGGTGACGCAGGGGCTGATCACGTCCAAGAGGGCCGTGCCCCGGTGGGCCATGGCGGCCTCGAGCAGGGCCACCAGCTGCTTGGGGTCGCCCGAGAAGGACCGGGCGACGAACGAGCACCCGAGTTGCACCGCCAGGGCGCAGAGATCGACCGGGGGCAGGTCGTTGGCGACCCCGGACTTGAGGGTCGAGCCCAGGTCGGCGGTCGCCGAGAACTGGCCCTTGGTGAGGCCGTAGACCCCGTTGTTCTCGACCACGTAGATCATCGGCACGTTGCGGCGCAACAGGTGGATGAACTGGCCCATGCCGATCGAGGCGGTATCGCCGTCACCCGAGACGCCGATAGCCAAGAGCTGGCGATTGGCGAGCATGGTGCCGGTGGCCACCGCCGGCATGCGGCCGTGGACCGAGTTGAAGCCGTGGGCCTTGTTGAGGAAGTAGGCGGGAGTCTTGCTGGAGCAGCCGATGCCCGAGAGCTTGGCGACTCGGTGGGGCTCGACGCCCATCTCGTAGAAGGCGCGGACGATCTGGCCGGTGATGGCGTCGTGGCCGCAGCCGGCGCAGAGGGTGGAAGGCGCGCCCTTGTAGTCGTTGAGGGTGAGGCCCAGTCGGTTGGTCTGGGGACCCGGAGTAGTCGTCGCCATCTTAGTGCTTCTCCATTTCCAGGACGGGCTCGACGATCGACATGGCGTCGATGGGCATGCCGTCGTAGTGGCGAATCGAGCGGATCTTGGGCGCATCGGCCGGGTCGATCTCGAGCTTGAGCAGCGAGGCCATCTGGCCGTCGCGGTTCTGGTCGATCACGTAGACGCGCCGGCTCTTCTTCACGAACTCCTTGACCGAAGGCGTGAAGGGCAATGCCTTGACCCGCAGGTAGTTGGTCGAAATGCCCTGGGCGGCCAACAGGTCGCGCGCCTCCTGGACGGCGTACTCGCTGGTGCCGTAGGCGACGATCGAGACCTCGGCGCCCTGCCAGTCCTCGACGGGGGTCGGGACGTATTTGCGGGCCGTCTCATGCTTGCGCGCGAGGCGATCGACCAGCCAGGTGTAGTCGGCGGGTTTCTCGGAGTACTTGGCCTCGGAGGTGTGGCCCGAGCCGCGGGTGAAGTAGGCGGCCAGGGGGTGCGGGGTGCCCGGCAGGGTGCGCTCGGGGATGCCGTCGCCCTTGACGTCGCGGTAGCGGCCGAACACGTCGTGCTTGGCGCCTTCGGGAGCCTGTTCGACGCGGCGGGTCAGATCCTCGGCCGTGACCACGGGGCCCCGGTCGAGGGGCTGGTCCAGGTAGGGGAAGGGATCGGCCATCCAGCTGTTCATGCCAAGGTCCAGGTCGAGCATGACGAAGACCGGGGTCTGGAAGCGCTCGGAGAGGTCGAAGGCCTGGTAAGCGAGCTCGTAGGCCTCCTGCGGGGTGGCCGGGATGAGCACCAGGTGCTTGGTGTCGCCGTGCGAGGCGTGGTACAGGGCCATGAGGTCGCCCTGCTGGGTGCGGGTGGGCAGGCCGGTCGAGGGGCCCACGCGCTGGACGTCGAAGATGACGCCCGGGATCTCGGTGAAGTAGGCGAGGCCGACGAACTCGTTCATCAGGCTGATGCCGGGGCCCGAGGTGGCGGTCATGGCGCGGGCGCCGGCCCAGCTCGCGCCGAACACGATGCCCGCCGCGGCGAGCTCGTCCTCGGCCTGGACGACGCCGAAGGTGGCCTTGCCGGTCTCGGGGTCGAGGCGGTGCTTCTCGAGATACCCGATCAGGTTCTCGCAGAGGGAGGTCGAGGGGGTGATGGGATACCAGGCGACCACGGTGGTGCCGGCGAAGAGGCAGCCCAGCGCCGCGGCGCGGTTGCCCTCGATGATGATCTTGCCCGCGGTGGCGTCCATCCGCTCGAGGCGGTAGGGGACCTTGAAGTCGAGGTTGGTCGCGGCCCAGTCGAAGCCCGCCTGGACGGCGCTGAAGTTGAGGGTCGCGGCCTTCTCCTTGCCCTTGAACTGCTTGGCGAGGGCGGCCTCGATCTCGTTGAGGTCGATCCCGATCAGCTGGGCGAGCACGCCCACGTACACCATGTTGGTGACGAGCTTGCGGAGTTTCACCTCTTGGCAGGTCTGGGCGACGATGGCGCCGAAGGGCACGCCGACGGCGAGGACGTCCTCGCGCGAGGGGGTGAACTTGAGGTCGCTGTTGTAGATGAAGACGGCCCCCGGCATGAGCTGGGCCTCGTCCTCGGCGATGGTCTCGGGGTTCATGGCGACGAAGAGCTCGTTCTGAGCCTTGCGGGCCACATAGCCGTGTTTGTTGGCGCGGATCGTGAACCAGGTCGGCAGACCGGCGATGTTGGACGGGAAGAGGTTCTTGCCGCTGACCGGGATCCCCATGCGGAAGATCGAACGCAGCAGGACCAGGTTGGCTGATTGCGAACCCGAGCCGTTGACGGTCGCGACCTGGATGGAGAAGTCGTTGATGACCGTTTCGCGGTCCAGGAGCCCGCCGGCGCCCGTGGCGCTGAGTGTGACTGCCATATATATGTACTCTCTCTCTAGCTAAAGAAAAGAAGCGCCACGCGTCATGCGTGGCGCTTACTCGATTATACTCCTGATTCTCGTGCCCTTTGGCCCGTGGAAACCGCTGATTTTTTCTTCAGCCGTCCCAGCGGATCGAGGCGAGCACCGGCTGGTGGTCGGAGCCGCGCGTGGTCTGGTCCACCAGGGTCGAGGCGATCCGCACGTCGGACGTGGCGAGGATGTTGTCGTAGCGCTTCTCGTCCTCGAAGTTGGTGATGCCGTCCATTGCCCTCAAGAGGGCCTTGTGACGCTCGGACCCTGGCGCCGCCTTGCCGCTCGCAAGCTCTTGGCGCGCTTCCTCCGGGGTCATCGCTTGGCCATCGACCAGCGCAAGACGCTCGGGGGCTTGCCAGTTGGATTTCATCAGCGAGAGGAGCCGCTCGGTGGCGGCCCGGTTCTTGGCGTCGCCCACGTTACCTAGGTCTACGCCGTAGCGCTCACGGTACTCGGCGGCCGTGTCCGTCGGGGTCGCCACCGTCCCATTGGCGTCCGCCGTGCCGCCCTTGGCCAGGGCGAAGTTGGTGTTGAAGTCGCCCGCGAGGATCACGGTCTTGCCTTCCTGCTGGCGCTCGGCGACGTAGTCGGCGAGCTCTTGCTGCTGCTTGGCGTTGGCCACCGGGTCGGCGAAGCTGAGGTGGGCGTCCAGGATCTCGATCTCCTTGCCGCCTACCTTGAGGCTGGCGCTGAGAAAGCTTCGCTTTTCGAGGGGCTCGCCCACGGTCAGCAGGCTTGGTCCGTTCCAGAGGGCGCGGCCAATGGCCTTGAAGGTGTCGCCCCAGCTCTTCTTGAAGGGGATGTTCCGGGTGTCCTCGATCGGGTGACGCGAGAGGATGGCCTTGCCGACCACGCGGGTGACGCCCTGCTCCTGGGCGTAGAAGCTCATGTGCATCCCCAGACGCTCGGCCAGGCGGCGCGCTGAGGCCTCGGTCGTCTCTTGCAGGCAGACGACATCGGCGTCGAGCCGGCGCAGGTCCGCGTCCACTTCGGAGAGCTTCTTGCCGCCGACCCAGATGTTGTAGGTCGCGAGCTTGAGGCCGCCCGTGTCGCTGGGGGCCTTGGCGTTGGGGTTCTCCCAGGTGCGCAGCGACTGGAAGACGTTCTGGGCGAAGTCCCCCGCCTTTTCGAAGAAGCCCGGCTTCGAGATCGGCGTCTCGGGGGCCGAGGAGGCGAGCTTGGGGGAGAGGAACCGGGGGGGACGGAACGAGGGACCGATGTTCATGGCGCGACCTCCTGCTTCCTGCATTATTCCTGGAATCAGGCGAGCCTTAACGCCATGTCAGCTCCAGCGTGGTGGACTCGAAGCCGAGCGACGCGTAGAGCGCGCGCGCCGGGGCGTTGTCGGGGTGGACGAAGAGCCGGAGGGCATCATAGCCCTCGGCCTTCAGGACGTCGCGGGCATGGGTCATCAGCGCGCGCGCCACGCCCTGGCCACGCGCAGCCTCGACGACCCCTACCGCGACGATCAGGGTCTCGGGCGTCTCCAGGATCGGGTGGAGCCCGGCGATCGCCCAGAGCCCCCCTAGCGCCTCCTGGTCGCGTTCGGCGATCCACCAGCGCCTGCCCGGCAGGTCGTAGCTCGCAAAGAGGGCGTCGAGGCGATCGCGCAGGGTCAGGCGCCCGAGCGCGCGAAGGTCCGGATAGCTCGCGAGGGCGGCCATCTCGAGGACCTGGCGCATCATGGGACGATCGGATGCGTGGCCGTCGCGTAGCTGGAAGGGGGCGGTCATGGGGTGTGCCTCTCCTGGAAGGTGGGCGCTCCGCGATGATCCCATGGGGGGAAGGGCTTGGCAAACGAGCAAAGCTTGGCCTGTCGGGTACAATACTCCGGAAAGCGCCAGAAAGGAGGCCCCCTTGACCCCTCAGAATGTGCTTTACGGGGTGCTGATCGTGGCGGTGATCGTGGTTGGCGGCTTGCTTGCGGTCGTGCTGTGGCAGCTCGGGCTCGCCATCGCCCAACTCCGTAGCTCCGTCATTCCCCAGATCGAGACGATCCTGCGCCAGGCCGAACACGGCATGGGCCAGGCGGACCAGATCGTCGCCGACGTCAACCATAAGCTCGCCAAGATGGACAAGGCGGTGGATTCGGCCAACACGGCCGCGCAGGCCGTCGGCCAGACCGTGCTCGCCTTCAACCAGGTGCTCGCGCGGCCGACCCTGGTGCGGCTCGCGGTGCTCAACGCCGGTCTCAAGGGCGCGCTCGGCTTCCTCTCGGAGCACCGTCGCAAGCCCCAGGAGATGGAAAAGCCGCCCGAGGCGATGCCCCGGACGGCCGTGTTGGCTCGGAAGGATTAAGCCTAGCTCGCTCCCTGCATTTCGCGGGGAGCGGGCGTCCACTCCACGCGCTTGCCGTGGCTCCAGAGCTTCTCGAGCCCGTAGAAGTCGCGGTCCTGCTCGAGCATGACGTGGACGACGAGCACGCCGAAGTCCAGCAGAATCCAGCGCGCGGACTGCTGACCCTCGATGTGGAGGGGCAGGTGGCCCGCTTCTTCGAGTTTCTTCTCGATGTTGTCGGCGATGGCCTTGAGCTGCACGCCGGTGTTGGCCGAGCAGATCAGGAAGTAGTCGGTGATGCTGGAGACGTGCTCCACATCGATCAGGGTGATGGCGTTGGCCTTCTTGTCGTCGGCCGCTTTGGCGGCCAGCTCAGCCAGTTTGCGGCTGTCGATCAACTAAGAACCTCCAGGTTGGGGAGCCTCGCCGGCGCGGGTGAGGATCCAGTTGCGCGCCTCCACCATCTGGGGGTGAAGTGCACGGCGTTTGTTCACTAAGTGACGAATAGTGTAATCCATGGCGAGGCGCGTGGCTAGCGAGAGGTCAGTCTGGGCGATCTCGCGCACCTCGTCGAGGCCGTCGTGGGGCTCGCGGCCGGGCTCCGTGTAGTCGGAGAGGAAGACGACCATCTCGAGCGGGGTCATGCCGACCCGGCCCAGGGTGTGGCTGGCGATCGCCTCGAGGATCTCAGGGTCGTCGATGCCGAAGCGCTCGCGGGCCAACAGGGCGCCCAGCCGGCCGTGGAGCCTCGGCATGGGGTTGACCTCGTCGATGGGCAGGATGTCCACGCCGCGCTTGCGGCACTCGTCGAGCAGCTTGTGCCCGGGCGTCTCGCGGGCCACGTCGTGGAGCATGGCGGCGGTAGCGGCGCGTTCCACGTCCACCCCGTGCCTAGTGGCCAGCTCCCTGGCGGTCTCGGCGACGCGCAGGATATGAGCGACCCTCTTCGCCGAAAGGGTTTCGGCGAGGTAGGCCTGGATGGTCGAGTTCAGCGTTATCATCGTTTTGAAGGGCGCTCCGCTTGCGGGCGTTAGCACGGATAGTCGGCCGTTTTCGCCGGATAGAGATTGTAGCGCTCCAGATAAAGCGCGGTCAACCGTGAAACCTGATTCGTCACGGGGACCCCGGCTTGCAGGCGATCGCGGATGGCGGTGCTGGAGATGTCGATGGGGGGCATTTCGAGCGGCCGCACCCTCTCGGCGAGGGAGGCGGGGAGGTGGTGCGCGATGGCCGCCTCCAGCGCATCGCCTTCGAGCCCCTCGCGCGGCACGACCAAAAAGCGGCAGGCGGCGATGAGCTCGTCGGCGCGGTGCCAGCGCATGAGCGAGGCCACGTTGTCGGCGCCGATGAGCCAGTACAGCTCCGCGTCGGGCCCGTGGCAATGGCGGGCGTGCATGACGGTGTCGAAGGCGTAGGAGGGGCCATGCCGGTCGAGCTCCCAGCGCTCGACGGTGATCCGGGGCTCGTCGAGGGTGCCGAGCACGGCCATCAGGTAGCGGGCCTCGCCCGGGGCGGGCGGGACGTGCTGCTTGTGGGGTGAGACCCTGGCGGGAATCACGTGGAGGTGGTCGAGCCCGCCCTGGTCGAGGGCCGTCTGGGCCACCTGCCGGTGCGCCAGGTGGAAGGGGTCGAAGGATCCGCCGTAGATCCCGATGCGTCGTGCCATGGAGCCAGTTACCGGGTCTGGCCCGCGCCCCGCACCAGGTACTTGGTGGTGGTCAGCTCGCGCAGGCCCATGGGGCCGCGGGCGTGCAGCTTCTGGGTCGAGATGCCGACCTCGGCGCCGAAGCCGAACTCGCCCCCGTCGGTGAAGCGGGTGGAGGCGTTGACGTAGACCGCCGCCGCGTCGATTTCTGCCAGGAAGCGCTCGCTGTTGGCGTAGTCGTTGGTCACGATGGCTTCCGAGTGCCGGGTGCCGTAGCGGTTGATGTGCGCGATCGCCTCGTCGAGCGACGAAACGACCTTGACCGAGAGGACGAGGTCCAGAAACTCGGTGCCCCAGTCCTCCTCGGTGGCCGGTTTGGCCTTGGCGAAGGCAGCACGGGTCGCTTCGTCGCCGCGAATCTCGACGCCGGCAGCGTCCAGCTTTTCGAGCATGCCGGGCAGCCAGTCATGGGCGCGCGAAGCGTGGACCAGGAGGCTCTCGGCGGCGTTGCAGACCCCGGTGCGCTGGCACTTGGCGTTCAGGACGATCTGTTCGGCCATCTCGCCGTCGGCCGATGCGTCCACGTAGAGGTGGCAGTTGCCGGTGCCGGTCTCGATGACGGGCACGCGGGCCTTCTCGATCACCCGCTGGATGAGACCTGCCCCACCGCGCGGGATCACCACGTCCAGGATCCCCGTGAGGCCCAGGAGCTCGTCCACCACGTGGCGATCGGTGCTCTCGATGCCCTGGACCAGGTCGGGGCTCAGGCCTTCGCTTTCGAGCGCGTCCTTGATGAGGCGCACCAGCACCCGGTTGGAGTCGAAGGCGGCAGAGCCCCCGCGCAGCACCAGGGCGTTGCCGGACTTGAGGCAGAGGCCCGCGGCCTCGACCGTGACGTTGGGGCGCGCCTCGTAGATGAAGCCCACGAGCCCCAGGGGCACGCGCACCTGCTCGATCTTGAGGCCGTTGGGGCGGGTCCAGCCGCCGACCACCTCGCCCAGCGGATCGGGAAGTGCCGTGATCGCGCGCAGGCCGTCGGCCATGGCCTGGACTCGGCCGTTTGCCAGCGAGAGCCGGTCCAGGAGGGGCCCGGTGAGGCCTTCGCTTTCGCCGCGTTCGAGGTCCAAGGCGTTGGCTTCGAGGATGACGGCTTCGGAAGCGATCAATCGGTCGGCGATGGCGTGGAGGAGGCGATCGCGCGCGCCCGCATGAGTCCGCGCCAGGGCGGGGGCAGCGGCCTTGGCGGCCTCGGCGAGGGTACGAACGGACGGAGTCAGGACGGTCATGGAGCCTCCTCGAGCCAGGGATCCCGCCTGGATCTTAGGCGCTCGTCCCGCCCTTGGCAAGGAGGGCCGCATGGTTCCCTGCCTGTCTTTCGTTCGGTGGTTCTGGCCAAAAAAACCGGTCGAGATCGTAAGGGGCAAGCGAGGGTAGTCCTCGTTAGAGTGAAGGCCTGATTCTACAACGCATTGACCATAGCCCTACATCGAATAAGGAGACGTCATGAAGAAACTCATCGCCACCCTGGGCCTCCTCATGCTCTTGCCCGCTTGTCATGCAGCCCCAGCGGCCCCTGCCGGCTCTCCTGCCGGTAATGCCAGCGTGACGGTCAGGCCCCAGGTTATCGCAGGCGAACGTACCACGCAGGCCGTCGTCAGCCCGTACACCGCCGCGAGCATCCACCACCTGACCCTCAAGCTCTACAAGTTCCAAGGCGGCACCGAGACCGAGAAGGCCTCGAAGGATATCGTGGGCCCCATCGACAGCCAGAGCGTCACCTTCGGCAATCTCTCGTACGACAGCTATTACCGGATTCGGGCCTACGCCTACGCCACGGACGGCACCTCCGCTCCGATCAGCGTGGACGCTGAGTCCATGCTGGACTTCGACGTGGCCGACAACAACGCCATCACCCTTCCCCCCGTGCCCGTTCAGCTCAAGAACGTGATGTTCAGCGGCACGGGCAACGCCACCGGCCTCGAGGTCTTGCCCGGCTATCTGGGCCACTCGGGCAGCGAAACCATCGACTAACGAGGCGCATCCCCTCAAGACCGGCTCCAAGGTAGCGGTTCGCGATCCGGCTGCTTTAGGCAACCGAGATGGCTGACCGCTACCTGCTCGGGGCTCAACTTTGCATGAACGTCGTCATCAACGCAGAAGGAGAACGAGGATGCGCTTGATCTTGCCAACGGCCCTATCGCTTCTCGTGCTGGCGACCGCTTGCGCGCGAGTCCCGCCCCTGGCGTCGCCTGGCACGTCGCTGCTCGTCACTCCGAGCTTGTTCGCGGGCTCGCGCGTCCAGGCCGTTGTCGCCCCCAAGACGGCAGCCGACATCCATCGTCTGGACCTCATCCTGGAGATCCAAACCGCCCCCGAGGAGTTCGCGCCGATCTCGGCGCTGACGGGCCAGCCCACGACCCTCTCGGACCCCAACGCGCTGACCAAGACCCTCACGGCCCCGATCGACTTCAACCGGGCGACGCTGCTCGGCAACCTCCGCCCCCAGACCACCTATCGGGTGCTCGCCCGTGCCTACGATGCCGCCGGCAATCTGATCTCGACCGACGACGAGCGCTGTGCCGCCACCGTTGCGGTGGGCAATAACGACCAGTCGGCCATTGCTGCCAGGCTGCCCGTCAAGCTGGTCGATACCGTGTTCGCGGGCCGGGCGAGCGTGACGATCAACCTGTTGGGCCCCGCTTCCGCCTCGCTGATCCTCACCGACCTGACGGCCCCGAGGGCCAGCTATCCCAGCCTCACCCAGGCGAGCGCATCCCGCGTCGTGACCGTCTCGAACCTCCGGCCGACCACCAACTACCAGCTGCTCGCAACTTCCTACGACGCCAGCGGCCAACCGCTCTCGACCGCGTCGGCGACCCTCGCCGTCGCCAACGACG
Source organism: bacterium (assembly GCA_017744355.1). Classification (NCBI taxonomy): domain Bacteria; species bacterium. The sequence goes on along the minus strand of JAGIBK010000004.1, from coordinate 158,285 downwards.
ACGCCTTGGCCTCGATGTCGATCGACGTGCCGGCTGTGAAGAGCGATCTCGTTGCCAACCTCAAGGTGCCCATGGGGGTGGCGGTGGATCGGAACGGCTTCATCTACGTCGTGGAGTCGGCCCTCAACCAGATCAAGAAGTACGACGCGAGCGGCGTCCTGCAAACCACCTTCACGGACCCTGCCATCGTCCAGCCGCGCGGGCTCGCGGTGGACGCCGCCAACAACCTGTACGTCACGACCATCGGCGGTGACAACGTGCTGGTCTTCTCGCCAACCGGGACGCTCGAGCGAACCTTGACGGGCCTTGCCAATCCCAAGGGGGTGGCGGTGGACGCCGCGGGCAACGTGTACGTCGCAAGCTCCGGGAATAGCAGGGTCTTCAAGTTCCTGCCCGGCGCCACCTCCTCGACGACGGTAGTCGCGAGCAATACGAACAGCGGCGAGGGGGTGGCCGTGGATGGGCTGGGGACGCTCTACTACACCGCCACAGGCAACGGCAAGGTCTACAAGCTGGTGAACGGCCTGCCCACGTTGCTCGCTTCGGGCCTCACGGGCGCCGCTGGTCTCACGGTGGACCCCTTCGGGAACGTCTACGTGGCGGTACGAGGCGACGGCAGGATCGCCAAAATCTTGCCGGGCGGCACGGTCCTTAATTCCGCGATCGGGTTCACGACCGTGCAGGTGATCGCCCAGGCGCCGAATGGTCAACTCTACGTGAGCGATTCCGGCTTCAGCGGCGCAAAGGACAAGCTTATTCGGTTGCAGTGAGCGGGGACTTTAGAGGATGACGAGGTTGTCGCGGTGGATTACTTCGTCGGCCACCTTGAAGCCGAGCAGCGCCTCGACTTCCGAGCTCTTGCGGCCCTGGATGCGGCGCAGCTCGGAGGCGCCGTAATTCGCGATCCCTCGGGCCAGCTCCCGGCCGGCGGCGTCGCGCAGCGAGACCGTCTCGCCGGGTAAGAAGTCGCCTTCGACGGCGCGGATCCCCGCGGGCAGGAGGCTCTTGTGGTCCTGGACGAGCGCGCGCACGGCTCCCTCGTCCAGGCTCAGCGTGCCGCGAACCCCCATGCCGAAGGCGAGCCAGCGCTTGCGCGCCTCCAGCCGGTCCTCGCGGGCCCGGAAGATGGTGCCGCGCACCGTCCGGCCCTCCGCGAGGGCGACGAGCTGGGCGGGGTCCTGGCCCGCCATGAGGGCCATGGGGATGCCCGACGAGGTGGCGATCCGCGCGGCGGCAAGCTTGGTGACCATGCCGCCGGTCCCCACGTCCGAGCCGGCGCCGCCCGCGAGGGCCTCGATCTCGGGCGTCAGCTCGGCGACCTCGGGGATGAGGGCGGCGTTCGGGTGCTGGTGGGGATTCTTGTCGTAGAGGCCATCCACGTCCGAGAGGATCGCGAGCCAGTCGGCGTCCACCAGCTGGGCGACCAGCGCCGAGAGGGTGTCGTTGTCGCCGAACTTCAGCTCGTCGATGGCCACCGAGTCGTTCTCGTTGATGATGGGCACCACCCGCACGTCGTGGTCCAAGAGGGCCCTGAGCGTGTTGGAGGCGTTCAGGTAGCGCTGGCGATCGGCGAGATCCGCGCGGGTCAGGAGCAGCTGCGCGCTCGCAAGGCCCAGAGGCGCGAGGAACGTCTCGTAGGCGTGCATCAGCAGGCCCTGGCCCACCGCTGCGGCTGCCTGCTTGGAGGCGATGGTGCGAGGCTTCTCGGTCATCCCGAGCCGCGCGCGACCCGCCCCCACCGCCCCCGAGGTGACGATGAGGGTGCGCCAGCCGCGCTCGGCCAGGTCGGAGACGGCGCCGGCAAGGCGCATGAGCGCCTTGCCGTTGAGTCCGTGCGGGGTTGCGACGGTGCTGGTGCCGACCTTGACGACGAGGATCCGCTCCACCGCTTCGTGCCCTAGACCACGAAGTCGAACTCGAGGCTGCCGATCTGGACCGTGTCGCCGTCCTGGATGCCGTGGGCGAGCAGGGCGTCGGTGAGGCCGAGGCGGGTCCAGGCGCGCTGGAGCTTGAGCAAGGCCTCGGGGCTGTCCATGTTGGTCATCTCGAGCAGACGCTCGATCTGCTCGCCGCGGACCACGTAGACCCCGTTCTGCTTGTGGATGGTGAAGGTCTTGCTGACCGGCTTGGGGGCCTCCTGCGGGGTGGGCAGGAAGCTCGGGGGCGGGGGCAGCTCGCGGACCCGGTGCCGGACGTAGTTGAGCAGGGGGGTGAGCCCCTCGCGGGTCGCCGCCGAGATCGTGAAGATCGGGCAGCCCTGGGCTTCGAGCGCCGCCGTCAGCCGGGGCAGGTTCTCCTGGGCCTCGGGCAGATCCAGCTTGTTGAGCACCGCGACCATGGGGCGCTGGGCCAGCTCGGGCGAGTACTTCGCGAGCTCGGCGTTGATCGTCTCCCAGTCATTGAGCGGGTCGCGGCCCTCGGGGCCCCCCGAGGCGTCCAGCACGTGCAGGAGGATCCGGGTGCGCTCCACGTGGCGCAGGAACTCGTGGCCGAGGCCCGCCCCGGTGTGGGCGCCCTCGATCAGGCCCGGGATGTCGGCCACCACCACCTGGTCGCCGTCCGGGAACTGGACGACGCCCAGCTGGGGCTGGAGGGTGGTGAAGGGGTAGTCGGCGATCTTGGGCTTGGCGGCCGAGATGACCGAGATCAGGGTGGACTTGCCGGCGTTGGGCAGGCCGACCAGGCCCACGTCGGCCAGGAGCTTGAGCTCCAGGCGCAGGTTGCGGGCGAAGTCCGGGCCGCCGGGCTCGGCGTACTGGGGGGCGCGGTTGGTGGGAGTGGCGAAGTGCTGGTTGCCGCGTCCGCCCTTGCCGCCCGCAGCCGCGACGTAGGAGTCGCCCGCATGGCTCAGGTCGGCGAGCAGGTCGCCGCTGTCGGCGTCGTAGACCACGGTCCCGCAGGGAACCTTGATCACGAGATCGGGCGAGTTCTTGCCCGTCATGTTCTTGTTCTCGCCCTTGCCGCCGGGTTCGGCGACGAACTCCTTCTTGTAGCGGAAGTCGAGGAGGGTCTGGAGATCCTCGGTGGCGCGCAAAACGACGGAGCCGCCGTTGCCGCCGTCCCCGCCGGACGGCCCGCCGTGGGGGACGTACTTCTCCCGGCGGAATGCGACGGCGCCGTTACCCCCGGCGCCGCTTTTGACCTTGATGGTTGCACGATCGATAAACATGTTCGTCAGTGTACGCCCCGGCTCGCTGGGGCGTCAACGAAGCCCGTTTGCAAAAACGCACGATGGCATCACGGTTTCGGCCCCCTAGGATCGAGCGGACAGCTCTCCGCTTTGCCGAAAAAAGGAGGCCCCGATGGTGGTTCCGTGGCTGATGCTCGTCCTGGTGGGGGTGGTCGCGACAGGCCCGCTCTACGTCCCGCGGGGGCCGGTCCCCGCGCCCTTGCCGGCAGTGGTCGATCCTAATGTCGTCTTGCCCCCCGCCCTCGAGAAGGCGGCAGGCCATCCCCTGGCGATCGGCCCGCGCCTGCGGATCAAGACCAGCCAGGGGGATATCACGGTGGTGCTGTTTCCCGCCGAGGCGCCGACTTACACCCGGCACTTTCTCAAAGAGGTGGAGTTCGGCACCTTCAGCGCCGAGGGCTTCTGGCGGATTTCGCCGAGCTACGTGCAATTGGGTGGCCCCGACACCGACGTGGACAACGGCTCGGGCACTTACCAGTACGCTTTGATGCCCACCACCTTCGACCACAACCGCCTGCCCCAGGTGGCCGGGGCCCTGGTGATGGATCGGCAGTTCACCCCGGACGCCGAGCCCGCCTTCGTGCGGCACCGCTACGGCATCGTCAAGGCGGACGGGGCGGGCTTTCCCGGCACCGTCATCGGCCAGGTGATCGAGGGCCTGGACGTGGCCCGCCGCCTCGGGCCCCGGGATGCCATCCATGGTATAACCTTGAGTTAAGAACGCCCTTATCGCTTCGTTCGATCAACGAGACGCGCCACTTCAAGGAGACGCCTTAGTATGAACAAGGTGCACGCCAACGCGACGGAGGCTCTGAGCGGCCTGCTGCGCGACGGCATGACGATCATGGCCGGGGGCTTCGGCCTCTGCGGCATTCCCGAGAACCTGATCCTCGCCATCCGGGATTCCGGGGTCAAGGACCTGACCTTCATCTCGAACAACGCCGGGGTCGACGATTTCGGCCTCGGCCTCCTGCTCCAGACCCGCCAGATCAAGAAGATGGTCTCGAGCTACGTCGGTGAGAACAAGACCTTCGAGCGCCAGTTCCTCAGCGGCGAGCTCGAGGTCGAGCTGGTGCCGCAGGGCACCCTCGCCGAGCGCATCCGCGCGGGCGGCGCCGGCATCGGCGGCTTCTTCACCCGGACCGGCGTCGGCACCAAGGTCGCCGAGGGCAAGGAGACCCGGATCATCGACGGGCACGAGTACGTTCTCGAGGCACCCCTCAAGGCGGATCTCTCCATCGTCAAGGCGTGGCGCGGCGACACCATGGGCAACCTGGTCTTCCGCAAGACCGCTCGCAACTTCAACCCCATGATGGCCACCGCAGGCGCCGTGACCATCGCCGAGGTCGAGGAGCTGGTCGAGGTCGGCACTTTCGACCCGGACCAGATCCACACCCCCAGCATCTACGTTCAGCGCATCATCCAGGGCGTCGCCTACGAGAAGCGTATCGAGCAGCGCACGACCCGTCCGCGCGCCACGGCGACGGTTTAGGAGGACTTCGACATGGCACTCGATCGCTTCCAGATCGCCCAGCGCATCGCCCAGGAGCTGCGCGACGGCTACTACGTCAACCTCGGCATCGGCATCCCGACCCTGGTGGCCAACTACATCCCCGAAGGCATGGACGTCGTGCTCCAGAGCGAGAACGGCCTTTTGGGCATCGGGCCCTTCCCCTTCGAGGGCGAGGAGGATCCGGACCTCATCAACGCCGGTAAGCAGACCATCACCGAGCTGGCTGGCTCGGCTTACTTCTCCAGCGCCGACTCCTTCGCCATGATCCGCGGCGGCCACGTGGACCTCACCATCCTTGGGGCCATGCAGGTCTCGGCCAAGGGCGATCTCGCCAACTGGATGATCCCCGGCAAGATGGTCAAGGGCATGGGCGGGGCCATGGACCTGGTGGCCGGCGCCAAGCGCGTGGTCGTCGCCATGGAGCACGTCAGCAAGAACGGCGAGCACAAGATCCTCGAAGCCTGTGATCTGCCGCTGACCGGCAAGGGCGTGGTCCACATGATCGTGACCGACCTCGCGGTGCTCGACGTGACCCCCGAAGGCCTGGTTCTCATCGAGACCGCCCCCGGCGTGACGGTCGAGGAGATCAAGGCCAAGACCGGCGCTCCGATCATCGTCTCGCCCACGCTCAAGGAGCTGGTGCTCGCCTAGAGTTTCGGCAGGCGCTTCTTGCGCTTTTCCCCCAACGGGTCTGCCGCGCTCTTGAAGATCGGCTCGCCCGTTGGGTGCTCCTCGAAGGGCTGGAACAAGGACCAGGCCGAGAGGCCTGCGATCGCAAGCCCGCACAGGGTGTTGAGCGCACCGAGCAGGCTACGAGCTGGCAGATCCGAGATCAGGGGCAAGAAGAGCAAGAACACCCCCAAGAGGCCGGTGATCCAGCTGAGCAGGGGCGGCCCCTCCATGAGGCGCCAGACGGCCAGGCCGGTGACGATCAGGCCGATGATCACGTCGCTCCAGAAGACGCCGGGCGTGTCCCACGCGGCCATGATGATCGGGGCGGTGATCAGGACGATGGCGACCAGGATCATCAGGGCGCCGGGAGCTCTTGAACGATAGCGATCCATCTTGTCCCTCCCTATCTCCCCGATGGGTTCGGGGCTATCCTATGAAGGGCGATCCGGCCGCGTCAACGGGCGATCGCATATTGTCTTGTTACGAAAGGAACCCCATGCGTAAAGTCGTCATCGCCAGCGCCGTCCGCACCCCGATCGGGTCGTTCGGCGGGGCGTTCAAGGAAGTCAGCGCCGTGGACCTGGGCGCCCACGTGATCAAGGAGGCCCTCAAGGCCGCCGGCGTCGCCCCCGAGGCGGTCGACGAGGTCATCATGGGCAACGTGCTCCAGGCCGGTCTCGGCCAGGGCCCCGCCCGCCAGTCGGCCCTCAAGGCCGGCCTGAGCGTCGAGGTCCCCGCCACCACCATCAACAAGCTGTGCGGCTCGGGCCTCAAGGCGATCAGCCTCGGCGTCCAGGCGATCCTGCTCGGCGACGCCGACGTGGTGGTCGCGGGCGGCATGGAGAACATGAGCCAGGCCCCCTACGTGATGCCCGGCGCCCGCTGGGGTGCGCGCATGGGCACCACCCCCATGCTCGACACCATGATCTCGGACGGCCTCCAGTGCGCGGTCAACGACTACCACATGGGCATCACCGCCGAGAACATCGCCGAGAAGTACAGCATCTCGCGCGAGGAGCAGGACCAGTTCGCGGCCGGCTCGCAGCTGAAGGCCGAGGCGGCCATGAAGGCCGATCGCTTCGCCGACGAGATCGCCCCGGTCGTCATCCCGCAGCGCAAGGGTGACCCCAAGGTCGTCGCGCAGGACGAGTACCCCAAGCACGGCACCACCGCCGAGGGCCTCGCCAAGCTGCGTCCCGCCTTCAAGAAGGACGGCACCGTGACGGCCGGTAACGCCTCGGGCATCAACGACGGCGCGGCCGCCGTGGTCCTGATGAGCGAGGAGAAGGCCAAGGAGCTGGGCGTGACCCCGCTCGCCACGGTCGTCGCCTACGCCTCGGGCGGCGTCGATCCCTCGATCATGGGCATGGGCCCCGTGCCCACCGTCCAGAAGATGCTCAAGAAGTCGGGCCTCAAGATGGCCGACATGGACCTGATCGAGCTCAACGAGGCCTTCGCGGCCCAGAGCCTCGGCGTGGCCCGCGAACTCGGCCCTGACCTGACCAAGACCAACGTCAACGGCGGCGCGATCGCCCTCGGCCACCCCATCGGCGCCTCGGGCGCCCGCATCGTCGTCACCCTGCTGCACGAGCTCAAGCGTCGCGGCGGCAAGTACGGCCTCGCGAGCCTCTGCATCGGCGGCGGCATGGGCACCGGCCTCATCGTCGAGCGCTAGTCTCGTTCACACGCGAAACGCCGCGGCCTCCTAGGAGGCCGCGGCGTTTCGCGTTGAAAGGTTAGCCGCCGAAGTAGTCCTCGATCTTGAAAGTACAGCTGCCGCAGCGGATCTTGAGGTAGTTGGCGTCGAACTGGATGACCAAGCTCGGTTGGTTGCAGTCGGGGCAGACCTTGCTGCCGGTGGCCATCAGGCGCTGGCCGAGGAGCTCGAGCTCCTGTTCGGTGCGTTGCATCGTTGAATCCTCCTACCAGCGCTTGGCTTCGATCAGGGCGCAAGGGCCACCCCAGAGAACCGTCATCCCCCGGCCCTCGGCGTAGCGGATGGCCTCCATCTCTTCGGCGCCGGGCTGGAACCAGACGTGCTTGACGCCCACTTCCAGGCAGTCGTCGATCACCTGGCGCGCGAAGCGCGGCGGGACCACCACGTCCACCACCGAAGGTACGATCGGCAGGTCCTTGACGCTCGGGTAGGTGGGGCTGCCGTCGTCGAGCCCGTTCGGCTCGTTGGGGTTCACGGCGTAGACCTGGTAGCCCAGGGCCTTGAGGTGGTCGAAGATGCGCCGCCCGAACTTGTGGTGGGCGTTGGAGGCGCCGATCACCGCCCACTGCCGCTCGTTCACCATGGTGTCGATCGCATCCGACATGTCTGCCTCCTTCGCTTTGCGCCCGCTACGGGGTCGAGGCGATTCTACCAGAGGCGCCAAGCAGGCGCCAGGGCGCTCGAACGCGCCAACTCTGGTATCATGGCCGTATGGCACCCAAGCATCGCACCCCCTTCATGCCCGGCAAGGGCCCCCTCGGCACCCCTTCGGCGGACGCGGCCCCCGAAGAGCTCGCCCGCCTCGGCGCCGACCACCTGGAGCGGGGGCAGCTCAACGACGCGGCCTTCGCCCTGCGCCTCGCCCTCAAGCGCGACCCGCGCCACGCCGAGTCCCACTACCTCTTGGGCGAGGTCTTCGCCGAGAAGGAGAACGTGCCCGGCGCCATCAAGGAGTACCGCGAGGCGATCGAGAACGATCCCGACTACGCGGACGCCTACTTCGCGCTCGCCTGGGCCCTGGAGAAGCAGGGCCAGCTCCCCGAGGCCATCACCGCCCAGCGCAAGGGCCTGTCGCTCGATCCCGAGAACGTCCAGAACCACGTGGAGCTGGGCACCATGCTCTTCTTCGCGGGCAACCTGGACGGGGCCGCGACCGCTTTCAAGCAGGCCCTCTTGCTCGATCCCTCGAACCCCGTCGCGCACCAGGGGATCGGCGCCATCCTGTTCGAGAAGGGCAGCTTCGAGCAGGCTTGCGAGGCCTTCCGGAAGGCCATCGAGGCGAAGCCCGACTGGTCCTTGCCCCACCACGACCTGGCCATGGCCCTCTCGTGCCTCAACAAGACCGCGAGCGCCCAGCTCCAGACCCGCATCGCCCAGCAGGTGGAGGAGCGCGAGAAGCTCAAGGAGCAAGCGGATCTGATCGTCTTCGAGGCCAACCGAGAGCACCTCAAGGGTGACGATCGCCTGGCCGAGGCCAAGGTGCGCGAGGCCCTCGCCGTCCTGCCGGACCACGCCCCCAGCTACCGCATGCTCGGCATGATCGTGGCGGGCCGCGAGGACCTGGAAGGGGCCGTGCCGCTCTTCGAACGGGCCCTTTCGATCGACCACCAGGACATCGACGCGGTCAGTCATCTGGCCTGGGCCCTCGAGCAGCTCGGGCGTCTCGACGAGGCCGAGGAGGCCATCCTGAGCCTGCTGAGGCGGGTGCCCGGCGACTCGTGGGGCCACAACCACCTGGGCTGGATCCGCTTCCAGCAGGGGCGGATCGACGAGGCGATCGTCGAGTACCGCAAGGCCCTCTCGACCAACCCTCGCAACCTCAACGCCCTCTACAACCTGGGCTCGGCGCTGATCGAGCTGCGCGACTTCGCCGGGGCCGTGCCCCCCTTGCGCGCCGCCCTCAAGGCCGATCCGGCCGACACCGAGGCGCGCCTGCACCTGGCCTGGGCCTACGAGCAGCAGGGCGAGTGGGAGGTGGCCATCCGCGAGCTGAAGCAGCTCCTGGAGCTGGATGCGGACGACGTGGACGCGCGCTTCGAGCTGGCATGGTCCCTGGAGCAGGTTGGCGACCAGGAAGGAGCCCTCAAGCTCTACGCCGAGGTCCTGCGCATGGACCCCGAGCACAGCTTCGCCCACAACAACTTGGGCTCGCTCTTCGAGCGCCGGGGCGATCGCCGCGCGGCCGAGAAAGAGTACCGCCTGGCCATCTCAACGGATCCCGCCAACACCAACGCTCACCACAACCTCGCCAACCTCCTGGCGTCCAAGGGCGATCGCAAGGCCGCCCTCAAGCAGCTCACGGAGGCCCTCGAGGCCAGCCCCGACGAGCACGAGCTGCGCTTCAGCGTCGCCCACCTCTTGGCCGAGATGGGGCGCCTCAAGGAGGCCGTTGAAGAGTACCGGCTGTTTCTCTCGCACTTCCCGGACGACCCCATCGCCCGGCACGACCTTGCCGCCACCCTCCACGAGATGGGCCGCCTCGACGAGGCCGTCGAGGCCTATCGGCAGGCCCTGGAGCTGGACCCCGACTTCGTCGAGGGCTACGAGCACCTGGGGGCTTTGCTCGAAGAGATGGGCGATCGCCACGGCGCGCACGAGGCCTACCGCACGGCCCAGCGCCTCGCCCGGATCCAGGGGGATCGCCCCTAACAGCGGCCTCCAAAAGACCTCGCCCCTGCCGGTTCAACCAGCAGGGGCGAGGTCTTTTGGAAGGCTTTAGGCCTTGACGGTGTCGAGCTGCAGGGCCGAGAAGATCCGCTCCATCTCGGCGGGCACCGACGACGGGGTGATCTGGCCGAAGAAGAGCAGGCGCAGCTTGCGCTCGGGCACCGCCGAGAGCTTGGCGAGCTCGGGGATGCCGAGGCCCCAGTGGCCCATCCGCTTGAAGATGGTCTTGAGCTCGGCGGCGTAGTCCTCGTCCTTGGGGAAGAGGTCCATCATGGACGGGTTGATCAGGTTGAACTGGATGGGGTTGTCGCTGTAGCCCCGATCCGAGAGCATCTTGTCGAAGAGCAGGTTGAGGAAGCGCAGCTCCAAATCGCGCATCTCCTCGGTGCGCCAGCGGTGCTCGCGCGCCACCGAGTACTCGGGGAAGTCCGAGGGCTGCATGCCGAGCGCCGTGGAGAAGAGCTGGATGAAGGCGCGGTTGGTGGGGAAGGGATGGTCGCCGCGCAGGATCCCGTAGAAGTAGGGGCGGCTGATGCGGCCCTCGATCTTGCGGTACAGGTCCTCGCGGGTCAGGCGCAGCTCGCGCATGCGGTCCCAGACCTTCTGGGCCGAGGGCGAGAGGCCTTCTTGGAAGCGCACGTACTCGGGGAAGCGGGTCGGGTCGATGTCGAGGATCTCGGCCATCTTCTCGAGGGTCTCGCGGATGCCGGGGAACGCGACCTTGCCGTTGAGGATGCGATAGATGTACTCCGGGCTGACTCCCAGTCGGCGGGCGAACTCTACCTTGCGCAGGCCCAGCTCGTCCAGGCGTCGAAGAATCGTCTCCACCGAGGGGGACGTGGTGTGTCGATCAGCTGCCATGAATACCTCCATCCTAAACATATTACGCAGGATGCCGCTCGATGCCAAGGAACGGATGGCAGTAACGGCGGGGGTTTAAGCTTCCTGATAGGCTTGCTTTCGAGAATTTGCCAGGCGATACAGCTCGAAGGTGGACCGGAACGTCGCCATGGCAAGCTCTGCGAGCGCAGCGCCGTCGATGGCCTCGACCTCCTCTCGCATCAGGTCGATGCCGCACAGGGCCTCGGCCTTGGCGACCCGCCGGACCCGCTCGAAGTAGGCCGTGAGGGCCGCTTCGTCCATGGCCCCGTGGCGATCGCCGAAGGGGCGCATGTGGTCGTGGGACCAGCGCATGGTGTCGGGCACCACGGAGCGGACCCACGCGAGATCGGAAAGGGCCCCTTCGGCGAAGGGCCCCTTGAGGGGGCTCTCGTAGATCAGGGCGAACTGGGCGAAGACGTGGGTGCCCCAGAGGCCGAGCTGGAAGTGGGGGTGGGCCTTGTAGCCCCGGGGATTGGTGGACCAGGCCACCCAGGTGTCGTTGGGCGGGTTGACCGTGCGACGTGCATGCTTGGCGACATGGGGATAGACCGGCTCGCCGAGCATGGCCGAGAGCTCGGGGGCGAGGGCGGCCCCGAACGCCTCGAGCTTGGGCCGGACGCGGGCCTTGAGCGCCTCCATCCGCGCCGTGAAGTCCGGGAGGCTAAAGACGTCGAAGTCTGTAGCCGAGAAGCCTTCGAGGCGCGAGGGATGGGGAACGAGCAGGGCTTTCATGGGCACCTCTTCCTGGTCAACGATCATAAACTTAGCAGAAAAAACTGAGGAATGCCTTAAACGCTTAGTCTCAGGACTTGGGGCATGATGCTGAAATGCGCATCGGTGGTCCCGGGGGCCTCGCCGTCGAGATCCAGCAAGAGGGGCCGCGCGCATCGCACCCGGACCTCACGGGCCCGGCGGAACGCCACCCCGGGCTCCGAGAGATGGGTGCCGCGATAGATGGCGGCGACGTTCCGGAAGAGGGCTGCGCGGGACACGTCCCCCACCACCATGACGTCGAAGAGCCCGTCGTCCATGCGCGCCTCGGGCAAGATGTGCATGCCTCCGCCGAAGTACCGCCCGTTGCCGACCACCACGTTCCATGCCCGCCCCTCGAGGGGCGCCTCGTCGTCGAAGGCGATCGACATGACGCCAGGCTGGTAGGTGGCGAAGGCGTGGAGGGTCCCGGCGAGGAATGTCAGGAAGCCCCCCAGGACCTTGGAGCCGCGGTTGATCCGATCGACCGCCGCGCCGCCGAGGCCCGCCTCGGCGATGTTGACGAAGTGGCGCACGGTTCGATGCCCATCGGCGCCCACGAACTCGGCCCGCCCCACGTCGAAGAGGCTTTGCCGGCCCGAGAGTAGATGCTCGGCCGCCTTGAGGGGGTCGCGGGGGATGCCGAGGGTCCGGATCAGGTCGCCCCCGGTGCCAGTCGGCAGGATCCCGAGCGTCGCCTCGGGGGAGCGAGGCTGCCGGTCGTCGAAGAAGCCGTTCATCACCTCGTGGATGGTGCCGTCGCCCCCGACCGCCACCACTCGCCGCGCGCCTTCCGAGAGGGCCTGGGCGGTGAGATGCCGGGCATGACCGGGGCCTTCGGTGAAGCGGACCTCGCCCGACAGCCCGAGCCGCAGCAGACTGGCCTCCAGGCGGGCCCAGCGGGACGCCGTCCGGCCATGTGCCGCGCGGGGGTTCACCACGAAGACCGTCATGACGCTCCTTTCACCTTGCTGCGATCCGCCCTTCATCATAAAGGACGGGGCGCTGAAGGTCTTGTTATCTAAGAGTATTAACTTTTTACTAAGGATAGTTTATACTCGCTTAATCCAATCTTAGGCCCCAGGGGAGACGAGCATGTTTGGCACATCATGGTGGCTAGCGGGCGCCTTGGGCGCGGGAGCAGCCTGGCTCGCGACGAGCCTGGCACACCGCCGCCGCGCTCGCGCACTGGAGGCGGCCATCAGCGATCGCCTGCACGCCAACGACGCTCGGGTGGCGCGCTTCCTCAGCATGATCAGCCACGAGCTCAGGACCCCGCTCAGCTCGGTGCTCGCCTTCGCCGAGTTCCTGGAGGACGGGCTGGGCGGCCCGCTGACCAAGGACCAGGGCGCCTACGTGAACCGGATCCAGGTTGCCACCGCCCAGATGCAGCGTTTGGTGGACGATCTCCTCGACTACCACCGGGTCAGCCAGGGCCGCTTCCAGCTCGCGTGCCGTCCCCTGAACTACTGCGAGCTGGTCAAGGGGGTCGTGGCCCAGGCGCGGCCTGCCTTCAAGACCAAGGAGCAGCGCCTGGAGCTGATCTTGCCGCATCACCTGGCGCCGGTCTACGGAGATCCGGAGCGTCTGGCGCAGGTTCTGCTCAACCTGCTCTCCAACGCCTCGCGCTACACCCCTCACGGGGCCTCGGTCCGGGTCGAGGTGGCCCGCGAGGGCGTCGAGATCGCCACCCGCGTGATCGACAACGGTCCCGGGATCTCCGCCGAGGCGCAGGCCCAGCTCTTCGAACCCTTCTTCCAGGCCCAGGGCGGGGCTACCTCGCGCCAGTCCGGCCTGGGGCTGGGGCTCGCCATCGCCCAGGGTCTGATGCTCGCGCATCACGGCGAGCTGTCGGTCGAGAGCGCGCCCGGCAAGGGCACGGTCTTCACCGCCCGCATGCCGCTCGCCGCCGCGGGCTTCACCCTGCCCCTGGAGCGCGCGGCCCTCACTCAGCCCCTGGAGCTGCCTCCGAGCATGCAACTGAGCGAGGCCTGAAAAAAACTTTCGTCGGGCGCGCAAGTTTGGGTCGGGGGAGGCTATAATTAAATCAAGTTTAAGACTTCGCCCGAGACACTTAATCTCGTTGCCCCGCAGGAGGATTCATTCCGTGATCGAGCGCCTTCCCGCCCACGCCCGTAGCAAGCGCCCCATGACCTTCGCCTACACCCGGCCCCTGTCGCCGGAGGACGTCTCGGGCATCACGGGGCTGCTGGCCGACGAGGGGATCCCCGCTCAGCGCCAGACGGGCAAGGTCGAGCGCTTCTTCGGCGCCCTGCGGGCGCGCTTCGCCAAGCGCTAAGCCGCGTTACATCCTTCACGCGAACAGCGCCCCGGCTTGCCGGGGCGCTGTTTCGTCTTGGGCTTTACTTGACGAGGGTGACCTTGAGCATCTTGTCGGGCTTGCCGGGGTTGGCGCCGGGGCCCTCAGTGGCCTGCAGCTTGTCGACCACGTCCATGCCGCTGATGACCTGGCCGAAGACGGTGTAGCGGCCATCCAGCGAGGGAAGGGGCTGGAAGCCGATGTAGAACTGGCTGCCGCCGCTATTGGGCGCCGAGGTCTTGGCCATGGCGAGGCTGCCGCGGATGTGCTTGAGGGTGCTGTCCAGCTCGTCCGGGATGGTGTAGCCGGGGCCGCCCCCGCCCGTGCCTTCGGGATCGCCGCCCTGGGCGACGAAGCCGGGGATGACCCGGTGGAAGGTCAGGCCGTCGTAGAAGCCCTTCTTGACCAGCTTCTCGAAGTTGGCGACGGTCTTGGGGGCCTCCTTGGGGAAGAGCACGACGGTGAACTTGCCCTTGGTGGTGGTGAACTGGACCTTGGAGCCGAGCGTGACCTTGTGGCCCGCGGCCTTCTCCACTTCCTGGATGGCCTCCGGCTTGGCCTCGGTCTTGGCGGGGGCCTTGGCGTCGGCGGCTCCCGCGCCCGCAGCGACGAGCATGGCGGCGAGAGACATGGGGACGGCGAGGGTTCGCAGGGACATGAGGAGCCTCCTGTATGGGGGTTGCGGACGCGCCATTATAGAAGCGCCCAGCCAAGGGTGTAAAGGCCGCGCCCTTGGGGAACATTGGCCTAACAGAGATCGGATCATTAAGGTAGGGATATGAGCGGAAGCAAGAATGCGTCGAACGGTAAGGCCAAGAAGGGGTTCAAGCTCTCCCTTCCCAAGATCCAGCCCCCTGCCCTGCCTGCCCTGAAGCTGCCCGGTGGGAAACCCGCGCAGTTCGACGGCACCTTCCTCATGGCCATGATCCTGGTCGGCGGCCTCTCGGCGGGTTCGGCGGCGATCGCCGTCCGCTTCGCCATGCCGACCCAGGTGGTGGTCCAGCGCCCGAGCGATGCCGACCAGGATCATGGTCGCTCCTACAACCCGGCGGGCTTTCCCGACATCACCACCGGCCCGAACGTGGTCTCGGACTACAGCCTGACCATGGAGCGGCCGGTCATCGCCGAGACGGCCTACGTCCACCCGCAGGCGAGCGTGATCGGCTACGTCACCCTCGGCGAGCGCGTGCTCGTCGCCCCCCAGGCCTCCGTCCGTGGGGACGAGGGCAAGAACATCTTGGTGGGTGACGAGACGAGCGTCCAGGACGGGGTGGTGATCCACGCCCTGTCGACCGAGGAGAAGGGCGTCAGCAAGATGGAGCACCGGGTCGTGGTGAACGGCCAGGAATACGCCGTCTACATCGGCGAGCGCGTCACGCTCGCCCCCCAGAGTCAGGTGCACGGCCCCTCGGTCGTCGCCGACGACGCCTACATCGGGATGCAGGCTTTGGTCTTCAAGGCCCGCATCGGCGCGGGCTGCGTGCTGGAGCCGCGCGCGGCCGCCATCGGGGTCAACATCCGCGAGGGCCACTACGTGCCCGCCGGGGTGGTGGTCACCAGCCAGGAGCAGGCGGATTCGCTGCCGGCCATCACGCCGGGCTACGCCTACAAGGACGCGGGCGCTCAGGCCGTCAAGGTCAACACCCAGCTCGCCGAGGGCTACCGCAACCTCTATCCGGCAGGCTATCAGCCGTCTGCCGCGCCGGAAGCCGCCGCGGGCCACTGATCCCAACTGAAATCGACGGGGAAAGCGTCCAATTGGATGCTTTCCCCGTTTCGTTTAGCGGGGGGCTTTAACCAGCATGCCGTCGCTGAGGGTGGTCTGCCCGTAGTAGTGGGCGAGGATCTGGTCGTAGGAGTAGCCCATATCGGCCATGGCTTTGGCGCCCCACTGGGACATGCCCACGCCGTGCCCCCAGCCGCGTCCGGCGAAGGCGAGGCTGCCGTCCGCTTGCTTGGCCACGTTGAAGAAGGTGCTGCGCAGGCCGAAGGCGAAGCGCAGCTTCTCGCCGCCGACCTCGGCCGTGCCGGTGGTGCCGATGAGCCGGGCGCGCTTGAGGCGCCCCGAGTAGCTGCGCTCCAAGGGTTCGATGGCGACCAGATCCCCGATGGAGACCCCGAGCTTCTGGAGGGCCGGGGAGAAGCGGTCGGGAGCGATCGTGGTCTCCCAGACGTAGCGGGGGCTCTGCTGGTCGAAGTCCGGGACCGCCTGCAGGTACGGGACGGCCTTGCCCCAGACCTCCAGGCACGACTCGGTGAAGCCCCCCGACGAGTCGCTGTAGACGGCCTCGATGGGCTTGCCGAGGTAGGTGAGGATCCGGCCGCGGGTGTCATCCACCGCCTGGTTGGTCGAGGGGCGCTCCAGCTTGGTGCCGCCGTAGACCTGGCTTGCCACCGTGGCCTTGAGGTCGTAACCCAAAGAGGAGAACTGGCCCAGGTGGGCCACGGCGTAGGTGCGGGCGGCGACGGCCTGGGCCTTGAGGGCCTCGGGGTGCCAGCTCGGGATCACCTCGGCGGGGACTACGCCGTACAGGTAGGCCTCGAGGGTCACTTCGTTGACGACGGTCAAGGCGCTCGGGCCCATGCGCACTTCGAGCTCGCCCCGGTAGGTCTTGCCCGCCACCGAGGCGCGGGCCTCGGGGGTCGGCTCATCGGCCTTGAGGCGCAAAGGGCCCTTGGCGCTCGCCTTGGTCCCGTCCGAGAGGGTGACCTCCAGGCTTTCGCTCGCCTGGGTGACGAGGATCGGGGCGTTGGCAGCGAAGCGCGCGACCCTGCGATCGCCCTCCATGAGGGTCGCTGGCAGGCTCAGGCCGAGCGTCGCCGAGGGGGCGGCCTCCACCACGCCGATCCGGATGAGGCGATCGCCTTGCTGGGCGCGCCCGGGAGCGGGGAAGACCAGGGTGAAACAAGCGGTGAGCAAAAGCAGGGGCTTGCGCATGGGACTCATCTTAGCACCCGCCCAGCGCCCCGCGCACGGGCGCATGCCCCCCGCTTGACGATTCTTGACCGAAACTCGGGACCAACGTCCCAAGTGGGACTTCCGTCCGATGCGTAAGCTAGCTTCTGCGCCCGTTCGCGAACGCTTGGAGGCTGCTGCATGGAAGGCATCGACAAGGCCTTGGCCCCCTTCTTCGAGCTCATCTTCCTGGCCTACCCCGATCCCCTGTTCGTGGTCTCGGTCGAGGGGGGCGACTACCATTACCGGGCGGTCAACGACGCCTACCTGCGCCATGCGGGCCTCTCGCTCGAAGAGGTCCTCTCGCGGCGGGTCGTGGACGTCCTGCCGCCGGCGGCGCGTCCCTACTTGCTCGGCAAGTTTGCCGAGGCCCTCAAGGCCAAGCGCTCGATCGTCTACGAGGTGTCGGCTCCCGAGGGGCGCACCTTCGAAGCGGTCATCTCGCCCATCGTCACGCCGGAGGGGGACTGCCCCTATCTGCTCGGCAGTCTCATGGACATCACCCCGCGCAAGCGGGCAGAGGCCGAGCTGGAGTTCGCGCGCTTCCACGACGGGGTCACGGGTCTGCCCAATCGCTTCAGTCTGCGCCAGCGCCTCGCCGAGGCCCTGATCCACGCCGAGTCGCTCGACCAGTCCGTGATGCTGCTGGTGCTCGACCTGGACCGATTCAAGCCCCTGAACGAGACCCTCGGACACCCGATGGCGGATCGCCTGCTCTGCCAGGTGGCCGTCCGCTTGCAAGCGGCGCTCCCGCTCGGGGGAACGGTCGCGCGCCTCGACGGCGACGAATTCGGCGTCCTCGCCTTCGGCGACGCCCAGGACGCGGAGGCCTTGGCGCAGCGCCTTCAGGAGGTCTTCTCGCTACCCTTCATGGTGGACGGCCACGAGGTCTACCTTACGGCGAGCATCGGAGTCGGGCGCTTTCCCGCCGATGCCCAGAACCCCGATGCCCTCATGCGCTGCGCGGGGGTCGCCCTCGATCGGGCCAAGCAGGAGCGGAACGCCTACTGTCTGTATCACCTCGGGCTGAGCGAGGATACCACGGATCGCTTGGTACTCGGCCACAAGCTGCGCCATGCCCTGGAGCGCCATGAGCTGACCGTCCACTACCAGCCCCAGGTCTGTCTCGAGAGCGGGCGCATCTTCGGGGCCGAGGCGCTCATCCGCTGGCATCACCCCCAGCTCGGGATGATCTCGCCGGCCAAGTTCATCCCACTCGCCGAGGAGTGTGGCCTGATCGTTCCCATTACCGAGTGGGTGATGCGCGCCGCCTGCCTCCAGCAGCGCTGCTGGGCCCAGGAGGGTCTGGGGGACGTGCGGATGTCGGTCAACCTGTCGGGACGCCACTTCAAGCGCCAGAACCTGGCAGAGCTGGTCAAGCGGGTCCTCGCCGAGACCTCCATCCCTCCGACGTGCCTCGATCTGGAGCTGACGGAGAGCATCCTGATGGACAACGTCGAGGCCAGCGCCGAGGTGATGCAGGAGCTGAGCCGGATCGGCATCCTCTTCTCGGTGGACGACTTCGGGACCGGCTACTCGTCCCTGAGCTACCTCCAGCGCTTTCCCCTGCACACCCTCAAGGTGGACCAGAGCTTCGTTCGAGGCATCACTTCGGGTGAGGACGGCGCCCCGATTACCTCGGCCATCATCGCCATGGCGCACAGCCTCGGCATGAAGGTGATCGCCGAGGGGGTGGAAACGCGCGCGCAGCTCGACTTCCTGAGAGAACGCCGCTGCGACGGGTACCAGGGCTACTACTTCAGCCGCCCGGTACCCGCCGAGGAGTTCGGCGCCCTCCTGCGCGCGGCGCATAAGGTCTAGGCTTCGAGCCGCCTCACCGGGTTGCGCAGGGTGCCCAGGCCCGTGACCTCGACCTCGACGGTCTCGCCGGGCTGCATGGCGCGGGTGTGGCCGGGGGTGCCGGTGAAGATGAGGTCCCCCGCTTCGAGCGTCAGGTAGCGGCTGGCGAAGCTGACCACCTGCGCCACGTCGAAGATGAGATCCGAGAGGGGCGCCTCCTGGTACACTTCGCCGCCTGCGCGCGTGCGGATCACCGCGTCCGGCGAAAGGGCGGAGACGATCCACGGCCCCAAAGGGGCGAAGGTGTCGCAGCCCTTGGCCCGCCACCACTGGCGATCGTTGGCCTGCCACTGACGATCGCTGACGTCGTTGCCCGCCGTGTAGCCGAAGACGCACGACCGCGCCTCTTCGGGGCTGACGTGCCGCGCGCGCTTGCCCATCACGACCACCAGCTCGCCCTCGAAGTGGGGATCGGCGGCGTCCGGCGGCAGCAGGATGGCCTCCTCCGGGCCGACGAGGGCCGAGGGCGGCTTATAGAACAGCTCGGGGCGCGCGGGGGCGGGGCGGCCCTGCAGGTGCGAGCGGTAGTTGAGGCCCACGGCGAGGATCTTGCCCGGGGTGGCGGGAGCCAGCAGGCGAAGGCCCTCGAATTGGACCTTCCGCGCAGTGGCCGTGAAGGCGCCGATGCTCCCGTCGAGGACCGTCACGGTCTCTCCGTCGGTCTCGCCCCAGGCTGGGGCGCCGTCCAGCTCGAAGCGGATGAAGCGGGTCATGCGCGCACCATCGCTTCCTCGGCGTTCACGCGCTGGACCAGGTTGCCCGCCTCGTCCCAGACGCCTGCGAGGATCTCGGGGTCGTGGTAGAAGGTCAGCCACCAGCCCTCGGCCTTGGCGCGGCCGATCCAGTGGGCCTTGGCGGTGATCGAGTCCATGGGGTAGTCGTCGTAGGCCATCACCCACAGGGGGTTGAGATGAGCGTGGGTGGGCAGCAAATCGCCCAGGTGCAGAGCGGTCTGGCCCTCGGACTCGATCAGGATGGCCTGGTGGCCCTTGGTGTGGCCGCCCGTGAGGACCACCTTCACCCCCGGCACGATCTCGCGCTCGCCGTCCGCGGGGTCGATGAGGCCGGCGGCCTCGATGACCTGCCAGTTCTCGGGCCAGTAGGCGTGAGCCGAGCGGATGTTGGGGGAAAGGGCCTCCTCCCACTCGGCGCGCTGCATGACGTGCTTGGCGTTGGGGAAGGTGGGTTTGATCTCGCCCGCCTCGTCCCGGTAGGTGCCGCCCGCGGCGTGGTCGTGGTGCATGTGCGAGTAGAGGACGTAGTCCACCTTGGCCGGATCCACTCCCGCGGCTTCGAGGCTCTCGCGGAGGGTGGGGGGCTGCTTGAGCTGGAAGATGCTCTGCTGCTTGGGGGTGAGCTTGTTGCCGTAGCCGGTGTCCACCACGATGGTGGCGTCGGGGGTCTCGATCAGCAGGGTGTTGAGCGCGAGCCGGATGTAGTTGTGCTCGTCGCAGGGATAGCGCTTGGTCCAGAGGGTCTTGGGGACGACCCCGAACATGGCGCCGCCGTCGAGCTTGAACTCGCCGTCGCTGAGCCAGCGGAGCCGAATCTTGCCGAGTTGCATGGCATCTCCAATCCGAGAAGGGGGGCGAATCCTCCCATTGTAACGCCAAAACGAAGGCGCCCCCCGTGACGGGGGGCGCCGAAGGGGACGCGTAGCGCGCTAGTGCTGTTCGGCCTTCTTGCGATCGTTGCGGACCTTGCCCAGCATCAGGTCGGCGCCCATGGACAGCAGGCCCGCGCCCAGCGCGATGCCGCCCGCGATGGCCCCGCCGATGCCGGTGGGGGCGAGGAAGAGGGCCGCGGTACCGGCGGCGGCCGAAAGGGCCGAGAGGCCAGCCTTGGCGTTGGCGAGCACCTTCTCGGTGCCGCTCGCCTTGGGGTCCTTGTTGGTCTTGACGGCGTCCGCGATGTCGAAGCCCGCGACCACCGCGCCGGCGATGGGGGCCACGCGGCCGAGACCCTTGACCATGGGGGCCACGTACTTGCCGTTCTCCATGGCGTGGGCGATCGCAGCCCCTGCGCGGCTACGCGCGAAGAAGCCCCCGATGCTGCCGGCACGGCCGCCGCGCTGCATCAAGCGGCCGAGCAGCGGGAGCTTCTCGAGCTCGTCGATGTTCGAGGCGATCTTGACGCCTTCCTTGAGGCCGTCGACCGCGCCCACGGCATCGGCGACCGTCTTGCTGACGGGCTTGTCTTCTTCTTTGGGCTTGGCGGCCTCGGCGGCCTTGGCCTTGCCGCCGTTCGCGGCCGGGGCGGCAGCGCCTGCGGCTTGAGCGGCCGCGACCGCCGCCTTGAGGCGGTCCTGATCGCTGGTGGGGCGGTTCTCGACCTTGAGGCGGTCGGTCTTGGGCTTGGCGGCGGCTTCGGACTTGGGCGCCTCGGGAGGCGAGTCGAGCGTCAGGGTGCGAGGCTTGATGGGCCCCGTGGGGCGTCCCAAGCGCTGGGGGTTGCCGTTGCCGTCGATCATCGCCATGGTCGGGTCCTCACCTCATCGGGGCGTTGCTACCGTGTTATGCCCGCGAGCAAGGGTTTTCTGGCGGTAGGCAACGATCATTTCAAAGGGGTTTAATCGTTTCTAAACAATCGCTCAGGAGCGAGCAATCGCAAGCAGTTCGGCGGCGCGACGCGCCAGCTCGCCGGCATCGCGGCGCGCGACGGCCTCGCGGTCGAAGAGGCAGGTGGCCACGCCCGCGGCCACGGCCCCCGCAGCCAGGTAAGCAGCGAGGTTGCTCGCATCCACCCCACCGGTCGGCATCAGGGGCAAGAAGGGCAAGGGGTCCCGCACCAGCTTCAGGTAGCGCGGCCCGCCGAGCGCCTCGGCGGGGAAGACCTTGACGCAGTCGGCCCCCAGGCGGTGGGCGGCGAGCAACTCGGTGGGGGTGGCGGCCCCCGGGGCTACCCAGACACCGGCCTCACGGCAGGCCGCGACGACGGCCGCGTCGGTGTGGGGCGAGACCACGAAGGCGGCGCCCGCCTTGATGGCTGCGTGCGCGTCGTCGCGCGTGAGCACCGTGCCCGCCCCGACCAGGGCGCCGCTTTCGGAAAGGGTCCGGATGGCGTCGAGGGCCCCCGGCGTGGTCAGGGTGATCTCGAGCAGTTCGAGACCGCCTTCAATGGCCGCCTGGGCGGCCCAGACGGCTTCGGTGGCGTCCTTGGCGCGGATCACGCCGAAGAGGCGGGTACGTTCGATCGAGGCGAGGAGGCGCTGGCGCACGGGGTCTCCTGAAGCGGGCAAAAGGGCGTTTCGATTCTAGCAGAAAGCGACGGAGGGATGATTTGGGCCCTTCTGGGGTACGAAACCCTAGACGTCGCCCCAATCCCGCCCTCCGGAGGTTGCATGAAGTCCCGGCCCTGGGCGGCCGCCGCGTTGGCCGCCATGTTCGTCCTGCCCATCGCCCCTGCCCTCGCCCAGGAGGCCGTTCCCGTGCCTCTGCCAGATCCCTCGGGGATCGAGCTGCGCGCGCCGGGAAGCGAAGCGACCGCGATCGAGGTCCGGGTCGAGCCCCAGATCGAGCTCGTCACGGCCCTCATCGCGCTGGGCGCCTGGGGCAAGGAGAACGCGGAGGTCGCCCCCTCGGCCTACGCCCTCGACGTGCAGCAGACCTTCGCCCGCCATGCCGCGCATCCGGCGGTCGAGGCCGTCAGCGCCTACCTCAAGGCCGAGCCGGCGGGGCTACGCCCCTTGCTGCGCCTTGCGCTGACCCTCGACTCCACCCTCTCGGGCGCGAGCCCCATCCCCTCCGGGCTGGCCCTTTCGCTCGGCGGCAGTGAGGCTGCCGGCACCCTGAGTGCTCACCTGCGCCAGTTCGCAGCCGATTCGGGCTTCATGGCCTTCTACACTGCGCGCCGCCCCGCCTACGCCAAGCTGGAGGCGAAGGTCGCCCAGGCGGTGGCCAAGGCCGACCCCAAGAGCCGGGTCGAAGGCTTCTACGGCGTGACCTACCCCCGTTTCACCGTCCTCCTCGCCCCGATGGCTCCGCGCGATGCCTCGGGCGAGGCGCTGCTCGCCCAGACCGGCGAGGACGGCCCCCTTGTCGTGCTGCGGCCCGAGGGGGTGACCAAGGACAAGCTGCCTGACTTCAAGGTGGAGGCCTCGGACTTCGGACGCAGCCTCGCGCACGCCTTCGGCCATGCGATCCTGCCTGGCCTGCTCGCCGTTCACGCCCGCGACCTGGCGCTCAGCAAGGAGCTCATGACGCCCGTGACCGACGACATGAAGGCCGCCGGCTGCCTCGACTGGCCCGAGGCGGTGGCCGAGCACCTGCTGCGTGCGGTGGACGCGCGCTTCCAGCAGGCGGACGGCGACGTGAAGCAGGCCCAGGTCGCCCTGCGGACCAACGAGCGCACGGGCTTCGCCTACGTGCGCGAGATTTTCACCCAGCTGGCGAACTACGAGGCCAACCGCGCGACCTATCCCAACCTGGGAGCCTTCCTGCCGCAGACCACCGCCAAGCTCGCCTACCTCAAGGACATGGGAGCGGCCGACGACGTGGCCAAGCGCTACCGCTCGTTCCAGGGGCCGATCCCGCGTGCCAACGACCGTCGCTTCCTGCCCGCCACGGTGCTGGTGGCGCCGACCCCCGCCGATGCCAAGGTACGCGCGGCGACCCAAGCGTCGCTCCAGGAGACCAAGGCTTTCTTCCGCAAGCGCTTCGGCCAGGACGTGGCGATCGTGACCCCCGAGCAGGCCGCGACCCTGGATCCCGCCAAGGTCTCCTTCGTGGTCTTCGGAACCCCCTGGTCCAACCCCTTCTTGGCGGCTTTGCTTAAGTACATCCCCCTCAAGGTCACGAAGGATACGATCCAGCTGGGCGACAAGCAGTTCGTGGGCAAGAACCTGCGCCTGATCACTGCCTTCTCGAACCCCTACAATCCGAACCTGCCCATGCGGATCGTCACCAGCAGCGAGGATGCGGGGATTCCCGGCCTCTTCGGCATGAACGTGGGTCCCTACGACTACGCCCTCTTCCACGGGGAATCCCCCATGGCCCAGGGGGACTTCGTTTACGATCTCAAGGGGAAGTGGAACCTCCGCTAGCAAGATCTGCGTCGCAGCTCCTAAAATATTCTTAAGTCACGTTTAAGATCGTTTTAGGAGAAGCGACGCATGCGCAAGCGGTTCGGGAAGGCCTTGCTCGCAGGGGCGATCCTGCTGTCGGGGTGCGGCATGACCCCCTTCCGTGCTGGGGCCGAGGACCAGGGCGTGCGCGCCCAGAGCCTCTCGGGGACGCCCGACTGGGCCAAGAATGCCGTCATCTACCAGATCTTCCCCGAGCGCTTCGCCAACGGCGATCGCGCGAACGACCCGAAGGGAAGCGAGCCCTGGGGCGCGACGCCGACCTACGACAACTTCATGGGCGGCGACCTGGACGGGGTGACCCAGAAGCTCCCTTACCTCAAGGAGCTGGGCGTCAACGCCCTGTACTTCAATCCGATCTTCGCGAGCAGCAGCAACCACAAGTACAACACCCGGGACTACATGCACGTGGATCCGGCTTTCGGCGGTGACGCGGCCTTCGCGCGCATGCTCAAGGCCGCTCACGGTCTCGGCATGAAGGTGATGCTGGATGGGGTCTTCAACCACACGGGCGATGACAGCCCGCTCTTCCAGGACGCCAAGGAGAAGGGCGAGAAGTCGCCTTACTGGAACTGGTACACCATCTGGGGCTTCCCCGTCACCACCACGCCCAAGCCCAACTACAACGCCTGGTGGGGCTTCGGCACCCTGCCCCAGCTGCGCGCCGCGAGCAACCCCGAGGTCCAGAAGTACCTCTTCTCGGTCGAGGAGCACTGGCTGAGGCAGGGCATCGACGGCTGGCGCCTGGACGTGCCCAACGAGATCGACAGCGACGACTTCTGGCGCACCTTCCGCAAGAAGGCGCGGGCCATCAACCCCAACGCCTACATCGTGGGCGAGATCTGGGAGGACGCCGATCGCTGGCTGCAGGGCGACCAGTTCGACAGCGTCATGAACTACGTCTGGCGCAAGCACATGCTCGACTTCTTCGCGCATGGCACCATGAACGTGGACCACTTCGACTGGGGCCTCGAAACGCTGCGCAAGAAGTACGCCCCCGAGATCACCGGCGCCATGTTCAACATCCTGGGCTCGCACGACGTCCCGCGCTTCTTGACCGAGGCGGGCGGCGACGTGAACAAGCTCAAGCTCGCGGTCCTCTTCCAGATGACCTACCCCGGCGCGCCCGTCGTCTACTACGGCGACGAGATCGGCATGCAGGGCGGCAAGGACCCGGACAACCGCCGCGCCTTCGAGTGGAACGCCGGCAAGCAGAACCGAGATCTCTTGGGCTTCTACAAGCAGCTCATCGCCCTGCGCAACGCCACGCCCGCCCTGCGCACCGGCGCCTTCCGCTCGATCCGCCGCCACAACGATCTTGGCCTCTTCGGCTACGTCCGCGAGCTGGGCAAGGACAAGGTGGCGGTGATGCTCAACAACAGCACCGACACGCGCGAGTGGTCGCTCGACGTCAGTTCGGCCTTCGCCGACGGGGCCAAGCTGAGCGACCCGCTGACCGGACGGAGCTACACGGTCCAGCAGGGCCACGTGCCCCTCAAGCTCGCCCCCAGGCAGGGCATCATCCTGATGCCGGCCACGGCGCGCCGCTGACCCAAACACACAAGCGCCCCCTCGCACGCGAGGGGGCGCTGCTGTTGTGAGAGCCTTACTCGTTCAGGTTCCGGTAGGCGCGATCGCGCTGCGGCGGCTCGTCGTGCACCTCGCGGCCGCTGACGATCTCGGCCCCTTGCGCGTCGTCCCGGCGCAAGGGGATCTCGGCGACGAACTCCTCGAGGTCGTCGGTCTCGGCTTCGAGCCGCGCCTGGTTGAACGGGGGGATGGGCTGTTTCTTTGGGACAGGCATCCGACACCTCCTCACACTCCCCTTCGGGCGGGGTGTGGGGAGGATAGCGCGCCGCAGGGGGCGTGACAACCCGCGATTAAAAGCGCAGCTCGCGGAGGTGGACCTGGCAGTCCACCCCGTTGATGGCGAGCGTCTTGCGCTCGCCGGTGTCCGTCAGGCCGCAAGCTTTCCAGAAGGAGAAGGCCTGGACGTTGCCCGCCACGATTCCTAGCTTGACCCGCTCGAAGGGGCCCGCGGCCACCCATTCGAGCCACTGGGAGAACGCCTTGCGCCCGAGCCCCTGCCCGTGCAGGTCCCCCCGGATGAGGAGCAGGCCCAGATAGGCGGTCGAGGCGTCGGGGTGCCCCAGCAGGAAGTCCAGGTGCCCGATGAGCGCTTCCCCCTGGTAGATGCCCCAGACGTGGTGCGACTCGCCGACCCCCGGCGCGTCCTTGAGGGCCTTCTTCGCCTCGTCGGTGCCCAGCCCCCCGAAGAGGGCGAAGTAGTCGGGCACGGTGGCGTAGAGGGCCTGCAGGGCGCGCGCGTCCCAAGGCTTTAGCTCCTTGAACGCCAGGTGCTCGGCCATGGGTCAGGAAACCAGGGCCCCGGCGCGGCGCGCGGCGAGGCGATCGCGCAGGGCTTCGAGCGTCAGGCAGTTGAGCACCTGGGCGGGCTGGACGCCGCCCTTGCGGGCGATCCCCACCCCGAAGCGGGTGTCCTGCAGGCCGTCGATGGAGTGGGCGTCCGGGTTGATGGCGATGGTGACCCCGAGCTCCAGGGCGCGCCGGAGGTGCCGCCAGTCGATGTCGAGGCGGTGGGGGTTGGCGTTGAGCTCGATGACCACCCCGTGCTCGGCGGCGGCCTTGAAAACCTGCTCCAAGTCGAGGGCGTAGGGCTCGCGGCCCAGGAGGAGGCGGCCCGTCATGTGCCCCAGCATGGTGACGTGGGGGTTGGAGAGGGCCTTGACCACTCGCGCGGTCATGGCCTGCTCGTCGAGCCCGAAGCGGGAGTGGACGCTCGCGATGACGAAGTCGAAGCTCGAGAGGGTCTCGTCGTCGTAGTCGAGGCTGCCGTCCGCGAGGATGTCGGCCTCGATTCCCTTGAGCAGGGTGATGCCCGAAAGCTCGGCGTTGACCTTGTCGATCTCGGCGTGTTGCTCGCGGATGCGATCGCGGGTCAGGCCCTGGGCGTAGACCGCGGCCTCCGAGTGGTCCGAGATGCCGAGGTAGCGGTAGCCGAGGGCCTGGGCCGCGCGGGCCATGGCCTCGACGCTCGCGCCGCCGTCCGAGTAGGTGGTGTGGACGTGGAAGACGCCCTGGAGATCGTCGAGCGTGACCAGCTCGGGCAGGGGGCCCGCCTCGGCCAGGGTGACCTCGTTGAGCCCCTCGCGCAGCTCGGGCGGCACGTAGGCGAGATCCAGCTTGGCGAAGAGCTCGGCTTCGTCACGGCAGGGGATCAGCTCGTCGCCGCGCCACAGGCCGTACTCGTTGAGCTTGAGGCCGCGATCCTGCGCGCGCTGGCGCAGAAGGGTGTTGTGCTCCTTGCTGCCGGTGAAGTGATGCAGGGTGAAGGGGTACTGTTCGTCGCTCACCACCCGCAGGTCCACCGAGAGGCCGTTGTCGAGACGCACCGAGCTCTTGGTCGTGCCGTGCCCGATGACCTCGACGACCCGGGGCAGGGCGACGAAGGCGGCCATGACGCTCGCGGGGTCGTCGCTCGACGCCACCAGGTCCACGTCCTTGACCGTCTCCTTGCAGCGGCGCAAGGAGCCTGCGATCGCGGCGCGCTGGACGCTCGGATGATTCGAGACGGCCGAGAGCAGCCCTTCGGCCGTCTCGATGACGTCGGCGTACAGGAAGCGCCCGAGGTTCTGCTTGAAGAGGCGGATGCCCGCGAGGATCTTGTCCTGGGTCTTGGCCCCAAAGCCCTTGAGCGAGACCAACCGGTTCTCGTTGCAGGCGTACTCCAGCTCGCCGACCGAGGCGACGCCCAGGCCTTCGTGGATGGCCTTGATCTTCTTGGGGCCGAGGTTGGGGATGCCGAGCATCTCGACGAGCCCCGCGGGGGTCGAAGCCATCAGCTCGGCATGGACCGAGGAGGCGCCGGTCTTGACCATCTCGCCGATCACCTCGGCGAGCCCCGCGCCGATCCCCTTGACGGAGGTCAGCTTGCCCTCGGCGACGAGGCCCGAGAGGTCCAGGTCGGTGGTTTCGAGCAGGCGAGCGCCGCCGGAGAAGGCGCGGACCTTGAAGGGGTTCTCGCCCTTCAGCTCCATGAGGGTGGCGATCGCTTCGAGGGTGTGGGCGACGGTCTTCTTGTCCATGGGGGCTCCATCCGCAAGGCTGGGGGATCCTCCCTCCAGTTTAGAGCGTGCGGGCGTACCCCGTAAAGGAAGCGGGGGCGCCATAGGCGCCCCCGCTTCACAGGTCCTCTTAGCGGTGCTCGGGGTGGCTCATCCCGCCGCCGCCGCCCATTGTGGCGTTGGCGACGAGCATCAGCTCGGTCCCGATTCGATCGACCATCTGGCCGGCCTGCTTGGTGGCGCTGGCCGAGCGGCTCTCGATCGCCCCGACCAGCTTGCGGCTGTCCTGCTGGAGCGCCTTGACGTGCTTGACCTCGTTGCTCTGGGCCGTCATGCCCTGGGCGACCAGGGCCAGCCCGGCCATCTTGAGGTGCTGGTCCACGTCCCGGGCGTGGTTGACGGCGGTCGCGAAGTCGCGGCCAGCGAGCGCCGACTGGGTCATGGCCGCGGAGTCACCGGCGCTGGCGAGCAGCTCGGTCGCGGACTTCATCGGGCGGGCCATGGCCCCGCCGCCGCCCATGGGCATCGCACTCGCCATCTGGTCGTAGAAGGTGACGAAGCGCGAGACCAGGATGGCGCTGCCCTTGAGGGCCGCGTTGCGATCGCCCATCATGCTGTCGAGCTTGTCGGCTTCGCTGCGGATGGCGCTGAGCCGGTCCGTCATGGGCTTGTCGAGCTTCGCGCCCGACTGCTCGAGGTGGGCGATGATGAGCTTGACGTTGGCGAGGTGGTTCTTGGCCATGTCCTCCATGTCCATCGCCAGGGCGGATTGGACGTTGAGGGCCTCGGAGTAGGCGTGATCGAGCTGGCCTTTGACCGAGAGGCCGCCGGGCAGCATCTGCTGCATGCCGGTCATCTTCTGGTTCTGGCGCTGTTGCTGCTGGGTACCAGCGGCCTGGGCGAGGTGGTTCTTGGCGAATGCGGCGGGAGCGACGCCGACGACGAGCGCGAGGGCGAGCGGGATCATGCGGGTGGCGCGATGCATCAAGTCAAGCTTCCTTTCTGAGTGAGGGCACGGAAAGAAGAGAGAGAAGAGAGCGAAATTTTAGAGATTTGTTTCCAAATGATAAGCTTAAAATAACTTAACGGTCAAGCATTTGCCGAGCCGGATCGACCCGACGAAAGCGAGTAGGCATAAGCTATAATCGACGAGCCCGTTTCCCTCGTGAGAGCCTTGTGAGAACCGCGTGACCTGTCCTCATTGCCAGGCGCCCAGCGTCCCCCATGCCCGTTTTTGCGCCCAGTGCGGTGTACGCCTCGTCGACGTCAGCGCCAGCGCCGGCGATCGCCGGGTGGTGACGGTGCTCTTCACCGACGTGTCGGGCTTCACCGCCATGAGCGAGAAGCTCGACCCCGAAGCCGTCACAGCCATCGTCAACCGTTTCTTCGAGGTGCTCACCGAGCCCATCTACCGCTTCGGTGGGGTGGTCGACAAGTACATCGGCGATGCGATCATGGCCCTCTTCGGGGCCCCCATCGCCCACGAGGATGACCCGGAGCGAGCGCTGGCCGCCGCCTGGGAGATGCAGCAGGCGGCACGTATCTTTGCCGACAGGCTCGAAGCCGATACCGGCATCCGCTTGCGGGTCCGGGTAGGGCTGCACACCGGCCTGGTCATTGCCGGCGAGGTCGGTGGCGAGCAAAAGCGTGACTACACGGTCCAGGGGGAGACGGTCAGCCTCGCCTCCCGGATGGAGGCCCACGCCACGCCGGGAGCGATCCTCGTCAGCGAGGCAACCTACCGTCTGACGCGGCAGGCCTGGCACTACGCGGAACGCGACGCCGTTTCGATCCCGGGCCGCACGGCCGCCGTTCGCGCCTTCGAACCCCTGGGCCCCCAGGCTCGTGACGCCGGGGCGCGGCGCGAACGGGTTGCCTTCGTGGGGCGCGGGTCCGAGCTTTCCCTCCTGCATGCGGCCTGCGAGAAGATGATGGCCGGGACGCCCCAGGCGGTCTGGGTGAGCGGCGAGGCAGGCGTCGGCAAGAGCCGCCTGGTGCGCGAGGCCCTCGCGCGCTTCGAAGGAGTCCGGATTCTGCGCGCGCGCTGCCTCTCCTACCGCCGGGCAACGAGCGACGGCCTCATCGCTGCCTTGCTCGAAGACTGGCTCGGCGAAGAGGGGCTTGCGGGTCTCGAGGGCTGGTGCCGGACGCAGGGAGCCGCCGACGCCGCGCGCGAGGCGGAATTGCTCGGGTACTTCTTGGGGCGCGAGATCCAGAGCGCCGAGCTGCGCCAGCTCTCCGCCCAGGCCCTGCGCGGCCTCGCCCTCCAGACCCTCGACCAGCGCTTGTTATCGCTCGAGGGGCCCTTGGTCCTCTCCCTGTCGGATTTGCAGTGGGCCGACGAGGCGTCGCGCGATTGGCTCGTCGCTTTCGTGCGCCGCCTGGCTCGCGCCGAGCGCCCGCTCAGACTCTTGGTCCTGGGGCAGAGCCGCTTGCCGAGCGATCTGGCCGCCTTCGAGGCGACGGGCCTCGACGCGACGTCGCTGCTCCTCGCGTCGCTCGCGCGCGCCGAGAGCGACGCGCTCATCCGGGAGTTCTTGGGCCTCGGCACCGAGGACGAGGCGGCCGGCTGCGAGGAGGTCCTCGCCGAGGTGGCCGCGCGTGCCGAGGGCAACCCGCTCTATCTGTGCGAGCTCTTGCGATCGCTGGTCGAGGCGGGGGCGCTGGTGCGGCAGGCAAATGGTTGGCGCCTGGATCCGGAGCGTCGACCGGGGGCTTTGCCGACCACCATCCAGGGGGTCGTCGCCGCGCGCGTGGATCGCCTCTCGGTCACCGCGCGCCGGGCGCTCCAGGTGGGAGCGGTGATGGGGCGGGAGTTCTCGTCTTCCCTGCTCTGCGCGGTGGCCGGCTTGCCTGCGCCCGAGGCCGCCCTCGGCGAGCTGACGCGGGCTGACCTGATCCATCCGCGTGCCAGGCAGACCGACCTCTACGCCTTCAACCAGGCGCTCATCCAAGAGGTGGCCTACGAGGGCATCCTGCTCAAGGAGCGACGCCTGTTGCATGGGCGGGTGGGCCATCGCCTGGAGGCCGAAATCCAGGGGCAGCCGGGCGAGAAGGCGGCGCTCCTGGCGCTGCACTTCCTGCGGGCCGAGGCGTGGCCTCAGGCGCTGCGCTACCAGCTGGCGGCGGGCCTGTTCGCCCAGCGCCGCTTCGATGCGCCCGGCAGCCGCGCGCACCTCGAAGAGGCCCTGACCCTGCGCGAGCGCCTCTCGTACGAGGATGCCCCGACGCCGAGCGCCAGCGAGATCCACGCGGCCCTGGCGGCCGCCGAGAGCACGCTTGGCTCCTACCCCGTCGCGCTGGACCACCTGGCGCGGGCCCTCGACGGAGCCGCCTCGGGCACCGAGCGCTCGGGCATTCGGCGCGCCGAAGGCGGGATCCACGAGCGGCTCGGCCGTTACGAGGAGGCCATCGCCTGCTACCAGGCGGGGCTTGCCGACTTGGCGGCAGGCGAGGCGCCCGAGCGTGCCGCCCTCCTGGGGGCGATCGCCTACGCCGAGGTCGGTCTCGGTCGCTTCGAGGCGGCGATCGCACGCTGTCAGACGGCGGCCGAGGGCCTGGGCGCCGAGGAGGCGCGCAAGGATCTGGCCTTCTGCCACTCGGTGACGGGCATCGCCCTGGGCAAGCTGGGGCGCTACCCGGAGGCCCTCGGCGCCCACCGGCGGGCGCTTGTGCTGCGCGAGGCCTGCGAGGACACCCTCGGGGTCGGCTCGTCCTGCAACAACCTCTTCCAGCTCCACTACGAGCTCGGCGAGTTCGAGGAGGCCCGTCGCTTCATCGAGCGAGCCATCGCGGCCTTCACCCGGGTGGGCGACCAGAGCCGCATCGCCATGGGCCACAGCAACCTGGGCGCCCTGCTCCTGGAGCAGGACGAGCTGGCGGCCGCCGAGGCGCACTTCCGCGAGGCCCTGGCCATCTGCCGCCGCATCGGCTTCGCCTCGCGCGAGGGCGGGATCCTCTGCAACCTGGGCGAGGCCTGCTCCAAGCAGGGGCGCCACGCCGAGGCGATCGCCCTCATCGCGGACGGCCTGCGTGCCCTCGAAGCCCTGCGCAACGCCGAGATCCTGGGTGAGGGCTACCGCTTGCTCGCAGAGGCTTGCCTCGCCGACGCGCAGCCCCAGGCCGCCTGGGAGGCCATCGTGCGCGGCATCCGGCTGGTGGGGCGCGGCAAGAGCGAGGCGCAGCGGGCCGTCTTCTGGGCGCTCGCCGGGGAGGCCTTCTTGCGAGCGGGGCGTCATGCGCAGGCGAACAGGCATCTTCAGCGGGCCATCCACCGCCTCTCGATGCTCGGCAATCGGCTGGAGCTCGGCCGTGCCCGCTTCCGTCTCGCGCGTGCCCACCAAGCGGCCGGTTGCGCCCAAGAAGCGGCCGAGCAGGCTGAAGCCGCCGCTGCGCTTTTCAAAGCGCTGAGTGCCCGCTATGATCAAAGGGCCCTGTCGGCGTGGTGTCATGCCAGTGCGCTCGCCTCGCCCGCGTCCCCCGAGGAGGTTTCATGATCCGCCGTACGATCGCCCTCGTTTTGCCCCTCGCGCTCAGCGGCTGCACCGGCTTGCTCGGCGAGCTGGGGGGCGGCACCACCGTCAGCGGCCTCATCAAGGCCCCCGAGACGCAGCAGGCGGCCATCGCCTTCACCGACGCCTACCGGATCGCCGGGACGATTGCCGGCGAGCGGGCGGTCCCCGAGGCCGAGGTCCGTGCCTACGCGGCCGACGGCAACGCCATCGGCGCGGCGGTCAAGGCCAACAAGTCGGGCCTCTTCGAGATCAAGGGCCTGCCCAGCGGCAAGGCCGTGATCCTGGTGGCGACCACCAAGGCCAAGAGCGGCGGCACCCTGCGCATCACCGCCTTCGTCAAGCCCGCCGGCACCAGCACGGCGCGCGACCTCAACACGGCCTCGACCATCGTCGCCGACAAGCTCAAGGCCAGCCTGTCGGCCGCGAAGCTCGAGGCGGTCTCCCAGAACGACGTGGACATCCTCGAAGGCCGCGTCAGCAACTCTCTCGATACCGCCGACATCCCGGACCTCTCCAAGGACGGGGCCGCAGTCGCCGCTTTCGGCAAGGTCGAGCAGAAGAATTCGAGCATCGCCAACGCCTTCGCCTCGATCAGCGAGGGCCGCGCGGTCGCGTCCGTACGCTGACAAAGGCCCCTCTTTCGCGCATCATGACCCCATGACGAGCCGCGCCTGCGCCCTGCTGCTCGGCTTGACCGTCACCCTGGCGGCCTGCACGAGCCTCCCGACCACTCCCGTCACGGCCCGCACCGCGTGGGCCGCGGGGGGGCTGGTTCGGCAGTTCGTCTTGCCCGCGGGCGAGGCCATGCGCGTGGAGCTCGGCGAGGCCAACCGTCTCTTGATGGCCGTCAGCGCGGCCCACGCCGAGGCCCCGGCCTTCCAGTTCAGGATCCAGCACCAGCATCCCACTCAGGGCGAGGCCCGCTTCCGGGAGTCGGGCGCTCGGCTTGCCCAAGAGCCCGGCGCCCTCGACTGGGAGCCGGTGCGGCGGGTGCAGGCGGCCGCGGAGACCGAGACCTTCTGGGTCAACATCGGGGACTCGACCGAGGCGGGCGATCGGAAGCGCACGGCCAAGCGAAGGCTCACCACCGCCCACGCCAACTTCTACGTGGACGCCGAGGGGGCCGAGGGCATCACCGACGATCAGCTCAAGCGCCTCGGGGAGGCCTTCGAGAGCCGAATCTACGGCACCGTGACCGGCACCTTCGGGGCCGAACCCAAGACCGATCCATCGGGCGAGAGCCGGGTCTACGTGGTCCTCTCGCCCGCGGTGGACAACTTCGGCAAGGACAAGGGCCTGATGGGCTACTTCTGGAGCCGGGACCTGCTCTCGCCTGCTGCGACCGGGCCGCGCGCCCATACCAACCAGAAGAAGGTCATCTTCTTGACCAGCCGGCTCTTCGAGCAGCCCGCCCAGACCGTCTTCGGGACGCTCGCCCACGAGTTCACCCACCTCTGCGTCTTCAACCAGAAGGTGCTCGTGCCCAACCGCGCCACTCCCGAGGAGACCTGGCTCGACGAGGGCTGGGCGATGCTCGCCATGGACCTGTGCGGGTATGGGCTGCGCGGGGGCAACGAGGCGATCGCGCGGGACATCAAGCGCTTCGAGGAGGCCCCTGCCGAATACTCGCTCACCGACTGGGCGGGAAACCCCAATGGCTTCTCGTACGGCCTGAGCTACCTCTTTGCTCGCTACCTCTACGATCGCTTCGGCGCCGAGGTGGTCAAGGACGCCCTGGCGGCACCCGCGACGGGAGTGGGCGCGGTCCAAGGGGGGCTCGTCAAGCGCGAGGCGAGCTTCCAGGACGTGTACTCGGACTGGACGGTGGCCAACGCCGTGAGCGGCCTGAAGCTCACCGATGATCGGCGCTTCTCGTACGCGAGCGACGTGAACCTGAGGGGCACCTACGGCGGCCTCACCCTCGGTGGGGTCCAGGCCCGTCCCGTCGCCGACTTTCAGAAGGGGCTACCCGGCACCCTGCGTCCCTGGAGCACCACCTATTACGACTTGAAGGCCCCCGCCAAGCGTACGTGGGCCTTCGAGTTCCGCTCGGGCTCGGCGCTGTTCGGCGGGGCGATCGTTTTGCCTTAAACCTGAGAAAAGAGCCGCAGGCATTAGCGCCTGCGGCTCTTTTGCTAAATCAGCGCAGAGGCGCGGTGCGGGAGAGGAAGCTCTCGGCTTCCTGGCTGCGGGCGTTGAGCCCGAGCTTCGTGATCTCGGCGTCGAGGGCGGCGACCCGTTCGGAGATGACCGGGTGGTCCCCGAAGGCCTCGAAGGCCTTGGGCGTGTCACCGACGGTCTGCGCGAGGGTCGTCAGGAAGGAGCCCAGCCCCCGGGGGTCGTAGCCCGCCGCGTTGGAGTAGATGGCCCCGTAGTGGTCGGCGTCCGACTCGAGGCCGCGGCTGTAGCCCTTGAGGACCAAGGAGGCTGCAATCTTGCCCGCTTGCTGGACCATCGCCGGCGTGCTGCCGAGGGCGGCCGTCGTGATGCCCTGGGCGACCATGGCCGCGCGCAGGCTGTCGACACCGTGCTTGCGCGCCACGTGCACGACCTCGTGCGCGAGCACCCCGGCAAGCTCCGCCTCGTTCTTCATGGCCTTGAGGGCCGCGGTGGTGATGAAGATCTCGCCGCCCGGCAGGGCGAAGGCGTTGAGCTCGTCACTCTGGATCACGTGGAAGGTGTAGGGCAGATCCGAACGATCGGAGCGCGCGGCGACCTTCTTGCCCACCGCGTCCACGTAGGCGTTGACCTCGGCGTTCCCGTAGGGTGGGGTCTTGGGGTCGGCGAGCACTTCTTGGGCGGCGGATCGCCCGATCTGGATCTCTTGCTCGTCTGTGATGGGTAAGAGCGCCTGGCCGGCCTGTAGGCCGCCCGCCAGGATCTGGCTGCAGGCCGGGACCGTTCCCAACATGGCCGCCAGACAAACCGCCTTCAAGAATCGTTGCATGATGCCTCCTTCTGTCGCCATTCCCATGACGGGGCACCGGGGCGACAGGTTCCATCCGGCATTCTAGCCCATTCGGCGCGCTTAGGCCATTCGTCTTTGATGTCGGGACGAAAGTCCTTATTTGGTGTGATTTTGTCGTTCCTATGTTAAATTTTTGACTTGAATCCAGGTGTGAAGCGCGCTCTGTGCTATAGTAAGCCCATCAAGTCGCCCCTCCCTCGTACCGCTGCTCCTGGCAGCATTCCTTTATGAAAGGGTGATCGTCAGTGACGTACCGTAGTCGTGCTCTCAACCGGATGCCCGCCCGTGGCGAGGGGCCCAGCACCTCGCGGCCGCGGAGCCCGTCGATCGACATCCTCAAGCGTGCCCTCGAGGTCGCCGGCGTCAACCGCAAGACCTTCGTCAAGGAGACGGAGCTCAGCTACGAGTACGTCTCGCGCATCTTCAACTCCAAGGTGAAGTTCCCGACCGTGCGTGAGACCCTCGAGCGCTTCGCCGAGGTCGCCAAGATCGATCCCATGGTCTTCCCCGAGTACCAGCAGCTCGTCAGCGTGCTGCCCGAGTCGACCCGCAAGCTCTGGAACCGCCTCCAAGAGGTGGGCTTGACCCGTCAGGAGTTCGCGAACCGCGTCGACATCTCGCGCACCTACATGTACGAGATCCTGCGTGGGGACGTGCCCTTCCCCCGCAACCCCGAGGTCATCGAGAAGATCGCCGAGGTCCTCGAGGTCGCGCCCGAGACCTTCGGCGAGTATCTGGCCCCGGTCCAGGACTGGGCCGAGCGCAACCCGCTGGCCATCGAGCACGTCTTCATGAACCTGCTCGTCACCAAGATGCTGATCGCCCGCGGCCACCTCAAGGAAGGCGGCTCGGCCGAGAAGATCTCCGACGAGATGCTCTCGATCTTCCCGGCCGAGGACCGCTACGAGCCCGTCGTCCGCAAGATCATGGCGGCCATGGGCAAGGGCGGCTACGACGTCCGCAAGCTCGCCCTCGAGGCGGACGTGCCCGAGCGTGACGTGCGTCTGCTGCTGATGGGCCAGATCCAGACCGAGGATCTGCCCGAGACCGCCCGCAAGCTCAAGGAGCTCCTCAAGGTCTCCTAGGAGGAGTCCTGAGCGGCGCCTCGCTCATCGGGTCCGATCTGTGTTAGCATCACCGGGAGTAAGCTTGCTTGCTTCCGGTGATGCTTTTTTGTGAAGGGGGCGCGCATGGCCAACCGCGACATCCTATTGGTCGAGGACAACCCCGATACGGTCGAGTTCTTGATCCGGCGCCTCAACGACGCGGGCTATTCGACCCGCATCGCCCGCAACGGCCTCGAGGCCCTGCGGGCGGTGGCCGCCGAGCCGCCGGCCGCCATCATCCTCGACATTCACCTGCCCCTGATGAACGGCGACGACCTTTGCCGGGAGATCCGCAAGGATCCGCGCACCGCCAAGATCCCCGTCATCTTCGTGACCGCCGAGTCCGAGGAGCGGGTGCGCGACCTCTTGGAGCCGGGCACGACCCTGTGCCTCGAGAAGGCCATCAAGGTCAAGTCCTTGCTGCAGGCCCTGGAGCAACTGGGCGTCCATCCCACGCCGGCCCCTTCCGCCTAGCGAAGCGGGACGAGGGGCAAGAGGACCCGGAAGCTGCTGCCCTGCCCCAAGGTGCTGTCGACCGAGATGCCCCCCAAGAGGCGCCGCACGATGTGTGCGACCTGACAGAGCCCGACCCCGCTGCCCTCGACATCCGTACGCCCCCGGACCCCCGGCTCGAAGAGCTGGGACTGTACGTCCGGGGCGATGCCGCTGCCGCTGTCCCGGACCACGAGACAGGCGTTTCGCCCCGCGGTGCCGAGGCTGATGGCGATCTTGCCGCCCGGCGGGGTGTACTTCAGGGCGTTCGAGAGCAGGTTGCAGACGATGGTGGAGACATCTGCCTCGTCGGCCGTCACGTGCAGGGGGGCTGCCGGCAGATCGATCCGCAGGCTCAGCTCGCGCCGCGCGAAGGCGTCTTGCCAGATGGCGATCGTCTCGCGCAGGATGCGGCTGCTGTCGCACCCCGGCTCGGAGCCTTGCGCCCCGGCCCCGATCTCGCGGCGCAACCGCTGGCGCATGCGGGTGAATTGCCGCTCGATCAAGAGGAGGTGCCCCAGCTCTTCGAGGCTGGGGAGACGCTCTTGGAGGGCTTCGGTGGCGAAGACCGCCGGGGTCATGTCGTTGATGAGGTCGTGGTAGATGCCTTTCTGCTGCTCCGTTTGGGCCTGGAGCTTGGCGGCGAGGCGCTTGCACTGGGCTTCGCGGCGCTGGGCCAGGCGCGCCTGGAAGGCCAGGGCTTGAGCTCGTTGCTCACTGATCGCCTCGTCGAGCGCCGTTTGCCAGCGCTCGAATAGGCTCTCGAAGCGTCGCCATTCCAGAGGAGAGAGGGGCTGATCGGCGCGGCCGATCAGGTAATCGAGCGTTGCGCCCTCGTAGCGCAACGAGCCGATGGCGACGATCTCGGTGCGGCACTCCGCATCGACCTGGGCGCCATGCTCCGTCCAGTGGAGCGGGGCGATCGGGAAGCTTGAAGGGAGCTTGCCAGCGGCCGCGAGGATGACCCCCGGCTCGTCGGGTAGCCTGAGGCAGGCCCAGGTGGAGTCGGCCCGGAACTGGGCGCAGAGAGAGTGAGTGAGGGTCTCGATCAGGTACGGAGCCAGGCCACAGAAGGCCTCCTCGAGTGGGCGCTCTGCTGTGCTCAGCTGGATCATGGCGCCTCCCGTCGTGACGCGGCGCGGTCGACGTCGACCGGCGGCTTGGAGGGGAACCAGACCAATCCGATTAATTTATGTTGGGAGGATGTCTTGTATTTTAAGATATATTTCGTGCGGCGGAGCGTAAGCGGATCGTGAGGTTTTGCCGCTTGTCCCTATAGCAACGCGCCGCGGCCCACGAGGGGCCGCGGCGCGAAGGCGGGTGCGCGTTTACTCGGTGATCCAGGTATCGATGGCGCGCGAGTAGGTGAGGAGCTCTTCGGGCTTGAAGAAGATGCCCAGCTCACGCGCGGCGCTCTCGGGAGCGTCCGACCCGTGGATGATGTTGCGGCCGATGTCCGAGGCGAAGTCGCCGCGGATCGAGCCGGTGGCCGACTGGGCGGGGTTGGTGGCGCCCATCATGGTGCGGGCGGTCGAGATGACGTTCTTGCCTTCCCACGCCATGGCGACGATGGGGCCCGAGGTGATGAAGTCGACGAGGCCGCCGAAGAAGGGCTTGCCGGCGTGCTCACCGTAGTGGGTCTCGGCCTGCTCGCGGGTGACCTGCATCAGCTTGAGGCCGATGAGCTTGAAGCCCTTCTTCTCGAAGCGGCCGATGATCTCGCCGACGAGACCGCGCTGGACGCCGTCGGGCTTGACGGCAAGGAAAGTGCGTTCCATGGTGCTTGTGGGTTCCTTTCTACGTGTGGGGTGATTTTAGCGCTTCTTGGCGATCGCCTGGCGCGCAGCGCGCGCGACGTCGACGCCAAGCAGGCCGTACTTCTCGAGGAGGGCGTCCGCGGTGCCGGACTCGCCGTAGGTGTCCTGGGTGCCGACCCGGATGACGGGGACGGGGCACTCTTCGGCGAGGACTTCGCAGACCGCGCCGCCCAGGCCGCCGATGACGTTGTGCTCCTCGGCGGTGACCACGGCGCCGCAGGTGCGGGCGGCGGCCACCAGGGCCTCGCGGTCGATGGGCTTGATCGAGCCCATGTTGATCACGGTCGCCTCGATGCCTTCGGCGGCGAGCTCCTCGGCGGCCTGCATGGCCTGGTAGACCAGGACGCCGCAGGCGACGAGGGCGACGTCCTTGCCCTGGCGCAGGATCTCGGCGCGGCCGATCTTGAAGTCGATGGGGCCTTCACGCTTGATGACGGGCACCGCGGGGCGGCCGAGGCGGATGTAGACGGGGCCGACATGCTCGGCGGCCGCCCGGACCATGGCCTCGGTCTCGGGGCCGTCGGCGGGCACGAGCACCGTCAGGTCGGGGATGACGCGGGTGATCGCGATGTCCTCGAGGATCTGGTGGGTCGCGCCGTCCTCACCGAGGGTGAGGCCCGCGTGGGTGGCGGCGATCTTGACGTTGAGGTTCATGTGGCCCGCGGAGTTGCGGACCATCTCCCAGGCCTTGCCGACCGCGAACATGGCAAAGGAGCTCGCGAAGGCGACCTTGCCGGCGAGCGCGAAGCCGCAGGCGGTGTCGATCAGGTTCTGCTCGGCGATCCCGACGTTGAAGAAGCGGTCGGGGAACTCGTCGGCGAAGTACTTGGTCATGGTCGAGCCGGCAAGATCCGCGTCGAGCACGACGATGTCGGAGCGCTCACGACCGAGCTGGCGAAGGGTCTCGCCGTAGGCGGTGCGGGTCGCGATCTTGTCCTTGGTGTTGACGACGGGTGCAGCCATTAGCTCAGCTCCTTCAGGGCGATCTCGGCCTCCTCGGCGGAGGGGGCGGTACCGTGCCACTTGACGACGTTCTCCATGTAGGAGACGCCCTTGCCCTTCACGGTCTTGGCGACGATGCAGGTGGGCTGGCCGACCATGGGGCTCGCCTTGGCCTTGTCGAGGGCCTCGAGGATCTGGCCGAAGTCGTGGCCGTCGATCTCGAGGACGTTCCAGCCGAAGGCGCGGAACTTCTCGGCCACGTCCCCCAGGGCCATGACCTTCTCGGTGGGGCCGTCGATCTGGAGGCCGTTGCGGTCCACGATGGCGACCAGGTTGCCGGTCTTGTAGTGGGCGGCCGACATGGCGGCTTCCCAGACCTGGCCTTCTTGGCACTCGCCGTCGCCCAACAGGGTGTAGACGCGGCTGTCGCTGCCGTCCATGCGCAGGGCGAGGGCCATGCCGTGGGCGAGCGAGAGGCCGTGGCCCAGGCTGCCGGTGGAGGCCTCGATGCCCGGGATCTTGTGCATGTCCACGTGGCCCTGGAGGCGAGTGTTGATCTTGCGCAGCGTCGTCAGCTCGCTGGGATCGATGTAGCCCGCCTCGACCATGACGGCGTAGAGGCCGGGGGCGCCGTGGCCCTTGGAGAGGACGAAGCGATCGCGCTCGGCCCAGTCGGGGCGCTTGGGATCGTGCCGCATGTGGGCGAAGTAGAGCGCCACCAGGATGTCGGTGCACGAGAGGCTCGTGCCCGGGTGGCCGCTCTTGCCGTCGCGGACCATGGTGATGATGTGGCGCCGGGTGGCGCGGGCGCGTTCGGCGAGTTCGGCGTAGCGTGCCGAGGTCTGGGGGATCGTCTGCTCCAAGTGTGCGCTCCTTCGTGCGTGAGCTCCGCCGCGAGGCGGTCCAAAAGGGCGGCCTATCAGGCTTCGACCTGCATCATATCACAGACCGCGCCTCCCCTGCTCGGCTCTTGAGAGGGGGTCATGCCTCCACCTTGAGGTCCACCTCGAACAGGCGTTTCCAGGGCAACTTCGCCGCGATCCGGCGGATCGGGTGCTGGGGGAAGCGTTCGCGCCAGAGGGCCTCAAGGCGCGGACCGACACTCGCTTCGAGCTGGGGGATCGACGCGCCGGCCTTCAGTTCGGCGCGCAGCTCCTTGCGCAGGCAGGCCTGGTACAAGAGGTCGTCCGCCAGGCGCTCCAGCATGTACTGCTGCTGGGCTTTTTCGTCCCGGTGGGCGGGATCGAGCCAGGCGCTCGCCTGGGCGACCACGGTGCCGAGGGTGTTGCCCGCCGTGTTCCAGGCGGCGAAGGCCGCAAGGCGCGTCGGGTCCACGTCGTAACGAAAGAGGGCGAGATCCGCGCCGTTGGCGTAGGCCACGTCGGCGAGGGCCACTGGCTTGGAGCTCGACGCGAGCGCCCGGACGAAGGGTTCGAGGTCGCGTGGCGGGGTGTTCACCCGCTCCAGGTGCAGATCCAGCACCAGATCCCCCTGGCCGCTCGCAGGGGTGTTGGCCATCAGGGCGAAGTCGGCCGTATCGAGCGAAGGGACGACCTCGCCCCCCACCGCCCGGACCTGAGAGGCGATGGTCTTTTCGAGGGGGCGATCCTCGTACATGGGCACGAGGGTGCCCCCCTCGGGGGTGGAGGTTTGGACGAAGAACCGTGGGTGCTGGCCGCGCACCCGGTTGAGGTGGCGGCCGACCAGGACGCTTGCGACCTCGTCGGCGCCCGGGTAGACCAGCACCTTGTCCCCGACGCCAGCCTGTTCGATCTTCGAAACCAGCCCCCGCTGCTCGCGCACGTTGAGGCCGAAGCGGCCCGTGTCGTCCTGGGTCAGGAGGAGGGCTTCGAAGCAGCCCTCGGCCGCCCAGTCGATCATCAAGCGGGTGATGGCGACGTTGCGCCGGCGGGTCGCGAGGTAGTCCTCGAGGATGTCGTCGGGGATGCTTTCGCGGGCCGTCTCGGCCGTGAGGCGGTCGGCTTCGAGCCCCTCCTGCTCGTACTTGTCCTGGTGGTAGGAGTAGGCGTAGATGGCGCGGCCGTGGGTGGCCCAGTAGGGCTTCTCTTCTTCGACGGCGGCCTCGGCCGAGAGGCGCATGGTGATGCTGAAGGCGTAGAGGGAGAGCTCAGGGTGTCGCTGCTTGAGGGCGCGCAGGCGCTCGAGCCGCTCGCGGATCACCTCGAAGGGCTCGGCGGACTGGCGGCTCGGGATGAGCCCGCCGTACCCCAGGGTGTCGAGGGCGACGACGGCCCCCCCGGCCTCGGCGGCGTGGGCCTCGAGCCAGGCGAGCAAGGAATCGGGATCGGCGGGGCGCTCGAGGTTGCCCATGGCCTCGCGGGACGGGCGGAGGACCGAAAGCCGGCCGATGGCGGCGATCTCGGCGGGAAGGCGGTAGGTGGCCGGCCGGTCGTCGAGGGGGATGAGCAAGAGAGGGCGGGACATGAAGGAGCCTCCAGGCGAGGTCGTCGAGGGGGACGTCAGGGCGAGGGAAGAGGGGCGTCCTTGGCGCGGATGGCGGTGATCTGTCGGCACAATCGACCGATGACACTCCCTTCGTGAAAAACTATAATCCCCTCGCAAGCGGCGGAATGCCGCGGCCGGCAAGCGTTTTAACCCTGAGCCGGCAAGCCGCTGCCATGCGGCCGGGTAGAGGAGGGATCGTCGGTGTTATCGAATGCAACCAAAACAGGCCCCACGTTACTCAAGGTGTCTTCCAAGTCGAACCCGGCATCGGTCGCAGGGGCGATCGCCGGCATGATCCGCGAGACGGGTCGGTGCGAGGTCCAGGCCATCGGGGCCGGGGCCGTCAACCAGACCGTCAAGGCCATCGGCATCGCCCGGGGCTACGTGGCCCCCGGCGGCATCGACCTGGTCGCCGTCCCCGCTTTCCTCGACATCGAGGTCCAAGGAGAGGAACGTACCGCCATCCGCTTCATCATCGAGCCGCGGCCCTAGCAGGTACCGCCCGCGCCGTCGCTCCGGAGGCGATCGCCCCACTGGAGCTTGCGGCGCAGGGTCGTGAAGAAGTCCCGCGTCGAGAGCCGGACCATGCGGGTCACGTGCTCGGAACGGCGGAAGGTCATGGCGTCGCCCGGCTGTAGGTGGCCCACCGTGCGGCCATCCGCGGTCAGGATGGCGCCTTCGGCCCGCTCCTTGACCACGATCCGCACCGTCCGCTCGTCCGAAAGGACCAGGGGGCGTGCCGTCAGGGTGTGGGGGCAGATCGGCACGAAGATGAAGGCCGGCACGTCCGGGGCCATGATCGGCCCGTGGGCGGCCATGGCGTAGGCGGTCGAGCCGGTGGGGGTCGAGACGATGAAACCGTCGGCCCCGTAGGTCGCCACGTGCGAGGCGTCGGCGAAGACCTCGGCCTCGAGCATGCGGCCCGAGGCCCCCTTCAGCACGACCCCCTCGTTCAGGGCCAGCTCGCTTGCGACCACCTGGCCGTCGCGCACCAGCGCTACCTCCATCAGGGGGCGCTCCTCGATCGTGTAGTTCCCCGCCACCAGCCGTTCGAGGCCGGGGGCCAAATCCGGGTACGAGACCTCGGCCAAGAAGCCGAGCGTGCCCAGGTCCACCCCCAACAGGGGCGTCCGCCGGGCGGTCACCAGGCGTGCCGCCCGCAAGAAGGTGCCGTCGCCGCCGAGGACCACCACGGCGTCGACCGGGTCCATGTCCTGGGCCGCGCCCGGCACCACCACCGCCTCGCAGCCGAGCTGCTCGATGGTCCGCTGGACCTGGCCGACCAGGGCCCCGATCTCGGGCTTGGTGGCGTTGTAGACGACCCCGATCACTTTGGCGCTCATGCGGGGGCCCCTTCGAAAGCCTGGGCGTGGTGGGCCATTTCGACCACCTCGGCGTAGGAGGCGGGCGGAACGGGGGGCGGCGTGCGCCGCCAGTAGGCGAGGAACTCGATGTTGCCCTCGGGGCCCTTGATGGGCGAGTGGGTCAGGCCCCACAGGTACAGGCCGAGGGCCTTTGCCGCCGCATCCACCTCTTCGAGCACCCGCTCGTGGACCTTGGCGTCGCGGACCACCCCGCCCTTGCCCACGTCTGCCTTGCCCGCCTGGAACTGGGGCTTGACCAGGGCGACCACGTCGCCCGGGGGGATGAGGAGGGCATGGATGGCGGGCAGGACCTTCTCGAGGCCGATGAACGACACGTCGATCACGCACAGGTCGGGAAGCTCGGCCGGATCCTCCGAGAGGGCCTCGGGGGTCAGGTGCCGGACGTTGGTCCGCTCCATGACGACCACCCGGGGGTCTTGTCTCAGCTCCCAGGCGAGTTGCCCGTAGCCCACGTCCACCGCGTAGACCTTGCGCGCGCCGCGCCGCAGGAGCAGGTCGGTGAAGCCCCCGGTGGAGGCCCCGGCGTCCATGGCGCACCGGCCTTCGGCCGAGATGCCGAAGGTGTCGAGGGCCTTTTCGAGCTTGAGGCCGCCGCGCGAGGCGTAGCCCGGGCCCTTGCGCTCGACGGTGAGGGCGGCTTCGGGGTCGGTGGGGGTGCCGGGCTTGGTGACGCTGAGGCCTCCGACCTTGACCCAGCCGGCGATCACGGCCCGCTGGGCTTGCTCGCGGCTCGGGAAGTGGCCCAGCTGGACCAGGAGGGCGTCGAGGCGTTCTTTCTTCTTGGCCATGGGTGCTAGAGGTAGTTGAGGGCGTTGATCGCAAAGGCGACCGCGACCCCGAGGATCGCCCCGCCGATCACTTCGCGGGGGGTGTGGCCCAGCAGCTCCTTGAGGTGGCTTTCCTTGAAGGAGAGCGAGTGCTGGAGGTCCTCGACGATCTTGTTGAGGATGCGCGCCTGCTTGCCGGCGGCCTGGCGAACGCCTGCCGCGTCGTACATGACGATGAAGGCGAAGACCAGGCTCACGTCGAAGAGCAGCGAGTGGACCCCTTCGAGGATACCGACGGTGGTGGTCAGGCCGACGACCAGCCCCGTGTGGGAGCTGGGCATCCCGCCGGTGGTGACGAGGGTCCGG
The DNA here is from genome assembly GCA_017744355.1 of bacterium. Classification (NCBI taxonomy): domain Bacteria; species bacterium. The sequence goes on along the minus strand of JAGIBK010000004.1, from coordinate 113,770 downwards.
ACGTCGATCTTGCGCTTCTTGAACCAGACCGTACCGAATTTAATGAGCTGGGCGAGGGTCAGGGAGACGACCCCGGCGATGAGCGCCTGGTTTGCGATCACTAGTGCTTACGCTCCGAAACGAACCGGGCGATGGCCCGGAGGGGGGTCGCGGCGGCGCCCAGGGGCGCAAGGGCTTCTTCAGCCAGGCGGATTTGGCGCTCGGCCTCGGCACGGGCGGCCTCGACGCCGTAGAGCGCCGGATAGGTCGCCTTCTGGACGGCGGCGTCCTTGCCCGGGCTCTTGCCCAGCTCCTCTGCGGTGCCCGTCAGGTCCAGGAGGTCGTCGACGATCTGGAAGGCGAGCCCCAGGGCCTCGGCGTAGGCGGTGAGGGCCGAAAGGGTGGCGTCGTCGGCCTCGGCGGCGTGAGCGCCCAGGCGGCATGCCACCCGCAGCAATTCGCCGGTCTTGTGGCGGTGGATGTACTCGAGGGTTTCCTTGTCGATGGGCTGGCCTTCGGAGCGCACGTCCACCACCTGGCCTGCGACCATGCCGAGGGTGGCACGGGCGAACTCGGCGATGGCGCCGGCGGCGCGCGCGGCCGGGATGTGGCGGGGCAGGTCCTCGGCGAGCACCTGGAAGGCGTAGGTCAGCAGGCCGTCACCCGCCAAGAGGGCGAGGGCTTCGCCGTAGACCACGTGGTTGGTGGGGCGGCCCCGGCGCAGGGTGTCGTTGTCCATGCAGGGCAGGTCGTCGTGGACCAGGCTCTGGGTGTGGACCAGCTCCATGGCGCAGGCGGCCCCCATGGCGGCCTCGGGGCGGCCGCCCGCGGCTTCGCACGCGGCGAGCACCAGCAGGGGGCGCAGACGCTTGCCGCCTGCCACGACGCTGTAGGCCATCGCCTCCCAGAGAGGCTCGGGGCGCCGGGGCGCAAGCAGGGCCGTGAGCGCCTCTTCGACGCGCGCGGCGCGGTCGTCCCAGTAGGCGCTCAGCGAGAAGGTTTCGGTCGCCGAATCCAAAATCAAGTCCTTCCTATTGACCGTTCCAGGCGGCGTGAAGGGCGTGGCACGGGTGCCCGAGCGGGGAGTTCCCGCTAGCCTGACGATTATACCGCACCGTCGCTTTCTTGTGCCTCCGGCGCCCCTTGCGTGCGGGGGCTTGCGCGCACGCCGATGTGATAAAATGACCGGAATGAACCGGGCTTGCGAGCGTTATTCGCTTGCCAAGAATACGATTCGTCGGGCTTCATGCCCGTGTCCGCCCACGTCGTCTTCGAAGAGGAACCACTTTTGAAACACGCCTTCGCGCTTTCCGTCGGCCTCGTCGCCCTGACCTTCGGCGCCGCTTCGCCGGCCATGGCCCAGATGAAGACCTCCAAGCCCGCTGCCCCCAAGGTGGTCGCCCCCGCGACCTCGTCGGCCACCCCCTCGGCCGAGGTGCTGCCCGCGACCCCGTCGGCGACCACTTCGCTGCCGGTCGCGGCCGCTCCCGCGGCCCCTGCGGGTGGTGGCTTCTCGTGGCCCAAGTCGCCCGTGCCCATCAGCGTCGGGGCGAACTATGACTTCGGCGGCTCCCTGAACACCGGCGGCTTCGAGGCCCTGAGCGTTTCGGGCGGCGGCGCCACGACCCAGGTGCCCGGTCTCGGCAACGCCAAGCCTGCTGCCTCGGGCTACGGCTTCGGCGCCGAACTCGGTCTGCCCGTCGTGACCCTCGGCGCGCGCATGCAGAACTATGCGTTCGAGGCCAACCCCGCGGCGACCTTCAACGACCCGGCCGTGCCCCAGGGCGCGACCGTGACCAAGCCCGCGACCCTCGGCGCCTTCCTGCCGACCGCGTACCAGGAAGTCTACGCCAAGGTCTTCGGCCTCTCGCTGGGCTACCGCAACGAGACCTACGGCGGCGCCGGCAACTATGCGGGCACCTACGGCAACCTGATGCTCGGCCTTAACGTGATCGACTTCAGCCTGCTCGACACCCTTGGCGTGAACGTCGGCCTCAAGGGCGGTTACTCGCTCAGCAAGCCTTCGACCCTGCCGACCGGTATCATCCACGTGCCGGTGGATGGGGACGCCAACGTCTCCTTCAAGCTCGCCATGATCAAGGCCAAGCTCGGCTACAAGGCCGCTGCTGCGGTCAACGCGGCGCCTGGCGACCTCTTCTCGGCCCTGCTCAACCCCGGCTCGCTGGTGCCCTCGGATGGCAGCGGCGTGCCCCAGGAGAAGTTCGACAACCTGACGGCGACCCGCTACGGCCTCTACACCGGTCCGTACCTGGGCATCGAGCTCGGCTTCTAAGGCAATCCCATCTCGCAGGGGGCCCCGCGCGGGTCCCCTGCTTTCTCTATCGCAGCAGGAGGACACCATGCGCATGCGCCTTGCGACTCTCGCCGTCACGGTGGCGATCGCAGCCACCGGCGGCTTTGCCGCGCCGGCCTCGGCCTTCACCCCGGTCAGCGAGTTCAAGGACATCACCCCGGACCACTGGGCCTACAACGCGATCAAGGCGCTGGTCGAGAAGTACCAGATCATGGAGGGCTTCCCGGACAACACCTTCCGGGGCACCCGCACCATCTCGCGCTTCGAGCTCGCCGCAGCCCTCGCCAAGGTCATGGCCCGGGTCGAGGAGATGGTCGCCGCCGCCACCGGCGAGACGCCCCAACCCACCCGGCTCCAGCCCAACGTGAACGCCGACGACCTGCGCACCATCGCCAGGCTCCAGCAGGAGTTCAAGGACGAGCTGACCGGTCTCAAGGGCCGCGTGGACACCCAGGACCAGCGCCTGGCTTCGCTCGAGAAGCGCCTGCGCCTCGGGGGCTCGCTCGAAGCCCTCTACCGCACTTATACGGTGCAGCCCAACAAGCAGGCTTCCGAGCTGGACGACCTGCGGATCGCCACTCACCTGACCCTCGACACCGAGATGAGCCCGGACCTGTCCTACCGCGGGCAGCTCTCGATCTACAATGTGGGGGTCAAGCGCTTCGCCAACGGCTATCAGGGCACCGAGGGCGGCCAGTACAACGCCGCCACCGACACGGGCACGCCTCTCTACGTGCGCCGCTCCTACTTCTCGTGGACGCCTGCGGCGGTGTCGGTCCACGCGGGCGTGATGACCTTCTCGGACACCCTGCGCATCGGTTCGAGCCTCAAGAACGACTTCCGTTCGGGCCCCACCTGGATCCAGTCCCAGAGCGGCTACGGCTTCGTCGGCACTCCGCCCTTCCAGCCGCCGGCCGCGCCCAGCACGACCGATCAGGGGAGCCTGGTGCTCGCGCCGATCGATCCCCTCTCGGGGCTGCCCATCATCCCGGGCCGCGTCCACTGGAACCCGGGCGTGAACGTGGCCGAGGATCTGCTCGACCCCAACTCGGTCTGGGCGGTCAACTCGGGCGCGGCACCCGGCGCGGTCGTCTCGACGACCTTTGGCCCGGTCGAACTGGGCGCCGGTCTCACCTACGGCACGCCAGGGGCCTCCACCCAGCTTGCGCTCTCGGATCTGCCCCGCACCTTCCCCATGATCGCGGAGTACTACCAGGGCTATAGCCTGGCCAAGGCCGGGCTGGATTTGGGGATCGCGCGCATCGGGGCCTACGGCCGCGCCGACAATGGGGCGATCAGCCAGCTGACCAATGGCTCGGCGCCCGGCAAGGGCTGGGGGGCCACGATCGATCTGGGCACCGACGCACTGGGCCTGAGCCTGGGCTTCGCCGAGATGAACCGCCGCAGCGCCTTCGACTCCAACCGCTACGCGGAGTCGAGCGCGTTCCTGGTGACCAACAGCCTCTTCGGCACGGGCATCGGGCTCGGCATCGGCACCAAGCTGGGGGATTCGCCCGCAGCCAACCAGGCCGGGCGCGCCATGGCCTTTGTGGACTACGACTGGAGCTCGACCGGCGCTTACGTGCGGGTGCCGTTCTTCTCGGTGATCCCGACTTTGACCATCGCCGCTCAGCACTCGGGCCGCAGCCTGTTTGCGACCGACCTGGGCTCGGGTCTCTCGGCGATCGCCGAGATCCAGGTCTCGCCCGGGCTGCCCAACCTGTTCGTCGAGTACGACATGGGCCGGTTCTACGGCACTTCGACCACGCCGAGCGCGGATCCCGCCAAGGACAACCAGCTCATCGGCGGTAGCTTCCCGACCCACGAGCAGATCGTGATCGGGACCAGCGTGAAGTTCTAAGGGACTTCCGAACAGAAGAGATCGGCCGACAGCCTGGACCCGCTCGGTCCAGGCTGTCGGCGTCTCGGCACAAAGAAGGAGGAGGATGGATGTCCTGCCGTCAATTTGGGAAGGGAGCGGCCGGCGTGCTCTTGGTGGCGCTGGTGCTCGGGTGCAATCAAGCCAAGGAGAGCCGCCAGACCGAGAGCGCGCCCGAGACCTTCGTGTTTCGCTGCGCGGGGACATCGAGCGTCTCGGTTCACTACGAGCCGGAGGTTGCCGTGCTTCGCCTCTCCGATCGAGAGGTGCGCTTGCCGCAGGTCGTGTCGGGATCCGGAGCCCGCTACAGCGATGGGAAGACTACCTTCTGGACCAAGGGCGACACGGCCCGGCTGGAGGTGGATGGCCACGCGTTCGAGTGCAATCTTGAAGCCCCGGCGCGCTGACGCTTTCTGCTAGGCCGAAGGGGTGGATGCCTCTCTAGAGGCAATAGAACCCATGCCTGCTCGCTTTCGTCTCTTAGGTGGCTTTCCCTATTTTTACGAAAGGCCCAGGATGAGCGTTATCTCGAACCACTGCCTCTCTCGCACGACCTCGTGGGTGCTCCTGTGCGGGCTTCTGCTAGGCTTTGCCGCGCCCGCCTGGGCCCTGTCGCCTTCGGCTGCGCCCCAGGCCCCCGTCCGCGGGATAGTGGCCCAACCGGAGCCCGAGGCGGTGATCCGGGCCTTCATCCTGCAGCTTGCCGCGGGCCAAACCGAGCAGGCCTCGATGACCCTTGAGCCGGGGCTTGAGGCGCCTCGTCCTTACAGCAGCTGGTCGCACTTCTTCGAAGCGCTGCGAGGCGGTCAACTCGATCGGATCGAGCCCTGGCGCAAGGAGCTGTGGTCGGCGCAAGGCCGCGAGTATCGCGTCCACTACCGCGTGGGTTCCGGGCGGCCCGTGATCGCCTACGTGGGCATCCGAGCGCATGGGGACGGGCCGTGGCGGGTTTCGAGCTGGTCCTTTGTGCCGCAGCCGCGCCTCTCGGCCAAAGACCTCGGGCGGACGTACGCCGGAGCGGGGTATTGGCTTCGCTATCCCGACGCCTATCGCCTGCGCGTCACGGACGGCGCCGTCTCCCTTTTGGCACCCGGCGTGTCCGACCCCGTCATCTTCCTCTCCGTGCTGCCTCGCCCCGAGAATGCGCGCCAGATGGGGACCGAGGAGTACGTGCGCCAGTTCGGCCCGCTGAACATCGAGTCGGCCGACGAGTTGGTCCGGTTCGAGCGCTTCTCGCTGCCTGACGGTCACCCCGCATGGCTTGAGACTTGGCAAGGATTGAAGGGGCACCTGGGAGAAGATCGCCCTCGCGCGCTCGTCGTCGGGCCGCTCTATCTCGTCCCGCTGGATCCCGACGCTCAGCACTGGCTGATGATCCGTTGTCTGCCGGGCTATGAATCGGTGCTGGACGCGGTGGCTCGGAACGTGACGCTTTCGCGTCCGGCAGCCCGATAATACCGCCGTAAGCTTGCAAACACCTCGTCTTCAAGGAATCAGCCTATCGTTGCAGCCAGGATAGGTCGATTACCAGCAGAGGAGGGTCGAGGTGTTCAAGCGCGCGCTTTCGGTCGCCATCATCCTGGGGTGCGTCCTGGCCGCCAGTGGCTGCTACGCGACGTATCGCCACCACCCGGTCGTTTACGAGCCGGAGCCGCCGCAGGTGGTCCGGAAGGTCACGGTGGTGAAGATCAAGGAGAAAAAGAAGCCGCGCGGCCACGCGTATGGCCGTGAACGCAGGTGGGGAGACGATTAGGGCGTTGTAGGCGGCTCCGCCGCTTTCCGTCGAATTCTTCTTGCCGTTTCGCGGCGGCGCCCGACCCGTGGACCGAATAAGCTAGAGATATTCGATCCACGGGAGGGCGCTAGATGGCCAAGCGTTGGTGGATGCTGCTCGGGGTTGCGGGGGTTGGCCTTGGCCTCTTCGTGGCCCCGCGGGGGCCGGCCCAGGCGGATGCGCCAGCCGTCGCCCAGGCCTACTTCGGCATGCAGGCGATCCCCAAGTTCGACGAGCGCTTGGGGCACGGGGCGTGGACCGGCTCGCGCGATCGCGGCCTGGCCATGCACCGGGACCTGGGGGTGCAGCTCAGCCGCGAGGGTTACATCTGGCTGCACGACGAGCCCGAGCAGGGGCGGCACCCCAACCAGGGGGATTTCGACGATGCGATCGCGCGCTGCGCCGAGGCGGGGATCGCCATCCAGCTGATGATCACCGACACCCCCTACTGGGCCTCCAGCGCGCCCGGCAAGGATCCCAACCGGCCGGACACCTTCCGTCACGCCCCGCCGCGCAACCTCTACGCGAGCATCTTCGACGACGGTACCGACGTGCCCGGGCCCGGCAAGCGCCTCAACCCCGAGCAATACTGGGGCTGCATGCTCGCGCGGGTGGCGTCGCGCTACAAGGGCAAGGTCAAGTACTACCAGGTCTGGAACGAGCCCGACTTCCCGAAAGGCGTCCAGGAGGCCGCGCCGCACGATCTGGAGCGCTCCTTCACGGGCAGCGTCCAGGAGTACGTGCGGATGCTCGCGATCGCCCACACGGTGGTGAAGTGGCAGGATCCCGAGGCCCAAATCGCCACGGGCGGCCTCGGCTACGCCGATTACCTCCAGGCGATGATCGACCACGGGGCGGGGGCCGTCTTCGACGCCCTGGACTTCCACGCCTACGGGGATCCGGGCTCGGACGGAGCGCTGAGGGCCTTCCTCTCGGTGTCCTCCAAGATGCGCCGGGTGCTGCGCCATGCGGGCCTCGACAAGGCCTTGATCTGCTCCGAGACGGGCTTTCCCGCATCCCAAGCGGCGCACCAGGCCGACTACATCCCCAAGCTGTACGCGACGGGTCTCGCCCTGGGGCTCGAGGGGATCATCTACTACTCCAACACCAACCCGAGCTGGCGCCAGATGGGGCTCGTCGACTGGCGCACCATGCAGCAACGCACGGCGGGCTATTGGGCCTACAAGACCACTTCATCTGCCCTCTCGGGCCTGCGCTTTGCCGGCAAGTTGCACTTGAGCCCGGAGCTGGTGGGTTATCGCTTCGTTGCGCCCGAAGGCGCTCGCGAGGTCCGGGTGATGTGGGCCCCCTTCCGTGACACCAAGGCCGCGATCGCCTACCGTCCGCCGGGGCGCTGGCAGGCGGTGGGGCCGGACGGGCGGGCGCGGCGCCTCGCGCCCGGCGAGACGCTTCGCCTGTCGGCCACGCCGGTCCTGCTCGATTCGGATCTTGAACGTCGCTACGAGCCCGCGCAGCCCAACCCGCCGCGCTACGCCGGGCGCATCCCCTTCCGGGAGGCGCTGGCTGCCTCCAGCGAGGCGGGGGGCTTCCATGAGCCGGAGCTTGCGGTGGACGGGGATCCTGATACCGAGTGGGTGAGCGGCCTGCTTCCGGAACCGGCCCTGACCCTTGCGCTCGAAGGAACTCACCTACTCAAGGGGGTGCGCCTCAAGACCGGGCCCATGGCGGGGGCCTCGCTTGCGATCGCGGTGTCGGAGGATGGCGATCGCTACCAGACGCTCGTCTCGGGGCTCAACTTCGAGGACTGGGCGTTGCATGAGGTGCCCCTACCGGCGCCCGTCCGCGCGCGCTGGGTGCGCTTCTCCTGGAGTTTTCCGCCCGGCGAGGCCCCGCGCCCCGTGAGGGCCTTTGCCATCGAGCTGGAATAAGAGGGCTCGAAGCGCTCGGCCTTGCTTTACAAGCCTTTTGGCATCTCGCTATAATACCGGACACTTTTTAGAGTGTTTTCGGAGCCGTTCCGGTGCCGGGCGCCGCTTTTTGCGGCCGAAGGGGGTTCGTAAAACGCTCGGGTCCCCTAAAAGCCTGCGAGGATTCACCGTGCACCCGATCGGCGAGACGCGCTACCTTTCGACGCTGCCTTTGACCTACCCCCTGCGCGTCGGCGCCGTGCCCGCCGAGGTGTCCCTCGTGTCGGGCGGCCTTACCGACCTGACGGATCGCCTCGTGGCGGGCGAGCTCGCGGCCGGTCCCATCTCGGTGGCGGGCTACCTCGCGAACCGGGACCACTTCGCGCTGGTGCCCAACCTGTCGGTTTCCTCCTGGGGTCGGGCGGGCTGCGGGGTGCTGTTCAGCAAGGGCCCCCTGGGCCCGCGCGAGGGCTTCTTGGTCGCGGTGCCGAGCCGCACGGCGGGGACCACCTACCTCCTGTCGAGCTTGCTCGGTGACCTCTTCGGCCTGGCGCCGACCTTCGTGGAGCGCACCGGGTCGCTCACCGAGCTGCTCGCCGACCACGACGCGGTCCTGCTCTTCGAGGACGAGGCTTTCGCCGCCATCCAGGCCCCGCCCGCCGGCGTCGAGGTCTGGGACCTCGGGGATGCCTGGTGGCAGTTCACGAACTCCCCGCTCATCTACACCCTCTGGGTCATGCGCCAGGACCTGCCCGAAGAAACCAAGCAGACGATCACCGAGGCCCTGCACGGCGCCAAGGCGGCCCTGCCGTCGCTGCGGCCCGCGCTGGTCGCCGAGGCCCACGCGGCGACGGGTCTGCCCGCCCACCTCATCGAGGGCTTCCTGGGCCGCTTCAACTACGACTTCACCCCGGCCCACGCCCAGGCTCTCGCCCTGCTCGAGCAGCGGATGCTGGAGCACGGCTTCAGCCGATAGCCAAAATTAAAGCGGGGGCGCCCACTGGGCGCCCCCGCTTTGGCTTGAAGGGGGTTAGAAGGGGACGGCGTCGCTGACGGTGGCCTGGCAGACCCGGACGATCTCCTCGACGGCGGCACGGCGATCGCTGATGCCCATCACGCGCAGGTCGGCGGCGAGCGCATCGAGCATGCCCATCCAGCCGCCGGCGTGCATGACGGCTTCGGGGGCGCGCTCGGCGGCGACCACGCTCTGGTAGGCCGCGGCGTTCTGCATGCCAGGCACCTGGCCGCTGCCCTTGAAGGCAGGCTCGGGCATGGGGTCGTAGGCCGGGGCGATCTTGGGGGGGATGCCCAGGGCCTCGTTGATGTGCGCGTTGAGCTTCTTGACGGGCACGTCGTTGAGGAGGACGTCCTCTTCGAAGCCGTCTTCGTTCTTGAGGGTGATGCGGCCGGTCTCGAGGACCTTGCGGTGGGTCTCGGGATCGGGGAGGCGCGAGATCTGCGCGAGCTTGGAGATCTGGAGGTCGCGGGCGGCGGGCTGGGCGTCCAGGTCCACTCCGGCGTTCTCGATGACCTCGCCGACCTTGGCGAGCTGGTAGATGAAGCTGCGGCTCATGCGCAGCTCCTTGCTCTTGATGTAAGCCTCGAAGGTCTCGTGGCCCAGGTTGCGGTAGAGCTCCTTGGCGCGGATCCGGTGGACGAGCTGGGCGATCTTGGTGACGTGCTCCTGGAAGACGTGCAAGAGCGAGTTGAGCTGCTCGTCGGCCTCCTGGGCGGGCTCGTCGTTGGATGGGTCGATGGGCTTGAGCTCACCGGTGGGGATGGCTGCCGGCACGTGCGCGGTGAGCACGTCGGGCGCCATGGCGCCCGTGAACGGGGAGGCCTCGGACGGAGCGCTCTCGCCGTCCGGCGTGCTCTCCTCGGCGGGGGTATCCGGCACCAGGTTGATGGTCTCGATCTCGAGGACGTCGTCGTCGTCCAGGTGGTCGATGTCGGTCGTGGGATCAGTGGGGTTCATGGGCGGCTCCCCCGCGCTGCGGGCTTGAAGATGACGGCCAGGCGGAGTCCATGATAGGCCCGGCTCGGACGTTCGGCAAGCGATCGCAACACCAAGGAGGTCTCGTGGGGCCAAGCGCGTCTCACAACGCCAGGCATGTGGCGACGGGTGGCAGCCTTGGGCGGCTCAAGTAGCGGGATAGTTTTGTTGGACGCGCTAGTGCACGTCCGGCAGCTGCGGGTCGGCGGCCCCGATCCGCCGTACGAGCTGCACGGGCTCGCCGGCGATCGCCTCGGGCAGGTCCGAGGGCGCCCGGACGGGCCGTCCGTCGTCGTCCACCAAGACACTGGAGCGCTTGGCGATCGCGACGAAGGCGATCGCGCCGAGGATGTTGAACGCGAGGATCCAGAGCAGCACGGTGATCATGGTCGCCTCCCTCTCTGAGCGCAAGAAGGATTCTGCTATACGAGCGGGGGTTAGGCTTCAGTCGGACGGCCGGTTGCTTATGTGCGAGTTGCCCAGTGCGGGCACGGTTGTGAGAGAGCCCTCAGGAGCCACTCAACGGCGGCTCTCGAGGGCTTATCGATGGAAGTCTCTGACAGGTACCCATTGGCCGCCTGTGGCGGCTGGAGCGCCTGCGCTTAGAAGGTCCGGATGACCGAGATGGAGAGCAGCGCTTGATAGGCGTAGCGGATCTTGTCCTCGGGCGAGCCGCCGGGCTGCAGGGCCGGGGTGGCGAGATTGCGGATCTGCTGGCGCATCGCCTTGGATTGGTTGGGGTTGTTGGCATCCTCGTCGACGATGGCGAGGATGGTGCGCAGGGTGTTGAACAGGAAGGTGGTCGTCGTGCGCTGCACATCGGCGCGTTCCTGGGGCGTCTTTGCATTGGCGAGCTGGGCGGCGAGTTGGTTGTACGCTTCGACGGCGGCCTTCGCCGTGCGCGAAGCCTGATCGACCGCCGAGTCGTAAACCTCCAGCGAGGCGGCTTTCGACGCCTGGGCGGGCGCCGCGTTCGTCGTGGAGCGGGACGTCTGGGGAGAAACTCCGCAACCGGCCAGCAGGAGGGCGAGGGTGCCGATTGCGACGCGTTTCCGGATCAAGAGCGTTCTCCTTCTCGATAGTCTTGCGCGATACTTAATCTTAATATGAATTGTTATTAAGGAGTTCATGCGCGCGCGTGGAAAATTTTGCCAAGGTATCGGCAGGCCCCGCTCGGCGCCTGGGCTCCGTTGAGTGCTAGAATGGCTCGGACCCTCTCACTGAAAGGAAGGAGCCGCTGATGACCTCTCCGACGGAACCCGTGCTGCCTGATGCGCAGGGCCATTTCGGTCCGTTCGGCGGGCGCTTCGTCCCCGAGACGCTGGTCGGCGCCCTTGACGAGCTCGACGCCGCCTACCGGGAAGCGCTTGTGGATCCCGCCTTTCACGAGGAGCTGGCCTACTTCCAGCGCGACTTCGTGGGCCGTCCGAGCCCCCTTTACTTCGCCGAGCGCCTGACGGCCTATTACGGCCGGGCCCGTATCTTCCTGAAGCGCGAGGACCTGAACCATACGGGTGCTCACAAGATCAACAACGCGCTCGGCCAGGCCCTGCTCGCCAAGCGGATGGGCAAGCAGCGCATCATCGCCGAGACCGGCGCCGGCCAGCACGGGGTGGCGACCGCCACGGTCTGCGCCCGCTTCGGCATGGAGTGCGTCGTCTACATGGGTGAGGAGGACGCGCGCCGGCAATCCCTCAACGTCTTTCGCATGAACCTGATGGGGGCCGAGGTCCGCGAGGTTTCGTCGGGCACCAAGACCCTCAAGGATGCCCTCAACGAGGCGCTGCGCGACTGGGTCGCCAACGTCGAGAATACCCACTACATCATCGGGACGGTGGCGGGCCCCCACCCTTTCCCCGAGCTGGTGCGCGAGTTCCAGTCGGTCATCGGGCGCGAAGCCCGCGAACAGTGCCTTTCGCAGGCGGGTGGCTTGCCCGATTACGTGGTCGCCTGCATCGGCGGCGGCAGCAACGCCATGGGCATCTTCCATCCTTTCCGCGACGACGCCTCGGTGCGCCTGATCGGCGTCGAGGCCGCGGGTGAGGGGATCGACACGGACCGGCACGCCGCGAGCCTCACCATGGGCTCGGTGGGGGTGCTGCACGGCAACCGCACCTACATCCTCCAGGACGACGAGGGCCAGATCCTGCCGGCCCACTCGGTCTCGGCGGGCCTGGACTACCCGGGCGTGGGTCCCGAGCACGCCTACCTCAAGGACACGGGCCGTGCGAGCTACGTCTCGGTGACTGATAAGGAGGCGCTCGATGCCTTCCAGCGCCTCTCGCGCCTCGAAGGCATCATCCCGGCGCTCGAGTCGGCCCACGCCCTGGCGCACCTGGATCGCCTGATGGCCGAGACCACCCCGGACCAGGTGGTGCTCGTCAACCTCTCGGGCCGGGGGGACAAGGACGTCGTGCAGGTTTCGGAGATCCTGAAGGGAGGGTTCTAGGGATGGAGCGCATCAAGGCGGCTTTTGCGCGGGACGGCGCCAAGTTGATTCCCTTCGTGACGGTGGGCGATCCGAGCCTGGAGGCCACCGCCGACGTGGTCGTCGCCATGGCCGAGGCCGGGGCGGATCTCGTCGAGCTGGGGATTCCCTACTCCGATCCGGTCGCGGACGGCCCGATCATCCAGGCGTCGAGCCAGCGGGCCCTGGAGCGCGGGACGCGCCTCGCGGACGTGTTCGGGGTGGTGCGCCGGATCCGGGCCAAGTCCGAGGTGCCGCTCGTCCTCTTCACCTACTGCAACCCGGTCTACCGCTACGGTCTCGAGCGCTTCATGCGCGAGGCCGCCGAGGCGGGGGCCGACGGGGTCCTCATGCCGGATCTGCCTCCCGAAGAGGCAGCCGAGCTCAGGGCCGAGGCCCAGCGCTTCGGCCTCGCCGTCATCTTCCTGGTGGCCCCCACGACCTCCGATGCGCGGATCGCGCTGATCGGCGAGGCCACGGGCGGTTTTCTCTACCTGGTGGCGGCCCTGGGGGTCACCGGGGTGCGATCCGAAGTTGCGGCAAATCTCGAAGGCTACTTGCGCCGGGTGCGCGCCCAGACCTCAAAGCCGCTCGCGGTGGGCTTCGGCGTCTCGACGCCCGAGCAGGCAACGCAGATCGCGGCCCTGGGCGCCGAGGCGGTCGTCGTGGGCAGCGCCCTGGTCGATCGGATCGGCCGCTGGAGCCATGAAGCGGATCTGCCGGCGAAGATCGGCGCCTTCGTGGGCGACCTCAAACGGGGTGTTTTGCAGGCCCGAACGGAGGGCGCGTCAGATTTGAGGAAGATTTAACCGACATTTAAGTAAACTCCCGCAACTCTCCCTCGCTTTTGGTGGATAAGAGTAATAGCAACTCTTAGTTGGTTTTTGGGAAAGGACGGGGAGCGATGGACAAGAACGGAAAGCTGGGGCGTCACGCAGCCTTGGCCCTTGCCGCCACCATCCTCACGACGGCCCTCGTCGGCTGCGGCTCGAGCCTCCCTTCGCCCGGCGACAGCACCGGCAAGAAGTCCCCCGACGGTCGCTCGGTGACCCCCACCAAGCAGCAGCGCGAAGAGGTCCCCAGCACCCCCAAGAACGAGTACGGCGACGACGTTCCCACCAACATCCCGCAGCCCATTCCCCAGCCCGAGCCCCCCTCGGATCCCGGGAAGGTCAACGTGCGCGTGGTGGCCAACACCGTCACCTCCAACCCCCTGGCGTCCATCACCAACGTCGCGCTGTTCAACCGCACCTCGGTCTACACCACCATCACCTGGAGCAAGTCCGAGGGTGCGGCCCAGTACCGCGTCAGCCGCCGCGAAGAGGGCGCCCTCGACGAGAAGTTCTACATCCGCGCCAACGTGCCTTCGAGCTTCCGTGGCTACCAGGACGGCGGCCTGATGAACCTCAAGATCGGCGTCAAGTACGACTACCGGGTCGAGGCCCTCGACAACGCCGGCAACGTGATCGCCGCGGGCGAGGACAACGCCACCCCCCTCTACCCCATCGCCATCCCCCCGAAGGACAGCCTCAAGCCCGCCGACGGGACCGACAACCTGGCCGGGACCACCCCCGAGTTCGCCTGGGGCACGGTGGGCGATGCCGACGGCTACTACGTCGAGGTCTTCTCGAGCGTGACCCTGATGCCCATGTGGCGCGGTTACCGCTCGCACAAGAACGGCACCAACATCACCTACGGCAACCAGGTGGATGTGATGCCCGGGACCCTGCCCGCGGTCTGGACCCAGGTCCTCAATCCCGCCGGCACCTACACCTGGTCGGTGACCGCGGTGAAGAACGACAGCCCGGACAACGCGATGAAGGCCAAGGCCTGGGCCAAGAGCAACACCCCCGCGATGCGGTTCTACATGGGCAAGAAGCCCGTGGGAGGGAAGTAAGATGAAGCGAATCACTTTCGCCAGCGCGCTTCTTTCCCTGCTGGTCGCGGTCTCGGTCACCGGCTGCGGGCGCACCCCCCTCACCCGCGACACCGCCGGCGCCGCCAAGCTCACCGTCCTCGTCCAGGACGACCAGGGTCCCGTCCCCGGCGCCAACGTCGAAGTCACCAACGCGGACGGCCAGGCGGCCGGCACCGGCGTCCAGGCCGACGAAGAAGGCCAGGCGGTGTTCGAAGGCCTGCCCGCCGGCGACGGCTACACCGTGGTCGCCGAGTACGACGGCGCCACCGGCCGCGCGAGCAACGTCAGCGTCGGCAACGGCCGCTCGGAGGCCGTCACCATCACCCTTCAGACCCACGCGGGCCCCGGCGGCATCATCGCCGGCACCGTCAAGGTCGCCGGCACCGAGCGCGCCCTGCCCGGCGCCAAGGTCGAAGTCGTGGGCGCCGGCGTCTCGGCCGTCGCCGACAGCACCGGTCACTACAAGCTCGAGAACGTCCCCGCCGGTCAGCAGCGCATCAAGTCGAGCTACGCGGGCTTCCACGACGGCGTTCGCGACCTGACGGTCAAGGCCGGCACCTCGAACTCGCTCGTGATCGAGATGGCGCCCCAGTCGGCCGGCAACCGCGCCCAGCACACCGTCATCACCGGCACCGCGACGGTCCTCGAAGTCGACCAGTGGCGCAACCCGGTCGCCAACGCCAAGACCAGCGAGGCCTGGAGCGCCGTGGTCCACCCCACCTCGGGCAACCTGCTCATCGCCGACGCCCGCAAGGACGCCGTCGTCGAGACCACCGAGAAGGGCACCACCCTCAAGACCTACAACGCCACCTCGTGGATGACCCTCGGCCTGGGCGGCCTCAAGGCCCCCCGCGGCGCCAACTACACCCCCTCGGGCACCATCCTGGTCGCCGATACCGGCAAGAACCGCATCGTCGAGATGGATGCCACCGAGAAGAAGGTGTGGGAGATGAAGACCCGCCTCAACGCCCCCCGCTGGGCGGAGCGGCAGCGCACCGGCACCACCCTGATCGTCGACACCGGCAACAACCGCCTGGTCGAGGTCGATCGCAGCGGCAACCCGGTGTGGGGTCTGGGCGACGGCTCGGGGAACATCGTCAACCGTCCGACCCACGCCACCCGCCTCGCGAACGGCAACACCCTCGTCACCGATTCCGGCAACAACCGCGTGATGGAGGTCAATCCCCAGGGCCAGCTCGTGTGGATGATCGGCGGCAGCCGCCCGGTGGCTGACGGCAAGAACCTCAGCAACCCCAACAGCGCCATCCGCCTCCCCGGCGGCACCACCCTCATCGCCGATACCGGCAACAACCGGGTTATCGAGGTCGATTCGAAGAACACCGTCGTGTGGCAGATGCCGGTCTCGGCCCCCCTGTTCGCCGTCCGGATCTAAAAGACCAAACCCAAGGAAGAAGGCCGCTCACCAGTGGGCGGCCTTCTTCCTTGGGTTACAATGCTGCCGATGGGGGCAACAGGCTCCCGATAAGAAGGAGAGCCCATGGCGTCGCCAGCCAGGTCCATATCAGCGGGGATTCGCCTCGCGGTGCGCCTCCAGCCGAGAGCGAGCCGCAACGAGGTCTGCGGCCTCTTCGGGGAAGGCGGCGAGGCGCGCCTCAAGCTGCGCTTGACGGCACCGCCCGTGGACAACGCCGCCAACGGCGCCTGCCAGGCCTTCCTCGCCGAGCTGTTCGGGGTGGCCAAGGGAGCGGTGCGCCTCGTATCGGGCGACAAGTCCAAGGACAAGCTCTGGGAGATCACCGGAGACGCCGAGCGTCTTTTGGCGCGCGCGGACGAGCTTTCGCGCTAAGTAGAGTGGGAAAGAGCCCTCCCCTTTGAGGTTAGGCGGAACGGCGGGAAGGCGTCGAGGTTCAGTCGTCGTCGATGCGCTGGAACTCCGCGAGCCAGGGGGCGTCGCCCTGAACGGCCCCGCGGGCGTGGTGGTCGCGGATGATGGTGCAGGCATCCTCGTTGAGCCCGGCCGCGCGGGCGCGCTCGGCGCCGTAGAGGCCGTGCCAGCGGTAGAGCTGCTGCGCCCAGCGCCATGGCAGGCGTGCCCGAGGAGCCGATGGGATGTCAGGATCGGGGAAGAGCACGACGAAGACGCGCCAGAACAGGCCGTAGCCCCAGGGCTTGCCGCAGTCGTGCAGTAGCGCCCCCTTGAGGGCCCACGCCGGCGGTTCGAGTTCGGCGAAGCGGCGCGCGACGCTGGTGCAGTGGTAGCGATCGTAGCGCTGCATGCCACGGTAGAGAGTGACTTCGGGCCCCTGGAGCACGGAGAGGGCCCACACCTCGTCCTCGGGTGAGGTTCGCTTGGTCAGCAGGTCCCAGACCTGCCGAACGCGGGTGAGGGCCCGGGTGCTCAAGGCAGCAGCCCGAAGATGAAGCGCGCCACCGTGTAGACGAGCTGCGAGAGGCCGGAGTTGGCGCCGGGCCACATGACCAGCACGATGAGCAGGATCATGCCGTAGGGCAGGAAGTGGTAGTAGGCCGGGTGCAGGGAGCGCGGCAGGATGGCGGGCCAGATGTGCCCCCCGTCGAGGGGCGGGATCGGCAGCAGGTTGAAGACGGCAAGCCCGATGTTCAGGAAGAACAGGACCTGCAGGACGTCGTTGGCTCCCGCGTATTCCCCGGTAAAGCTCAGGTACTTGAGACCGGCGGCGGCGAGGAGCGCGAGCAGCAGGTTCATGGCCGGGCCCGCGAACGAGACGACCAGCTCGGCGAAGCGGCCGCCACGCATGGCCGAAGGGTCGATCCGCACGGGCTTGGCCCAGCCGATCGGCCCCAGCAGCATCATGAGGGTCCCGAAGAAGTCCAGGTGTGCGAAGGGGTTGAGGGTGATGCGGCCGTCCGACTTGGGGGTTTGGTCGCCGAAGGCGTAGGCGGTCGCCGCGTGCCCGAACTCGTGCAGCGAGAGCGAGACGACTGCGAGCGGCAGCCAGATGAGGGCACGGTTGATCAGGTCATGACCGTCGGCGCTGCCCGTTAGTAGCCCGAACATGGCGACATCCTTTCTCGTGGGAACCTTACAGGACCGGTTGGCTCCGGTCGGTGATGAGGCGGTGGGCGAAGGCCTCTTCGGCCTCCGGGGTCTCGAGCTCTCCCGAGCGGCGTGCGTCCAAGAGCGCGCCGAGAATCTCCTTGTAGCGCGGCCCGGGGGGGAGCCCCCGCGCCTTGAGCCAGTCGCCGTCCACCCGCTGGAGGCGCAGGTGGCGCAGCACGGTCGCGTACCGCCAGAGGCGCCGTCTCAGGGTGCTACTGGCCGTGGACGCGGCCATGGCCCAGAGGGCCTCGTCGGGCATCCCTTCGAGCAGACGCGCAAGCTCCGCGTCGGAGCGCGCCTCCCACTCCTTGGACTGCTCGGAGAGCATGGAGGTTCCGCGGTGGGCGGCCTCCAAGATGGCGCGCTCGTCCTTGCGAAGATTGAGGGCGTCGAGGGCGCGGCTGCGCTCGGGCGCTTCGAGGGGATCGACCAAGAGGGCTAGAGGGGTGAGCCACCGTTCGGGCGCAGCCTGGTCCGCAGGCCTCAGGCTGCGCATGAGTCGGTCGAAACGCCGCATGCGGCGCGAGGTCTCGGGGGTGAGCGCGAGGGTCGCCGAGAGCATCCGCCACGCGCCGAGCTCCGAGAGGCGCGCGCAGAGCGGCGCGACGCGCGAAAGGCAGAGGCCGAGGCGCAGCTCCAGCTTGAGGCGCTCATTGGCCATGCCGTCGAAGCGCCCCGAGGCCATGGCGTAGTGGCCGTAGGACTCGGTGACGGGGTCCATGACGAAGCCGAGTTTCTGCTCGAAGCGGGCCGCCCGGAAAAGGCGGACGGGGTCCTCGATGAAGCTGATGGGGTGGAGCACGCGGATGGTGCGGGTCTCGAGGTCCAGGAGCCCGCCGAAGTAGTCGCTCACCTCGCCGAAGTGGCCCGGGTTGATGCGCATGGCCAGGGCGTTGACCGTGAAATCGCGGCGCGAGAGGTCCTGCTTGAGGGTGGCCGGCGAGACGACCGGGAGCGCCCCGGGGTGCGGGTAGTGCTCGATCCGCGCCATGGCGAGGTCGAGCCGCTCGCCGCCGGGGAAGACGACGTGCGCGGTCCCGAAGGCCTCGTGCGGCTTGACCCGGACCCCTTCGATCTGGTGCGCGAGGTCCCGGGCCACGTCGAGGGCGCTGCCCTCGATCATCACGTCGATGTCGAAGCTGGGGCGTTCGAGCACCAGGTCCCGCACCGAGCCGCCGATGAGGTAGGCGGGGCGATCGCCCGCCACCTTGCCCACGGTCTCGAGGACCGTTTGCCAGTGCGCGGGCCACAGGCGCGCGATGCGCTCGGCCAGATCGAGTCCCGGGCGAGGGCCTAAGCGGCCGGGCTCGCGGTCCAGCTCGCGGATCAGGTCCGAGCGGGTCACGATGCCGATGAGCTGGTCGCCGTCCACGACCGGCAGGCGCCCGATGTCGAACGCGATCATCCGCTCGCGCAATTCGGCGATCGGGGTGTCGGGCTGGACGGTCTCGATGCGCCGGGCCACGAGCCCCTTGATGCTGCGCTCGCCGAAGCCGTGGTGGATGGCGCGGTCCAGGTCGCGCCGCGAGATCATGCCCTGGACCCGGCCGTTGTGCAGCACGGGCATGGCCGTGTGGCCCCAGCGCCGCATCTCTTCGAGGGCCTCGCGGGCGGTCTGGTGGAAGGCGAGCCCGCGCACCGGGCTGCTCATGACGTCGCGGGCGGAGAGCGAAAGGCGCTCGCCGCCTTCGAGTCGGGCCCGCACCTCGGCGACGATGGCCTTCGGGTCGGGACCCGTGGCGTCGTGGGCGCTGACCGCGCAGGGGTGGCCCTTGGCGTTCCATGGGGCAAGAAGGCGCTTGAGGTCGGTCTCGCTCGATCGGGAGCGGCCCACCAGCTGGGTGAAGTCGCCGGCACGGATGGCGAGCACCGCGAGCGTCGGCCGGTAGAGGGCCATCAGGCGCTCCAGCAAGAGCGAGCACTCGGGCAGGGGCGAGCGGAAGTCGAGCCCCGCGAGCAGGGCGGTCCCGCCTTCGAAGTCGACCGTCTCCATGTGATCCAGGATGGCGGTGAGGAGCTCCTGCTGGACCGGATCGAGGGGAGGATCCAGGTAATCGGCGATCTGATCGAGCCGCGCGCCCTGGGTCAGGAGGTAGGCGACGGCCTCGGCGTCCTCGGGGGTGGTGCTCGAGAAGCTCAGCCGGCCGGTGTCCTCGAAGACCCCAAGCAGCATGCCGGTCGCCTCGGGCGGAGTGAGGCGAACGTCCGCCGCCTTGAGCTTGGTGGCGAAGATCGTGCTGGCGGAGCCGACGGAGCGGACCTCTTTGACCCGGGCCGGGGGGCAGCGATCGCTCGGGGGGTGGTGGTCGTAGACTTCCCAGACCAGGTCGGAGCGTGAGACCAGGCCCTTGACGTTGCCCGCACGCTGGGGGTCCTGGGTGTCCACCAGGATGACCCGCGAGACGGCGGCGGGATCGAGATCCGCCAGCCGCGTCAGGCCCAGGGCGTCGCGGTAGAGGCCGACGAAGCGGGCGACGTTCGCGTCGAGGGCGGGGGGCAGGGCGATCACGGCGCCCGGGTAGAGGCGGCGAGCGCCAATCGCGGCGCCGAGCGCGTCGAAGTCTGCGTGGGTGTGGGTGAGGATCGCGTCCACGGCCATCTCCTTGGAGCGTCCGACCCGGCAAGGGCCGGGGCAGGGGCTTTTCGCGGCTCAAAGCAGCCGTGTCGCGAGACGCTCTCGTGCCCCTCGATCATAGCATGGGTGCGGGGCGGCAGCCGGATGGGACGCGGCTTTCGGGCAACGAGGGCCGAAGATCTTCGTGCCTTTTGCCGGGGGCAGACGCTTGCCTGCCTCCTATGATCGCAGGTATCGATTGCTCCTTTCCAACCTCGCTTCTTTGCTTCGAACCGGTATCGACGGGCCTCGCATCACCGTGAACGTCCACCCCACCGCGACAGACCCGAGGGAGGTGACCCATGGCCATGCTTCGAAGAGACGGAACCCGGCGCGCCGCCTGGGCGCTCGGCCTGACGGCGGCCGTCCTGCTTGCGGCCCCCGGCGTCGAGGCCAAACCGCAGACCAGCCAGTCCACGTATCGCGTCAAGTCCGGTGACTCGCTGTCGGTCATCGCCGAGCGCAAGCTGCGCAGCGCCTCGCAGTGGCCGCGCCTGTACGCTCTCAATCGTCGGGTGGTGGGCACGAACCCGCACCTGATCTTTCCCGGCCAGCGCTTGAAGCTCTTTCAGTCGCGCGCTCCGCTTGCGACGCACCCCCGCAAAGGGATCCGCATCGCCTCGCTCTCCCCGCGCGTTCCCACGCCGCGCGTCAAGCAGCCTCACCCGGCCCCCCGTGATCCCTTCGCGATGGGCGCGAAAGCCCCGGCGCCGCGGGTTGCACCCGTGATGCCGCCCACGCGGGTGGCCCCGCCGGTGACGCCCGACGCGCCCGCCGAGGCGTACGTGCCCCGCAAGGCCATCGCCGACGGGGAGGTCGTGACCATGCCGATGCCCAAGATTCCGGCGGACGGTGCTCTGCCGAGCCTGCCCAATCCGTGGGTGGCGGCCGGGGCCTCGCTCATCCTGCCGGGGGCCGGCCAGGCCTACGTGGGCGACTGGGGACGCGGGGCGATCTACGCCGGGGCGGCGGCTGCCATGTACGGGGTGGCCCTCTACGGGATGCAGACCCAGAACGAGGGCCTCGCCCGCACGGGGGGCATCGGCCTCTTGGGCCTGAGCGTGGCGGCGCCGATCGACGCCTACCTTGGGGCCAAGCACAAGGAGACGCAAGCGGCCGCTGAGGCCGTGAAGATGGGAGCCAAATGATGCGGCAGCTGAAATTCCTCGGCCCCATGGCGCTCGTCGCCCTTGTGGGCTGCGGGCTGTGGGGCTCCTACGACCCCATCCGCTACACGTCGCCCGCGCCACCCTCGGCCGAAATCCGCTGGATCAAGAGCAGCGTCTCGGATCTGGCGGCGGACGTGGAGGTCCGGGACGTCCGTGCCAACACCAAGCCGGACGTGGTCGAGAAGGTCACGGTCGTCCTCTCGTCCGGGACCGATAAGGCGGGCAAGTCCCTGACGCTCGTCGAGACGGGTCCGAACACCGGCGTGTTCCGGGGGACCGTCGCGCTGATGCGTCCGTTCGATCCCCAGACCGGGGCGGCCCTGCCGATCGGCGGCGAGCGCCTCGCCATCTTCGCCGAGGGGGCACCTGCCGGGGATCCGCTCGAGGCGGCCTACTCGGGGCCGGCCGGCCTGGTCAAGGCCAATGCGGTCTACATGGAGCCGAACTCCACGGTGATCGGCCACTTGGTCTGGCCGGACGGTCGGGCCTGCCCGGGGGCGGACGTTGTCCTGGAGGGCGACAACTCCTTTAGGATGGCGACCCGCTCGCGCGCGGACGGCAACTACGCCTTCTACGGGGTGCCGATGGGCACCTACCAGATGACGGCCACCAAGGACGGTGCGACCGTGCAGCGCATCAAGATCGTCAACGCTCCCCGCGACGGGGGTTAAAGCTGAGGAAAGCTTCATTTAAAGGACGTCACTTCATCGCCCGGAGCGCCGACAATTCTTGCGTCCCCTTGAGAGAGGAGCGCGCAAGATGGTCGGCTTCCGTGCATTGAGTTTAGTTCTTGGCCTCGTGGTGGCCCTGATGGCGGCTCCCGCCTGGGCCATGCAGGCCCCTCAGCCGGTCCAGGCCCTCTCGAGCGCCGGGGTGCCGGTCGGCTCCGCCCTCACCGATCCGAACGGCAACCCCTACCGGGATGCTACGGGCAAGCCGGTCGTCGTGACGGGCAACCGGACCGAGTCGGCTCAGGCGACGACCCTCTCGCTCGCCAACACCCTCAAGGTGGGCGTGGCGGATCTGCTGGGCTACGCCAAGTCGCTCGGGATCTCGCTGCCGCTGGTGATGAACGGGACCATGACCACCGTAACGCGCAGCGACGGCGGAGTGGAGCGGATCTTCACGGCGAAGGGCGAGAACGGGGACACCTACGTCTTTTTGGCCGACCAGACCGGCCCCAACGTCTTCGGGATCCGCATCGCCAACGTGCACCCGAACGGCATGGGCGAGATCCTGACGGCCCACGGCCTCAACGGCAACTTCACCAACCCGCCGGGCTACCTGAGCGAGGAGGCGCGCCGGAACTACTGGCTCACGACCCAGACCGCCCAGGTCTTCGAGGCGGCGCCGAGCCGTCCTCAGGCGCCCGCCGAGACGACCCTCGCCATGCGCGGCGGGCGCGCGGGGGGAGCGACCTACGCGTCGGATTTCGCGGTCGGGGAGAAGCCCCTCACCCTCAGCGGCTCCCAGAAGCAGGCGGCCTTCACGCGGACGCGCTGAGCCCCTGAGCCGCTCGCGGCTCCGTGGGCTTCCTGCCCGCTTGCTGCTCGCTTGCCTTCCAGCCTGCGGATCGGCGCTTGGCGCCGGTCCCGTGCTATGATGAAGCGATTCGTTTCAACTATGCAATGATTCCCGCGAGGAGGCGATCATGCTCAATTCCGTGGTCCTGGTCGGGCGCGTCGGGGCCGACCCCGAGATCAAGTACTTCGAAACCGGCCGCGTGAAGACCACCTTCAACCTGGCGGTCAACCGCCCCGTCAAGCGTGCCGAGGGCGTCGACTCGACCGACTGGTTCCGCATCGAGCTGTGGGGCAAGCAGGCCGAGATCGCGAACGAGTACGTGCGCAAGGGGAGCCTGATCGGCATCGAGGGCCGCCTGGAGTTCAGCCGCTGGACCGATCAGCAGGGTCAGAAGCACGAGATGCCCATCATCGCGGCGAGCAACCTGCGCCTGCTGGGCAGCCGCCAGGAAAGCGGCCGAGCCCCCGGTGGCTTCGGCGGCGGTGGCGCCGAAGCGGAGCTGCCGTTCTGAACCTCGCCGCCCGGCGCATCGGGGTCGTCGCCGACGACCTGACCGGTGCAAGCGACACGGGGTTGCAGTTCCACCAGGCGGGGCTGCGCACCCGGGTGCTGCCTTCGTTCGCCCCGGACGGGCGCGAGTTGGCGGCTGGCGCCGAGGTCGGGGTCCTGAGCGTCAACGCCGCGACCCGTCACCTGGAGGCCAACGAGGCGGCCAGTCGCACCCGCGAAGCGGTCTACGCCCTGTTGGGGGCGGGCTGCGGCTCTTTCTACAAGAAGCTGGATTCGACCCTGCGCGGGAACGTGGGGGTCGAGACGGCCGCCATGCGCCGCGCCGTCGGCGCTCAGCTCGCGGTCGTGGTCCCCGCCTTCCCCGAGGCCGGTCGCCTCACGGTGGGCGGCTACCAGCTGGTGGACGGGGTGCCGGTGGAGCTTTCGAGCTATGCCCGCGACCCGCTCGCCCCGGTCACGGCGTCGTACCTGCCGGCTCTCTTGGCGGCTTCGGGCGAGAGGACGGGGCTTATCGGTCTCTCGTCGGTCCTGCGCGGGTGGGAAGCGATCGCCTTCGACCTGTTGCGCCTGCAGGCCGAGGGGGTGCGGCTGGTGGCGGTGGACGCCACGCGCCGCGAGGATTTGGACGCGATCGCCCAGGCCATCCATCGCCTGCCCTTCATGATCCTGCCGGCGGGCTCGGCGGGCCTCGCCGCCGCCCTGTGCCGGGTCAGCGGCAAGGCGCCCCTTTTGGGCGCGCAGCCTTCGCCCCAGGGGCCGGCGCTCGTCGGCAGGACTCCGCCCGTGCTGGTGGTCTGCGGTAGCGCCAACCCGACGAGCCTCGCCCAGATCCAGGCCCTCGGCCCGCAGACCCGCCGGGTGCCGGTGGACGTGCGGCAACTGGTCCTGAAGGGCGATGAGGAGCTCGAAGGCCTCGCGCGCCAGGTCCTGCAAGGCCTCTTCGCGGGCCTCGACGTGGTGCTTGCGACCGTCGAGAGCGACGAGCAGCTCGGGCGGGATCAGGGCTTCGGGGTGGACGTCGGCATGACCCCCTTCCAGCTGGGCCATCACCTCTCGGGGCTACTGGGCCGCCTGGTGAGCCGGGTCGTCGCCCAGGGTGCGGTGACCAACCTGGTGCTGGTGGGCGGGGAGACCGCGGCTCACGTCTGCGCGGCCCTCGAAGGCGAGCAGCTCGAAATCGTGGGGGAGGTCCTGCCGGCCGTCCCTTGCAGCCAGCTGGTGGGCTCGGGCCTGCGCGTCGTCACCAAGTCCGGCGGCTTCGGTGCGTCGGATGCGCTCGAGGCCATCGTCACGCACCTGCATCGGACCGCGCCGGTGCGGCGAGATGCCCTATACTGTTAGTATTGTAAAGAAAAACCCAGAACCCAAGCGACCACTCCCCGTCCAATCATCCATGAAAGGGAACGAGACCAACCGATGCGCATTTGCATGCTGAGCTGGGAATACCCCCCCCGGATCGTGGGCGGCATCGCCCGTCACGTCGAGGAGATCTCCGAGGCCCTGGCCTCGCAGGGTCACGAGATCCACGTGATCACGGCCGATCACCCCAACACCGCCGAGTACGAGCACCGCAAGGGCGTTCACATCCACCGGGTCAAGAACCAGCCCTCGCAGGACCAGACCACCGACTTCACTACCTGGATCATGCACCTGAACATCGGGATGCTGCAGCAGGCCATCCGCCTGCACCAGCACCAGCCCTTCGACATGGTGCACGCCCATGACTGGCTGGTCGGTCAGGCCGCCATCACCATGAAGCAGTCCCTCGGGGTGCCCATGACGGCGACCATCCACGCCACCGAGGCGGGCCGCAACCACGGCATCCACAACAAGATCCAGTCCTACATCAACCAGCAGGAGTGGCTGCTCACCTACGAAGCCTTCCGGGTCATCGTCTGCTCGGACTACATGCGCCGCGAGGTCCAGCACAACTTCGCCCTGCCCGCCGACAAGGTTGACATCATCCCCAACGGGATCGACTATTCCAAGTTCGCCTTCGACTTCCCGAACGGCCTGGAGTTCCGTCGCCGCTTCGCCATGGACCACGAGAAGATCGTCCTCTTCGTCGGCCGCATGGTGCCCGAGAAGGGTGCCCAGGTCCTGGTCGAGGCTGCGCCCAAGATCCTTGCCCAGTACCGCGACGCCAAGTTCGTGATCGTCGGCAAGGGTGGCTTCCTGCCCGAGATCAAGGCCCGCGCGGCCGCGCTCGGCATCAAGAACAAGATCCTCTTCACCGGCTACGTGGATGACGCGGCGCTGCTGCGCCTGTACCGGGTCGCCGACGTGGACGTGGTCCCCTCGCTGTACGAGCCCTTCGGCATCGTCGCCCTCGAGGGCATGGGCGCCAAGCTCCCCACGGTCGTCGCCGAGACCGGCGGCCTGGCCGAGATCGTCGACCACACCCGCACTGGCATCACCACCTATCCCGGGGATGCCAAGTCCCTCGCCTGGGGTGTCCTCGAGGTCCTCAAGAACCCCGAGTACGCTCATTACCTGGGCCAGAACGCCTTCCACAAGGTCGAGCACGTCTACAACTGGCAGAACATCGCTCGCGCCACCACCGGCGTCTACGAGCGGGTCCTGCACCAGGCGGGTCGCGCCCTGCCTGTCGCCTAGCTCCCTAGAAGGGGGCAGGCCATCGGCCTGCCCCCTTTTTTAAAAAGCAGGTGGCGAACGAACGTTAAGTTCGTTAACGTGTCGCGCGAAGGGCGCAAGCTCGGCGGCGGCGATCGCCCCGGCCCATGAGGCCGGAGTCACCTGTTCGGAAAGGCTTTCTCCCCCTTTATCAGGCACGGGCCCTTATGTTAAGATTTTCGACATAATCCCGTACAAGCCACCCTCAGCGTTACGCCCTACGATGGAGTAAGGAGTTCCCGATGAAGGCTGTTCTGATGGCCGGCGGTTCCGGTACCCGCCTGCGCCCGCTCACCTGCGACATTCCCAAGCCCATGGTTCCGATGCTGAACCGCCCCATGGCGGAGCACATCATCAACCTCCTCAAGCGGCATGGGATCACCGACATCCTCGTCACCCTCTACTACTTGCCGCAGGTCATCCAGAACTACTTCGGGGACGGCCGCGACTTCGGGGTCAACATCACCTACTCCGTCGAGGAGAAGATGCCCCTCGGCACGGCGGGTTCGGTCAAGGCCATCGAGCAGTACCTGGACGACACCTTCCTGGTGATCTCGGGTGACAGCCTCACGGACATTGACCTGACGGCGGCGATCGCCTACCACAAGCAGAAGAAGTCCCTCTCGACCCTGCTCTTGCACCGGGTCGAGAACCCGCTCGAGTTCGGCGTCGTCATCACCGACGAGCAGGGCCGCATCCAGCGCTTCCTCGAGAAGCCCAGCTCCAGCGAGGTCTTCTCCGACACCATCAACACCGGCACCTACATCCTCGAGCCCGAGGTCCTGCGCCTCTTGGAGCCCGAGAAGGAAGTGGACTTCTCCAAGGACCTCTTCCCCCTCTTGCTGCGCCGCAACGACCCCATGTACGGCTACATCGCGAGCGGCTACTGGGAGGATGTGGGCAACCTCCAGGCCTACCGCGAAGCGCACTACGACATCCTCGAGGGCAAGGTCAAGATCGACATGCCCTACCCCGAGCGTGAGCCCGGCATCTACATCGGCGAAGGCACCATCATCCACCCGAGCGCCAAGCTCAACGGGCCCCTGGTCATCGGCAACAACAGCCAGATCACCGAGGGTGTGACCCTGAGCCCCGGCACCGTCATCGGCGACAACGTGATCGTCAAGCCGAACGCGAGCCTCAAGCGCCCCGTGCTCTGGAACAACGCCTACGTCGGCGAGAACGTCGAGCTGCGCGGCTGCGTGATCGGCAAGAACACCGCCGTCAAGCGCGGCGCCGAGCTGCAGGAAGGCGCCATCGTCGCCAACGACTGCATCGTGGGCGAGGGTGCCTTGGTCAAGCCCAACGTCAAGGTGTGGCCCAACAAGACCATCGAGACCGGCGCGACCGTGAGCAGCAGCCTCATCTGGGGTTCGAGCGCCCAGCGCACCCTGTTCGGCGCCTCGGGCGTCACGGGCCTGGTCAACATCGAGATCATCCCCGAGTTCGCGGTCAAGCTGGGTGCTGCCTTCGGCGCGACCCTGCCCGCGGGCACCTCGGTCACGGTCAGCCGCGACGGCTCGCAGGCCGCCCGCATGATCAACCGCGCTTTGATCTCGGGTCTGATGAGCGTGGGCATCAGCGTCATGAACCTTGAAACCACCGCCCTGCCCATCGCCCGCTACCAGGTCCCGACCCTCAACGTCCACGGCGGCGTCCACATCCGCATCTCGCCCACCCACCCCGACGTGGTCCAGATCGAGTTCCTGGACAAGGAAGGGATGAACATCTCGAAGGCCACCGAGAAGAAGATCGAAGGCAACTTCTTCAAGGAGGACTTCCGCCGGGTCGAGCTCTCCGATATCGGCGACATCTCGTTCCCCGCGCGCGTGGTCGAGTACTACAAGCAGGGCTTCCGCCGCGAGATCCCCTCGACCAAGGCGCTGCACGATCGCAAGCTCAAGGTCGTCATCGACTACGCCTTCTCGATCGCCAACCCGGTGCTGCCCGGCATCCTCGGCGAGCTGGACATCGACACGGTGGTCCTCAACGCCCACCTGCGCTCCCGGCTGCCGAGCGCCGAGGAGAAGCTCGACCTCACCCGGCAGCTCGCCGAGGTCGTCTCGGCCCTCAAGGCCGACTTCGGGGTCCAGCTCGACGCCAACGGCGAGCGGATCACCCTGGTGGACGACCGGGGCCGGATCCTGCGCGACGATCAGCTGACCGCGACCCTCGCGCAGCTCTTCCTGTCGCAGCATCCCGGTGCGACCATCGCCCTGCCCGTGACCGCTTCGAGCGTCAACGACCGGATCGCCGAGCGCTTCGGCTCGAAGATCGTCCGCACCAAGGCCAACCCCCGCGCCATGATGGAGGTCGCCAAGAAGGAAGGCGTGCTCTTCGCCGGCACCGAGGGCAGCTTCATCTTCCCGACCATGCACCCCGGCTTCGACGGGATGCTCACCGTCGCCAAGATCTGCGAGGCGCTCGCCGAGTCCGGCAAGTCCCTCTCCGCGATCCAGGCTGACATGCCCGACTTCCACCACCTCCACGAGCAGGTCGCCTGCGCTTGGGAGCACAAGGGCACCGTCATGCGCGTGCTGGTGGAGCAGGGCAAGGACAAGACCATCGAGCTGATCGACGGGGTCAAGGTCTACGCCAACCAGGGCTGGGCCCTGGTGCTGCCCGACCCGGTCGAGCCCACGATTCACCTGTACGCCGACGGGCGCTCCGCCATCGAGGCCGAGCGGCTCATCGAGGAATACGCCCAGGTCATCCGCGTCATGGCGGCCGGTAAGGAGGAATCCACCCTTGTCTAACACCATCACCTTCGGGACCGACGGCTGGCGCGACCTGATCGCGGACGGCTTCACCTTCGGCAACGTCCGGATCGTCGCCTCGGCGATCGCCGACTACGTTCAGGAGGCCTACGCGGCCGACCGCCCCGTGCTGGTCGGCTACGACACCCGCTTCCTCGCCCGTGAGTTCGCGGAGACCGTGGTGGCGATCCTCCAGGCGCGGGGCCTCAAGACCCTGCTCTCGGAGCGCGACGTGCCGACCCCGGTCATCGCCTTCGCGGCCAAGGAGCTCGACTCGGCCGGTGCGGTCATGCTGACGGCGAGCCACAACCCGCCCCAGTACTGCGGCATCAAGTACATCCCCGACTACGCGGGGCCTGCCACCAAGGACATCACCGACAAGATCGTCGCGCGGGTCAACCACTACCTGAAGACGAACGCAGAGTTCCCCAAGGCTCGCAAGGTCGGCGAGACCTTCGACCCCATGCCGGGCTACATGGCTTGGATCCGCAAGCTGGTGCCGGGCGAGGCCATGAAGCAGGCCAAGCTCTCGGTCGTCTACGACGCCCTCTACAGCACCGGCCGCGGCTACCTGGACGCCCTGCTCGAAGAGTACGGCTGCAAGGTGAAGCTGCTGCACGGCAACCGGGATCCCCTCTTCGGGGGCGGCATGCCCGAGCCGGCGGTGAGCCAGCTCGGCGAGCTGATCCAGACGGTCAAGGGCGGCTACGACCTGGGCCTTGCCACCGACGGCGACGCGGATCGCTTCGGGGTAGTGGACAGCGAGGGCACCTTCTACACGCCCAACCAGGTGATCGCCCTCTTGATGCGCCACCTGATCAAGAACCGCAAGCAGAAAGGCGTGGTGGTCCGGACCGTGGCGACCACCCACCTGCTCGATCGCCTGGCCTCCCACTACGGCGTCGAGATCCGCGAGACCCCGGTCGGCTTCAAGTGGGTCGGCGAGAAGATGCGCGAGGAGTCGGTCCTCATCGGCGGCGAGGAGTCGGGCGGCCTGTCGGTGCTCGGCCACATCCCCGAGAAGGACGGCATCCTCGCCAACCTGCTGGTGGCCGACATGATGGCCACCGAGGGCAAGCCCCTCAAGCAAATCTGGGCCGAGCTGGTGGCCGAGGTGGGCTGGAATCCCGCCAACCGCCGCCTCGACCTGCACCTGACCGAGGAGGCCAAGGCTGCGGTCCTCAAGCTCTTCCTCGAAGAGACCCCCAAGGCGATCGCGGGCCTTTCGGTCACCGACTCCTCGCGCAAGGACGGCGTCAAGCTGATGCTCGAGGACGGTAGCTGGGTGCTTGCGCGTCCCTCGGGCACCGAGCCCATCATCCGGGTCTACCTGGAGGCCGCCGACAAGCCCGCGCTCGACAAGCTCGCGCATGCGGTCGAACGTCTGGTCGAAGAGGTGGCGGGCCCCGTTCCCGCGGGCGCCCACTAGTCGACAGGTTTAGGATCGGCCCCACGCCCATGCCAAGCGCTTGGGCGTGGGGTATAATCCTCTTGTTGTCTATATCTTGAGGATTCGCCCCCTTGAGCGTCACCAAGCGGAAACAGGCAAAGGCATTACAGCGCCTCGCTGCAAGGCTGCCCATGGCCAATCTGGCCGGGGCGGCCTTGGTCTGCTTCTGCGCCTATCAAGGGATGATGATGGGCGACCAGTACGACGGCTCGATCGCCTGGGGGCACGTGCTCGGCGGCGGCCTCTTGGGCTTCGGCATCTTCGCGGTCGCGTACAAGTACCTCGTCCAGTACGAAAAGAAGCTGAAGCTCAAGGTCAACGACCTGACCCGCAAAATCGAGAGCAAGATCGACGAGGAGCAGGGCACCAACAATCGCCTGCTCGACGCCTATCAGCTGGAGTACCACGGCGGCCATCCCGGCTGGACCCTCAAGGGCAAGGTCGAGTACGGATCCCTGGACATCCACGAGAAGAACCTGCTCTTCCGCAACCAGAACAACCGCGCCAAGCTCCAGCTGGCGCGTATCCGGCGGGTGACCATCGAGCCCCTGAAGCTCTTGCGCTCCAAGCGTCTGACGACGGTCCAGCTTCCCAAGGCTGCAACCCACAAGAACCCGCTGGTCAAGGCCTTCCTCGAGTTCGTGCAGAGCAAGAAGCGCTGGGTCGTGATCGACTACCAGGATGACCTGGGCGAGAAGCACCTGGTCCTCTTCTATCCTTCGATGGGCTCGGCCCGAACCGCCAAGACGATCAAGGCTGCCATCGACGAGGTGCTCAGAAAGATCCCCAAGGAGAAGCGCGTCGCCGTTTCACCCACTGCGGACCTCGGCCAGGGCACGCGCCAGCAGGTCTCGACGGCAGCCCTCGCTGCGGCTGAGGCGGCTTCGCGCCGCGCCAGCGGGGTCGCTGAGGCCACCGCCACCGTCTCGGCGGCTGCGCCTGCGCGCGATCGCTACCAGGTAGCACTCGTCAGCGCCGGCGCCTCCCCCGAGGCCCAGGCGGCGATCCTCGCCCAGATGGCCGAGCGCTTCTCGATCCCCGAAGAGAAGCTCGCCCTCGCCCTCCAGCGCCTGCCCTTCGTCATGAAGCGCAACCTCTCCCACGAGCAGGCCCAGCAACTCGTCGCGATCCTGGAAGGGATCGGGGCGGCAGGCCGCATCGAGGCCATGCCCGCGACCGCCTCCTTGCAGGGCTGATCCTTTTCCAGTCATTTGATTAACCTTAGGTTAATCTGAATTTTTCCTTGAGATAAGAAGCTTTAAGGTTTTCGCGCCAATAATTAACCTAAATTTTCCGTTCTTAATGCTCAAGGAGATGCTCCCGCATGCGCACCCCCCTCAGCTTGTTCCTGGTGGGCGCCCTGGTTCTCCCTTCTCTTTCCGGCTGTGGCCTCTCGCCGACCGGCTCGCCGCTCGCTGGCGGCACCGACGCCCTGAGCGAGGCTCAGAGCGCCAAGTCCGAGCGCCTCGCGCGCGAGTTCGCCCAGAAGGTGCAGGTGCGCTTCGAGGGCCCGGTGGTGGTCAAGGGCGACGTGGTCACCCTCCACTACCAGCTCATGGCGCCGACCGTCTACGACTTCAGCAAGGCGCCGCGCAAGGGCACGGTCCGCATCACCTCCAAGGATTACGATCTGGAGCTGCCCCTCGACAAGGTCATGCAGACCGTCGAGATCGACGCCCTGCCGGCCTTCGTCATCCCCATCGCCATCGAGATGGCCATCGGCGCGGCCAAGGGCCTGTCGATCTACTGGCTGACTCACCGCGGCGAGGCCTTCAACCGCCAAGAGGCCATCAAGGCCACAGCCGTTGGCATGGCGGCCTCCCTCATCCCCTTCGCGAGCGGGATTCCCATCGTCGACCAGCTCTTGCCCCTGGCCGTTTCGATCCTCGCGACCTCCAAATCCCTCCACTACAAGGACATCGCGGCCTCGGCCATGGGGAAGGTGGACCAGATCGTCGCGCTCATCTCGTCGATCCAGTGGCCTCGCAAGTCCAAGAAGGCTTAAAGCCCGCATCGTGGCTTGCCACGGCCTTCGGGCCATGGTACGATTGACTCTCAGTCTGTTAAGACTGTACTAAAGGTTGCTTAAAACGAGTATTTCGCAGCCTTTTCTTCCCTGCTCCTCGCAAGGTGCGGGGGGCCGATTAGCCCAGAGGGAGGTGAAAACCATTATGCAGCGTGCATATGAGACTATGTACATCCTGCGTCCTCAGCTCGAAGAGGAAGCCGTGGATGCGGTGATCGCCAAGGTCACCGATCACATCACCAAGAACGGCGGCTCGGTCGAGAAGACCGAGAAGCGCGGTCGCAAGCGCCTGGCCTACGAGGTCAAGGACCATCGCGACGGCTTCTACGTGCTGTCCAACTTCAACGCCGACACCACGTCGCTCGTTGAGCTGGAGCGCATGTTCAAGCTGAACGAAGACGTGATCCGTCACATCGTCGTTCGCGCCGAGGCGTAGCCGAGGACGGCTTACCCTTTCAGTAGGAGAAGCACCGATGGGAATCAATCACATCACCCTCGTCGGCAACGTGGTGCGCAATCCCGAGATGCGCATGACCCCTAACGGCATCCCCACCACCCAGTTCACGGTCGCCGTCAAGCGGCCGCCCCGCGAGGGGTCGACCTACGATGTTACCGATTACATCAAGGTCGTGACGTGGCGGACCCTGGCCGAGACCGTCAACTCGACGATCAAGAAGGACCATGTCGTTTCGGTTGAAGGCGCCCTTAGGACGCGGAGCTACGAGCAAGACGGCCAACGCAAGAAGGTCGTCGAGGTCGAAGCCCAGCATGTCCACACGATTTCGGGCCCGGTCGGCGCCCCGGCTCAAGCTGAGCCCGAGGCCTTCCCGGACTTCGAAGATGCCCCGGCGTTCGGTGACACGGATGAGATTCCCTTCTAGCAGGAGGTAACCATGGCATTTGGTGCCAAGCGTGGTGGCGGTCGCATGAAGCGTCGCAAAGTTTGCGGCTTCTGCGTCGACAAGGCCACGTTCGTCGATTACAAGGACGTGATGCGCCTGCGCAAGTTCCTCACCGAGCGTGGCAAGATTCTGCCCCGCCGCGTGACCGGCAACTGCGCCAAGCATCAGCGCGCCCTCACCGACGCCATCAAGGTGTCGCGCGAGATCGCGTTGCTCCCCTTCTCGATCGACTAGCGATCCCCATCGCTCGTCTATTCGGAGTGGATACGAGGGGTCC
Organism: bacterium; assembly: GCA_017744355.1. NCBI lineage: Bacteria > bacterium. Next base: position 80,676 of record JAGIBK010000004.1, on the reverse strand, counting down.
GGTCGGCTTCGGCTGCCGGGCCCTTCGCGTACACACGTGATCTTAGAGGCAAGACATGAACCTGACGTCTCTCGATACCATCCAGCAGGACGCCTTGAGCGCCCTCGAGGCCGCCAGCGGCCTGGCCGACCTCGAGGCCTGGTACCAGCGCTACTTCGGGCGCGAGCGCGGCGAGCTCAACATGCTCATGCGCGAGATCCCCAAGGTCGAGCCCTCCGAGCGCAAGGCCTTCGGCCAGGGCGTGAACCGGATCAAGGGCGAGATCGAGGCCCGCTACCAGGAGCGCCTGGCGGCCGCCGAGCGCGAAGCCCTCGCCGAGCGCCTCGTCGCCGAGCGCGTGGACGTCACCCTTCCGGGCCGCAGCCTGCCCATGGGCAAGCGCCATCCCCTCACCCAGACCCTGGACCAGATCGTGGACGTGTTCGCGCGCCTGGGCTTCGGCGTGGCCGAGGGGCCCGAGGTCGAGGACGACTGGCACAACTTCACCGCCCTCAACACGCCGGCGGATCACCCCGCCCGCGAGATGCAGGACACCTTCTACTTGGGCGGCGACGAGGCCGCGGGGCGCCTGCTGCGCACCCACACCTCGAGCGTGCAGATCCGGGTCATGGAGAACTCCCAGCCCCCGCTGCGCTACTTGATGCCCGGCCGCGTCTACCGCCGCGATGCGGTGACCGGCCGCCACTACCCGATCTTCCACCAGATCGAGGGGCTGGTGGTGGACGAGCGTACGACCTTCGCCGACCTCAAGGGCACCCTGACGGCGGCCATGCGCGAGCTGTTCGGGCCCGATCGCAAGATTCGCTTCCGCCCGAGCTTCTTCCCCTTCACCGAGCCTTCCGCCGAGTACGACGTGGAGTGCATCCTGTGCAGCGGCGAGGGCTGCCGCCTCTGCTCGCAGACCGGCTGGCTCGAGATCGGCGGCTGCGGCATGGTGGACCCGAACGTGCTGACGGCGGTCAACATCGACCCCGAGCGCTACACGGGCTTCGCCTTCGGCTTCGGCGCCGAGCGCATCGCCATGCTGAAGCACGGGATCCCGGACATCCGCCTGTACTGGGAGAACCACGCGCGGTTCCTCGAGCAGTTCTAAGGAACTTGATTGAATCCCCCCACCCCCGACCCACCGAGGGGGTGAGCCCGGCCCGATTTGACGTTGGAGTTGTGAGATGCGTATTCCGTTGAACTGGATGAATGACTACTTCGAGGCGCCCGTGCGCGATCTCGAGGCGATCGCGCAGGCCCTGACCGCCGCCGGCCTCGAGGTCGAGGGCGTCGAGCGCGTGGCGCCCGGCTTCGAGCACGTCATCACCGGCAAGATCGTGGCAACCGAGCAGCACCCCAACGCCGACCGCCTGCGGATCTGCAAGACGGACATCGGCGCGGCCGAGCCGCTCCAGATCGTGACCGGCGCCCAGAACGTCCAGGTCGGCGACGTCATCCCCGTCGCCCAGATCGGCGCCAACCTCCCCAACGGGCTCGAGATCAAGGCTTCCAAGCTGCGCGGCGTCGAGAGCTTCGGCATGTACTGCTCGCTCGTGGAGCTCGGCCTCGCCGAGGAATCCGAGGGCGTCTACGTCTTCCCCGTGGGCACCCCGGTGGGCATGGCCGCTGCGACCGCCCTCGAAGTGGGCGACACCGTCATCGAGGTCGCCGTCCTCGCCAACCGCCCCGACGCCCTGTCGGTGCTGGGCGTGGCGCGCGAGCTCGCCGCTGCGGGCCTCGGCAAGCTGAAGCTGCCCGCCCCCAAGCCCGTGACCACCGAGGGCGCCTCGACTGTCAAGGTGACGCTCGAAGCGGCCGATCTCTGCCCCCGCTACGCGGCCCTGGTCGTTGAAGGCCTCAAGGTCGGCCCCTCTCCCGATTGGCTCAAGCAGCGCCTGGAGCTCGCCGGGGTTCGCGCCATCTCGAACGTGGTGGACGTGACCAACTACGTCCTCCTGGAGCTCGGCCAGCCCCTGCACGCCTTCGACCGCGCCAAGATCTCCGAGGGCACCCTCACCCCCCGCCGCGCCCGCGACGGCGAGGAGATCGTTACCCTCGACGGCCAGACCCGCAAGCTGGATGCCGCCATGCTCGTGATCGCCGATGAAGTAGGCCCTCAGGCGATCGCCGGGGTCATGGGCGGCGCTCACTCCCAGGTCACCGACGCGACCACCGCGATCGTCCTCGAATCGGCCTACTTCGAGCCTTCGAGCATCCGCAAGACTGGTAAGCGTCTCGGCCTCTCGTCGGAGAGCTCCTACCGCTTCGAGCGCGGGGTCAATCCCGAAGGGACTCTGCATGCCCTCGCTCGCGCAGCCGAGTTGCTCGCCCAGGTGGCGGGCGGCACGGCGGTCATGCCGGCCGTCGACGTGACGGTCCAGCCCGGCTACCCCGAGCCCCTGGTCGTGGAGCTGCGTCCCTCGCGTATCGCCCGCGTGCTCGGCACCGGCTTCGAGGCGGCCGAGATCCGTTCGAAGTTCGAGGCCATCGGTTTCGTCGTCACCGGCGAGGACCCCATGCAGGTCCGGATCCCCGGCTGGCGCCGTCACGACGTGACCCGCGAGATCGACCTGATCGAGGAGGTCGCGCGCCTGATGGGCTACGACCGCATCCCCTCGACCCTCATGCCCCTGGACGCCATCGGGACCATCGGCCCCCGCGAGGCGCTCGTGCGCCGCGTGCGCGAGATCGTCGAGGGCGCAGGCCTCAGCGAGGTCGTCACCCCTTCGCTGACCAACGAGGCGGCCCTCGCGCTCGCCAAGGCTCCTACTGCCGAGGGCGTCGTGCTGGCCAATCCCCTGGCCGACATGGCCCTGCTCCGCACCCGGATGGAGCCCGGCCTGCTCGAAGTCGCGCGCTTCAACCACTACCAGGGCCGCTCCCACGGGGCCTACTACGAGATCGGCCGGACCTACCACATGCAGCCCGACGGGCGCGTCGAAGAGCCCCGCTGGCTCTCCTTCCTGGTGACGGGCGAGCAGGCGACCGGCGTCTGGAAGCACGCCCCCGAGGCCCTCACGGCTGACTTCTTCTGGGCCAAGGGCATCGTCGAGCGCCTTTTCTCGGCGCTCGGGCTCGCGGGCCTTACGGCCGAGGCAACCCAGGACGAGCCGGTCCTGCACCCGGGCCGCGCGGCGCGTCTGTCGCTCGGCGATCGCTTCGTCGGCATCGTCGGCGAGATCCACCCCGAAGTCGCTGCGGCCTACGACCTGCCGGTCGGCGCTCGCGCGGCGCTGGCTACCCTCTCGCTCGATGCCCTGGAGGCCCTCGTCTCCACGGAGCCTCGCCCTTACGCGGTCTTCGGTCGCTACCCGGCGATCCTGCGCGATCTGGCGCTGGTGGTCCCCCAGGACCTGCCCGCGGCCTCGGTCGTCTCCCAGGTCCGCTCCATGGCCGGCGGCGTCCTCGAGTCGGTCGAAGTCTTCGACCGCTACCAGGGGCCCCAGGTCCCCGAAGGCAAGGTCAGCCTCGGCCTGCGTCTGCGCTACCGGGTGGCGGAGCGCACGCTGAGCGACGACGAGATCGAGCCGATCCACCGGGGGATCGTCCAGTCGGCCGAGGAGGCCTTCGGGGCGGCTGTCCGGGATAGGTAAGGCCCTGTGGGGGATTTTTTTGACAGCCTTCAGGGTATCATAGGGAAGGCTGCTGCCCTGAATAGGAGTGCGTTGAACCAACATGGCTGACCGGAAATCCTCGAAGAAACCTGAGAAGAAGGGCTTTCTCGGCGGCCTGTTCGCCGGCTTCGGCGCTAAGAAGGACCAGGGCGGGAAGAAGAAACCGGTCGCAGGTGGCAAGAAGGGCGGGACTCCCGTCTCCAAGAAGGGCGCCTCGCTCGCCAAGAAGCCCAAGGTCCAGGCACCGCCGCCTGAAGACGATGCGGCAGACCTGCTCGGTTCTTTGGACGACGACCTCTTCGCGGGTATGGACTTCGGGACGCCGACCCCTCCGCCTGCCCCCGCGCAGGCCGAGCGGCGCGTGCCCCCCGTGCCGCCGCAGCCGGTCGCCCAGGCGCCCGAGCCCACCCCGGCCCCTGCCCAGGGCAACTCCCTCTTCGGCCCGGACGGGGTAGACGACGCCCTCGATTCGCTCTTCGACAGCTTCGAGGTCGGCGGCGCTCCTGCTGCTCCCGTCCCGCAGGCTCCGGTGCCTCAGGCTGCGCCCCCGCAGCCGGTGGCGAGCCCCATGGCGCCTCCGCCTTTCGCCGAGCCCTCGCCGCCTCCTTTCGCGGAGCCTGTGCCGGCACCCGCTTTCGCTCAACCCGCGCCCCCGGCGCCGGCCCCGCAGGCTCCCGCCGCCCAGCAGCCCCCTCAGCAGGACGGCCTGGTCTCGATCGGTAAGCTGCTGGTCGACCAGAACACGCTGAAGCGCATCATCGACAACGCCGAGAAGCGCGGCACCGGCCTCTACACGACCACCAAGATCATCTCGAACGCCAAGGGCGCGGACCTCGACTCGATCCTGGGCCAGATCGACGCCTGTCAGGGCGTCGCGGGCAGCCTGATCGTGGGCCGCGACGGCCTCGTCATCTCGAGCACCCTGCCGCAGAACTTCGACAAGGAGCTGATCGGCGCCATCTCGAGTTCGATGCTGACCAACCTGGACGTGCAGTGCAAGAAGATGAAGCTCGGGGCCTCGCGCCAGGTCATCCTGGACACCGAGGGTGGCGTGGTACTGCTCATCTCGCTCGAGGTCGGGGTGCTCGTGGTCATGTCCCAGTCGTTGATGGGGCTCGACCTGACGGGCGTGCTCTCGGTCATCGCGGGAGTCGCCGACAAGATTTAACGGTCTGTCGCGGGCCTTCCCGCCTGAACGACCTGCCTAGGAGGTGTGCATCGTGGCCATCGTCAAGATGAAACTTGGGGAGATTCTGCTCAACGCGAATCTCATCACCGACGCCCAGCTCAAGACTGCGGTCGATATCCAGAAGCAGAGCAAGGAGAGCCTGGGCCTCATCCTGATCAAGCAGGGCTACATCACCGAGGCCTCGATCAAGGACGCCCTCGAGCTTCAGTATGGCTTGCGCTACATCAACCTGCGCAAGACCAAGATCCCGACCGAGGTCCTCAAGCTCATCCCCGAGAACCTCCAGCGCCAGCACCAGATCATCCCGGTCTCGCTGGCCAACAACCGCCTGACGCTCGCGATGGTCGATCCCACCAACCTGATCGCCATCGACGACGTGCGCTTCACGGTCAAGGGCGTCGCGGTGCAGCCGGTGGTAATCACCGAAGACGAGTTCTTCTGGTTCATGGACCAGCAGAGCGCCACCAACGTCCCCGACGTGGACACGGGCCCCGTCATGGACATCTCCTCGGTCCTGGGCGAGATCGCCTCCAGCGACGACGACCTCGAGATCGTCGAGCAGAAGGAGGAGAACACCCGGGCCATCGAGCTGGAGCGGCAGGCCGAAGAGTCGCCGATCATCAAGCTCACCAACTCGATCCTCACCAACGCCATCGGTAGCTCCAAGAAGGTCTCGGATATCCACGTGGAGCCGTGGGAGAACGAGGTCCAGGTCCGCTACCGCATCGATGGCATGCTGCACCGGCAGACGACCATTCCCAAGAAGTTCCTGCCGGCACTGGTCAGCCGCTTCAAGATCATGGCGAACCTGGACATCTCCGAGAAGCGCCTGCCCCAGGACGGCCGCATTCGCGTCCGCTTCAAGGGCCGCGACTGGGACTTCCGCGTCTCGAGCTTGCCTGGCAAGTTCGGCGAGAAGATCTGCATGCGCATCCTCGACAAGACGAGTACCACCCTCGGCCTGGAGAAGCTGTTCATCTACCCCGAGGACCTGGCCGTCATCCGCGAGATGTCCGCGCGTCCCTTCGGCATCATCTTCGTGACCGGCCCCACCGGCTCGGGTAAGTCCACGACCCTCTACTCGATCCTCAACGAGCGCAACACCGCCGACGTCAACATCGTCACCGCCGAGGATCCCATCGAGTACGACGCTCCGGGCATCAACCAGGTCCAGGTCCGCCCCGAGATCGGTTACACCTTCGCCCGCGTCCTCAAGGCCTTCCTGCGCCAGGACCCGGACATCATGCTGATCGGTGAGACCCGCGACCTGGAAGTGGCCAAGATCGCCATCGAGTCGGCGCTGACCGGCCACCTGGTCTTCACCTCGCTCCACACCAACGACGCGCCGGGCGCCATCATGCGCCTGCACGAGATGGGCGTCGAGGGCTTCATGGTCTCGGCCGCGACCATCGGGGTCGTGGCCCAGCGCCTGGTCCGCAAGCTGTGCAGCAAGTGCAAGCAGCCCTATACCCCCGAGATCCGCGAACTGGATTACGTGGGCTATCGCTACGACGAAAACAACTTGCCGACCTTCTACAAGGCGGTGGGCTGCAACGAGTGCTCCAAGGGCTACTCGGGACGCATGGGCGTCTACGAGATCATGAAGATGAACGACGAGCTGCGGGATCTGATCAGCCGCGGCGCGAGCACGGGCCTCATCCGCTACGCGGCCAAGCAGTCGGGCATGACCACCCTCAAGGACTACTCGCTCAAGCTGGTGGCCGACGGCCACACGTCGCTCGAAGAGGTCATCCGCGTGACCTTCTCGGGCGAGGGCGAGGAGAAGCTCTGCCCCGGTTGCCGCAACCCCATCGGCGACGAGTTCATGAAGTGTCCCTTCTGCCAGATCGATCTCAAGAAAGTCTGCCCCAAGTGTCATCAGCGCGTGGAGGAGGGCTGGAAGGGCTGCCCCGGCTGCGGAACGTTGTTGGAAGTGTAGCGCAAAGCGCGTAGCGCCTGCGGGTGATTCATAAGGAGACCGGCCTATGTACATGGAAGAGCTGCTGCAACTGGTCTTCGACCGGGATGGGTCGGACCTGCACATCTCGGCAGGGGTGCCGCCCATCATCCGCATCAACGGCAAGCTGGTCCGCACCGACTACGATCCCCTCACCCCCGAGGACACCCAGCGCCTGATCTTCTCGATCCTCTCCAACGAGCAGCGCAAGAACCTCGAGCAGACCATGGAGCTGGACTGCTCGTACGGCGTGGTCGGCCTGGGGCGCTTCCGCGTCAACGCCTTCCGTTCCAAGGGCGCCTACGCGGCGGTCCTGCGTACCATCTCGACCAAGATCCCCCGCTTCGAGGACCTGGGCCTGCCGCCCATCGTCCGCGAGCTGACCCACAAGCCCCGCGGCCTCATCCTCGTGACGGGCCCCACCGGCTCGGGTAAGTCCACGACGCTTGCGGCGATGATCGACAACATCAACCAGACCCGCGCCGAGCACATCCTCACCATCGAGGACCCCATCGAGTACGTCCACCCGCCAAAGATGAGCCTGGTCAACCAGCGCGAGCTGGGCGCGGACACCAAGAGCTTCGACAACGCCCTCAAGGCGGCCCTGCGCGAAGACCCCGACGTCATCCTGGTGGGTGAGTTGCGCGACCTGGAGACCATCCGCCTCGCCATGACCGCGGCCGAGACGGGCCACCTGGTCTTCGGCACCCTTCACACCTCGAGCGCCATGCAGACGGTGGACCGCGTGGTCGACGTCTTCCCGCCGCACCAGCAGCAGCAGATCCGCGTCCAGATCTCGAACAGCTTGGTGGGCGTCCTCTCGCAGACCCTCGTGCCCAAGCTGGGTTCGGACGGTCGGGGCCGCGGCCGCGTGATGGCCCTCGAGGTCATGATCAACACCCCCGCGGTCGCCAACCTGATCCGCGAGGGCAAGACCGCCCAGATCTACTCGGCGATCCAGACCGGCCAGAAGTTCGGGATGCAGACCCTCGAGAACTGCCTCAAGGACCTCTATACCAACCGTCTGGTCTCTTACGAGGACGCCATCTCGAAGACCTCGCGCCCCGAGGATCTGATCCGCATGATCGGCGCGGCCCCCGCAGGCTCCATGAGCCAGGCGATGGCGCGCTAGTCAGGAGCCTAAGGGACTCACGCCATGCCCGTCTACCAGTGCAAGGTCCGCGACCACCGCGGCGAAGCCTTCATGAAGGTCATGAACGGCGATAGCGCCGCCGATGTGCGTAACAAGCTCCGCGAGATGGGCTACATGGTCGTCACTCCCGTCACCGAGAAGCGGGAGAACAAGCTGGCGGGGAGCTTGAAGGGCGGCAACAACAAGTTCCTCGACCAACTCAACAACATCCTGGCGAACAGCGGCAAGGTCAAGCTCACGGACTTGACCATCTTCACCCGTCAGTTCGCCACCATGATCAACGCGGGGGTGGCGATGGTCCGCGCCCTCAACATCTTGGAGGAGCAGACCCTCAACCCCAAGCTGCGCAAGGTCATCCTCGACCTCAAGGCGCGGGTCGAGGCCGGTAACTCCCTTTCGGATTGCATGTCGCGCCACCCGCGGGTCTTCGACCGACTCTTCGTCGGCATGATCCGCGCGGGCGAGGCGGGCGGCGTGCTCGACCAGGTCTTGCTGCGCGTGGCGGGCTTCATCGAGGCCAACAGCAAGCTGCAGGCCCAGGTGAAGTCGGCCATGACCTACCCCGTCGTCATCTTGATCATGGCGGTCGTGATCTTCGTGGTCATGCTGGTCTTCATCCTGCCGGTCTTCGCCAACATGTTCGAGCAGATGAACGCCAAGCTGCCGGCGTACACCCAGTTCCTGATCGACATGTCCAACACGGCCCGCGGTCCCGTGGGCCTGATGGTCGCCGTGACGGCCTTCGCGATCGGCTGGGCGATCAAGACCTGGGGGGCGACCGACCAGGGCAAGCACTTCATCGACAAGCACATCCTCAACGTCCCCATTTTCGGCGTCCTGGCCCAGAAGATCGCGGTGGCGCGTTTCACCCGCACCCTGGGGACCCTCCTCAAGTCGGGGGTGCCTCTCTTGTCGGCGCTCGAGATCGTGCGCGACTCGTCGGGCAACGCCATCGTCAGCGGCGCGGTCGAGGACGTGCGCCAGGCGGTGCGCGAGGGCGAGGGCATCGCGCGGCCGCTGGAGCGCGCGGCGGTCTTCCCGCCCATGGTGACCCAGATGATCTCGATCGGCGAGGAGACCGGTGCGGTCGACTCCATGCTCGAGAAGGTCGCGGACTTCTACGACGACGAGGTGGAGCAGGCGGTCAAGTCGCTGACCTCGCTCCTCGAACCCCTGATGATGGTGCTCATCGCCGTCCTGGTCGGCTCGCTGGTCATCGGCATGTACCTGCCCGTCTTCACCATCATCAACCAGATCAAGTAAGCACGGGGATGACGGCCCGGCCGGGGCCTGATATGCTATTAGCAACGCCTTGTAGAGGAGAGAAAGTTAGCGATGAACAACTGGGTCTATTTCTATTTCATGCTCGCCGTCTTCTTCGGGGTCACCGGCTGGGTCGGCTACATGTCCGCCAAGATCATGTCGGAATCCACCGAGCACTAAAATCGGCCTGAAACGAACGCGGCGCCCCGGTCATCGACCGGGGCGCCGTGTTCGTGAAAGGGCGTTACTTCTTGGTGATCTCGGCCATCATGGACCGGATGACGGTCGAGCCGGAGGCACCGGCCTGCTCGCCGGCAGGCTTGCCGACCGTCGACGTGTCCGTGAAGAGGCTCTTGAAAAGGTCCTTGAAGATGTCACCAGCGTTGCCACCGTTGATGAGGCCACCGACGGCGTTGCCGATGGCGTCGCCAAGCTTGTTGCCACCAAACAGGCCTTTGACGAGGCCGCCAACCAAACCGCCAATATTCATAACGAGACCTCCCGACGATCGAAAACTACATGACTAAAGGGGTTATACCCGGCAAAACCCTCGCTTCGTTCAACTGATCGTTGGCTGGTCATTTTCATTTCGTTAAATGTCGCTCAATACTCGGGATTGGGCCCCCACTCCTTGGCGGCGAGGCGATCCGCCTGGAGGAGCAGGGTGAGCACGGCATGCTCGATGGCCCCCTCGGGGCTTGGACGAGAGCCCGAGAGAGGCGATCGCGACGTCGCCGGGGCCTTCCCCGGCTTGGGGAGCGGCTTGGGGGCCAGCCCGGGTTTGCTCGGCGCGAGCGGGACGTGGCTCGGGATGGCGGTGAAGCCACCGGCGGCCTCTTCGTAGACCTTGAAGGTGACGAGCTGGCGCGGCTCCTTGTGGCCGATGCGCAGGCGCACGGCGGCACGCAGAAGGGCTGGGTCGGCGATGCCGGGAAGGCGCGAGATTTGCTGCAAATTCATGAGGTCCTCCCTGGTTTTGTGTGAAAACAGGCGTTTCTAGCTAAGAATAAGGCTTATTTGCGGAAAGCTATTAATTCTTCTTTAAATCTGGACAAAAACAGAGTGATTTGCGAGCCAATCTTTCTACAATAGAGCAAATTAACGCCTTTTGTTCAAGATGAGAGGTTGTCGCATGCTCAAGAAGATCGATGGCGTCAACTCTTCCGCTTGGTCCGCTCCGGTCTCGGAAGCCGAGAACGTCGCGGCAGCCAAGGGGGCCGCGATCGCTCCCTCGTCATCGGGGAAGGTCGAAGACCGCTCTCAGGTCGCGGGCATCGGGATGGCGATACCTGGGGCTTTCAACGTGCAGGAGTTTGCGGCGACCGTTGCCCAGGTCGGTGGTCCCAACGTGGCCTTCAAGCGTGCGGAGCCACCCACCCAGCAGGAGTACTTCCAGACCGGCGCAACGGCTGCCCAGCAGCTGGTCTTCCGCATGGAGGGCTTGTTCCAGGCCCTCGACAGCACGTCTCTCGACAAGGATTACGAACAGGCGCGCCGCGACGTCCTGGGCTTCTCGCGCGCCCTTTCGGCCGCGATCAGTGCCTCGCCTCCCCGGACGCTGGGTAAGGATCAGCTCGGGAAACTCCTGGACAAGGTGGACGAGCTGGAGAAGGTGTACCTGGGGGCCTCGGCGCTCACGGACAACGCCGAGCGGAGCAAGCTGATAGGCGGGGTGGGCGATGCCGTGAAGGCGCTGACGGGCTTGCTCGGCGTCACGCCCGTCCAGATCCCCCCTGCCACGCCGGCCGATCACTTCCAGACGGGGCTTGCGGCAGTCCGGACGCTGAGCTACAAGCTGGAGTACCTCTTCGACATGCACGAGGCGCTCAATGACCCTGTCATGGAGCAATCCATGAAGGCCGTGAAGGGCCTGGCCAAATCACTGCAAGCGGCTTCGACCGCCGTGCCGCCCAAGACCCTCAGGGCCGATCAGCTGGAGCCCCTCCTGAAGCTGGTGGATGAGATCGAGAAGCGGCGGCTGCCTGCCGTGAAGCTGGTCAACCCGCGCAACGAGGAGGACAAGCCTCGCGATGCGGGCGAGGTGCAGCGAGAGCAGGCCGAGATCGATGCCAAGCTGAAGGCCTTCAAGACAGGGCTCTCGAAGGATGTCGACGACCTTGCCAAGGCCCTTGGGGTCAGCGTGATGCCCGTGCCCGACCCCACCCCGCAGGAGTGCTTCCAGATCGGCGCGAACTACGTCCAGCAGCTGACGTATCGCATGTCGGGCCTCTTCCAGGCGATGGATGGCATGCTCAGCGACGAGCAGGACGGAGCGAGGCGCGCCGTGCTGGGGCTGTCGAGGGCAATCACCGATGCGATTGGGGCCACGCCTGCTCGGACGATGACCAAGCAGGATCTCAAGACCCTGCTAGAGGCGGTAGACCGCCAGGAGAAACTTTACTTGGGCGCTTCGGCGCTCACGGACAACGCCAAGCGAGATGAGCTGATAAAGGGCCTTGGCGCCGACGTGGGGCAGATGGCGTCCATGCTGCACGTCACCCCCGTCCAAATACCTGCGGCCTCGCCGGCCGATTACTTCCAGGCGGCGGCTTCGGCGGTCCAGACCCTGGTATACAAGCTGGAGATTCTCTTCGATGCGCGGGATCTGGTCAACGAGAACGAGGGGGCGATGCTGGATCTCAAGGGCCTCGCAAGGGCCCTGCGCGACGCGATTAACGCGCGTCCGCCGCGCACGATGAAGCCCACTCAGTACCGGGCGGTGCTGAGAGAGGTCGAGAAGATCGAGCAGGAACGCTTGCCCGCCGTGAAGCTGGTCAACCCGCGCGACGATCAGGACAAGCCGCGGCCCGAGAAGGACGTGAAGGCGGAGCAGGCGGTGGTCGATTTGGCCCGAAAGACCCTCAAAGCCAAGATGAGCGACCACGTGCAAAAGCTGCTCATGGTCCTCAACGCCTGATGACAAAAGAAGCGTAGGGGGTGGGATGCGGTCGCGTCCCACCCCCTTTGCGTTTTTAGCGGTCTTCCTCGTCGACGGTGCGGATCTGGTTGCGGCCCTTGACCTTGGCCACGTAGAGGCCGCGGTCCGCCCGCTCGATCAGCTCGGCGATCCGCTCGTCATCGAGCCGGATGGCGCTCACCCCCAGAGAGACGGTGATCTGGCGCAGGGGATTGCCCTCGGGGTCGGTCAGCTCGATCTCGGCCACCGAGCGCCGGATACGCTCGGCGACGATCACCGCGCCTTCGAGGTCGGTGTCGGGCAGCGCCACGATGAACTCCTCGCCGCCGTAGCGGGCGACTACGTCCGCCAGGCGCACGGCCTGGCCGATCACCAGGGCGACGCTCTGGATGACCTGGTCGCCGAGGGCGTGGCCGTAGGTGTCGTTGAAGCTCTTGAAGTGGTCGATGTCGAGCATGATGACGCTCAGGTGCCGGCGGTGGCGCCGGGCCTGGGCGAAGTCGCGGTTGAGCTGGTCCTGGAAGAAGCGCCGGTTGTGGAGGCCGGTCAGCGGATCGGTCGAGGCCCGCAGGTTGGCCTCCTCGTAGAGGGCGACCAGCTCTTCGAGCTCCTGGGCGCGCCGTGCCAGCTGGCTGTAGAGGTGGGCGTTCTCGATGGCGACCGAGGCGTGGTTGGCGATCGCCTCCAGGATCTCCAGGTCGTGGGCCCTGAAGGCGTTGACGATCGCCTGGGAGTCCACGTAGAGGAGGCCGAGGACCGATTGCTTGGCGATGACCGGCACGCACATGACCGTGCGCAGGCTGAGCGCCATGATGCTCTCCTGGACCTGGAACTCCTCGTCCGAGAGGGCGTCGGCCACGCAGAGCGACTGGCCGCTTTCGAGCACCTTCTGGCAGATGGAGCGGCTGATCGCTTCCTCTTCGGGGTCGAGCGCGGTCCCCAGCCGGTCGAAGGCGGTGTTGCACCGCAGCTGGTCCTGCTCCCAGAGCATGAAGAAGCCGCGCTCGGCGTCCGTCACTTCGAGGGTCAGCTTGACCACCAGTTCCAGGACCTCCTCGGTCACCAGGGTGGTCGAGATGGTCCGCGAGAGGTGGTTGAGCATCTCCAGCTTGCGGCTCTTGTCCTGCCATTCCTCGTGGAGGTTGGCGTTCTCGATGGCGGTGGCCGAGAGCGAGGCGAGGCTCGTCACCACGTCCAGGTCGTGGTCGCCGAAGTCCCCCTTTTCGGCCGGGCGGTCCATGTAGACGGCCCCCACCACCGCGTTGCGGATCTTGAGCGGGACGCAGAGGGCGGTGCGGGCCTCGCCGGCGCTCGCACCCTTCAGGCAAATCGGCTGCTCGCTGTTCAGCACCTCGTCGGCGATCGCCTGGCAGCGTAGCCAGTCGGCATTCTCGTTCGAGGGCTCGATGCCGCGCTTCTGGCAGATGGTCGGCTCGTGGTGCTTGAGCAGGAGCAAGAAGCCCCGCTCGGCCCCGCTGATCTCGAGGATCAGGCCCATCACCATCTCCTGGACCAATTGCAGGTCGTGGATCTGGCTGATCTTGAGGGCGAAGTCGATGAGCTGCTCCAGGTGGCGGTGGGAGTCCGCGAGCTCGGCGTGGCGCGCCGCCTCGTCGCGGGCGCTCTGGATGAGGTCCTGCATGTCGGCGCCGAGCTTGCCCAGCTTCTCTTCGAGCGACTGGCCCGCCTGCTGGCGGCCCGCTCCGCGCGGGACCCAGGGCGCGTGCCATGCCGCCTCGAAGGTGGCGCGGGCCTCGCCGTCGAGGGTGTCGTAGAGGCGCATGGCGCCGTTCTTGGCCATGCGCTTGAAGTCGTCGGCGCGCAGCGGGTCGGCTTCGGCCATCAGGCGCAGGATGCGACCGTGCAAGAGGGGGCTTCCGATGCTCTCGGCCAGGTGCTGGGCCTTGCGCAGGTGTTCGCTCGCGAGGCTGCGGTGCTCCTGCACCAGCTGCAGCTCGCCCAACAGGGCGTGGAGCTGGGCCGAGAGGTGCCGGGCGCCGACCTCGTCGGCGTCCTGCAGGGCCTCGTGGGCGAGCTTCTGGGCGCCCATGTAGTCCCGCTGCTGGGCGGAAAGCAGCGCGAGGGCCCAGCCGGCCTTGGCGAGGGTGCCGCGGGCGCGGGTCTCCTCAGCGGTCGAGCGAGCCTGCCCGAGGCTGAGGCGGGCGGCCTCGCGCTCGCCCGTGAACAGCTGGGCGAGCCCCACCACGATCTGCTGGGGCGGGATGTTCTCGCGCATGCCGCCCTCTTCGGCCACGGCGAGCGCACTGGTGGCGTAGGCGAGGGCCTCGTCGTAGCGCCCGAGCTGGATGAGGGCATCCGAGCGGTAGGCGGCGATGGTGACTTCCAGGTAGCGGTTGTTCATCTCGCGCGCGAGCGCAAGCCCCATATCCAGCTCGCCTGCGCCTTGTCCCAGCTGCCCCAGGTAGAGGCGCGAGACGCCGGAGAGGGTCACGGCCATGCCTTCGGCGAAGCGGCTCTGGGTCTGGATCGCCCCGTCGCGCGCGAGCTCCGAGAGGCGCAGGGCCTCCTTGAGGTCGCCCATCTCGAAGGCGACGATGGCGAGGTTCAAGAGGCCGAAGATGGCCTCGTCGCGCTGGCCCGTCTCCTCGTTGAGCACCTGGCACTGGAGGAAGCACTCGTTGGCCTCCGCGTAGCGCCCGAGGGCCAGGTAGGCGTTGCCGAGGAGCATGGTCGTGTCGTTGAGGCCCATCTTGTCGCCGATGGCGTGCTTGATGAGCAGGCTCTCCTGAAGGTAGCCGAGCCCTTCCTCCTGCCGTTCGGGGTCCGAGGCGAAGAGGTAGCCGAGGAAGGCCAGGCTCTCGGCCAGGTACAGGGGCAGCTGGGCCTCGCGGGAGGCGTCGAGGGCGAGGGTGTAGGTGCGGATGCTCTCCTCCACGTCGCCGCCGAAGTAGCGGATGCGCCCGAGGGTCGTCAGGGCGCGGACCTGCTCGCGGGTCGCCCCGGTCGCCTCGGCGAGCTCGGCGCTCTCGGCGAGGGCCTCGATGGCGCGCGGGTAGTCGGCCATGGCCTGACGGGCCTTGCCCAGGCCGGTGAGCAGCCGGGCTTTCAGCACCGGGTCGCCCTGCGTCTGGCTCAGGGCGAGGGCCGCCTCGAAGGATGCGCTCGCTTGCTGGAAGTCGCCCAGCCGGCGATCCACGTCACCCAGGGCGCTCAGGTACCGCAGGCGCAGCGCCGGGTCGGGCGTGGCCGCTTCGAGGGCCGCGAGGCCTGCTTGCAGGTAGCGCCGGGCCTCGGCGTTGGCGAAGAGTTCGAGGTTGCGCTCGGCGGCCTCGGCGGCGTAGGGGATGGCACGGCTAGGAGCGTCGCTCGAAAGCAGGTGGTCGGCCACCGCGTTGAGCAGCCCCGCGTCTCTCGGGGCCGCTTCCAGTGCGGGCAAGAGGGCCTGGGCGATGCGGCCGTGCAGGGCCTGCCGCTCGCGCTCGCCCAGGGCGCCCACGATGAGCGATTGGAGCAGGTGGTGGGCCACCGCGTAGCCCTCGGGGCCGAGCACGAGCACCCCTTCGGCCTCGAGCTCGCACAGGGCCTGGTAGAGCTGCTCGTCGTCGGCGCAGAGCCCCTCGATGCGCCCCAAGAGGGCCAGGTCCGCGCGGCCAGCCAGGGCCACGGCCCGGGCGATCGCGATCGCCTCGGGGGCAAGGGCGTCCAGTTTCTGGGCGCTGATGCCTTGCAGGTCCTTGGGCAGGGCCGAAAGGTCGAAGCCCGCTTCGAGGCGCCAGCTGCCCTGGGCCCGGACCAGGAGGCCCGCTTCGACCAGGTGGTGCAGCAGGTCGGAAAGGTGACGGGGGTTGCCGTGGGTGAGGGTCATCAAGGGCTCGAAGAGGCCGGCCTCGATCGACGGGGTGCCGAGCATGGAGGCCATCAGGGCGCGGGCCTCGTCCGCGTCCAGGTTCGAGAGGCGCATGGGTTCGAGCCAGGGGGCCTCGTGCCCCACGAGCACCATCCAGAAGGGAAGGTCGTGGGCGTTACGCTCCAGGTGCTCGATCAGCTCAAGCGAGGGGCTATCGAGCCACTGGGCGTCGTCGACGACGAGCACCAGCCCCCGCGCGCGGGCGACGGCCGAGAGCACCTCCGAGACGGCGGCTTGGAGGCGCATCTTCTCCTGCTGGGGCTCCAGGGCTTCGGGCGCCGCCTCGCTCCCGAGCTCGGGCAAGAGGCGCGCGAGGACCGGCGCCTGGGCATCAAGGATTGCAGGACAGGCGGACTTCGCGAGCGGCAAGAGGGCGCGCATGGCCGAAACCAGGCTCTCGTAAGGGGCCGCGTGCTCCCGGCAGCGCACGAGGACCGTCTCTCGGTCCTGGAGCTGGGCGATCAGGTGGAGCTCCTGGGCAAGGCGGCTCTTGCCGCTGCCCGCTTCGCCCAAGAGGCTCAAGGCCGTGCCGGGGCCCGCTTCGAGGCGCGATGCGAAGGCGGTCGTCTCGGCCTCGCGGCCCACGAAGCCCCCCGCGAGCAGCGGCATTGCCGCTTCTTCGGCGTCGTGGCCGAGGTGCTGCAACACTTCGGCGGCCGACTGGCAGCGGCGCAGGGGATCCTTGGCCATCAGACGCAGGATGAGGGCCTCGAGCGCGGGGTCGCGGCCGGGGGCCTGGGGCAGCGGAGCCTCCAGGTGGGCCTTGAGCAGGGCGCGAGGTTCGGTCTGAGGGTAGGGGGGCTCGCCCGCCAAGAGGTGGTAGGCCACGCAGCCCAGTGCGTACAGGTCGGCGCGGCGATCGACCGCTCCGCCGCGGGCGATCTCGGGGGCCATGTAGCGCAGGGTGCCCCGGAGGGTGCCGCCCGCGCGCCCCGCGCGCTCCATGAGCCCGAAGTCCATCAGCTTGACGACGCCCGTCGTGCCGAGGCGGATGTTCTCGGGCTTGAGGTCGCCGTGGACGTAGCCCTGGGCGTGGATGTAGCCGAGGGCCCGGCACAGGGCGACGAGCACCTCGCGCACCGTCTCGGGGGCCATGGGCAGCAGTTCGTCGAGGCCCTTGCCCGGCACCACCTCCATGGTGAAGTAGGGGGTGCCGTCCTCCAGGGCGCCGAAGTCGTAGACCTCGACGGTGTGGGGATGGCGCAGGCGGGTCATGGTCCAGAACTCATGCTTGAGCTGCTGGAGGGTGCCCGAGCCGCGCGCGCGTAACAGCTTGAGCGCCACCTCGCGGTCGTTGAGCGTGTCGTGGACCGACAGTACCTTGCCCATTCCCCCTTCCCCGAGGGCCGTGAGGACTTCGTAGCGATTGGCGATGGCGTCAGGCATCGGGTACTCCACTGACAACGTTGAGGAGGCTTCTTCGGATATAAACCCTATCAACCAGGCGATTAATCAAGCGGGCGCCACTGCACGCCCAGGTAGAGGCGATTGTCGTTCGGATCCGACAGATCTCGGAGCCAGGCGCCCGTCAACCCATAGCGCTGGTTCCACCAGCTGGGGTAGTACACCCCCGAGAGGCGCAGCGAGGGCGTGATGGGGTTGAAGACCTCGCCGGTCAGCGCCACGTCATGCCGAGGCGTCCAGTCGAGGCCCGCGCCGATCTTGCTGCGGATCATCCCCAGGTGGAAGCTCAGGCCGTCGCCGAGGAAGTTGGGCTTGCCCCAGTGGGCGTTCCAGAGGTTCCGGTCGCCGATATCCTCGACGCCCACCTGGAACGAGTCCTGGGAGAGGTGCAGGCCCATGTTGAAGTTGCCGTTGACGTACGAGCGGCGCGTCTCCTGGACGCCCGTCAGGTCGAAGCGCGGGGAGAAGCCGGGCGGGTGCGCGGCGACGTCGGCGGCCTTGGTGACGACCGCGCGGCTGGTTTTGACGATCTCGGAGACGTCGGACTTGAGCTTGGGGTCCTGCGAGAAGGTTTCGACCTGGCCGGCCAGCGAGTCGAGGCGGGCCGTGAGGCGCTTGAGGTTGCCGAGGGCCTCGCGGGCGTCGGCGAACTGGTCGCCCTGGCCTGCGAACGCGTCGTAGCTCTTGCGGACGCCGCCCGTCACCGCCCGCAGGTCGGCCACGATGGCCCGAAGCTCGTTGGGCGAGAGCGAGCCCGCCAGCGCGTCGGCGGTGCCCACGAAGCGACGGGCGTCGACGGCGACCTCGTCGGTGTGCTTGATGAGGGCGTTGAGGCCCGTCATGGTCTGCTGGAACTGGGCAATACCGTCCTTGAGGGCCATGCGCGTCTCGGGGGCTTCGGCCAGGTCGCGCAGCGATCGCAGGGCCTTGTTGGCCTGCTCGATGGCCACGTCCAGGCGCGCCGGGTTGGTGCCGTAGACGGTGGCGTCGTGGGCGAGGGTCTCGCTAGTCAGCTCCTCGGGCGGGAAGATCTCGAGGGTCTTCTCGCCGATGATCCCCTTGCTGAGGATCTTGAAGCGCGAGCCCTCGAAGATGCGGGTCTTGCGATCGCTGATCTCGGCGTCGACCACCACCAGCCGCTCTTCGGGATTGACGGCGGCGACCCGGCCGACCTTCACGCCCATCAAGAGCACGTTGGCGCCGGGCAAGAGGCCGTCCACGTCGTTGAAGACCACCTTGAGGTGGTAGCCCTGCGGCCTGAACGAGGTCTGGGTCAGCCAGCTGAGGCCGACGACCAAAATCGCGAGCGACAGGACGGTGAGTGCTCCCACCTTGGCGGGGGCCGTGAGCTTCAAGGATGCCTCCTCTCGTCGGGGGTGCCCGTGGGGTCCCCGCTCAGGAACGACGCGATGGTGGGGTCGGTGGTCTCGCGCATCTCGTCGGGGGTGCCGCTGCCCACCACCTTCCCTTGATGGAACATGGTGATGCGGTCGGCGGTCCGGAAGATGGTCGAGAGCTGGTGGGTGACGACGATCGAGGTGGCCTGGGTCTCGCGGGAGATGCGGACGATCAGGTCCTCGATGACCGTCGAGGTGATGGGGTCGAGGCCGGTGGTCGGCTCGTCGTACAGGATGAGCTGAGGGTCGCGGGCGATCGCCCGGGCGATGGCGACCCGCTTCTGCATGCCGCCCGAGAGCTCGGAGGGGTAGGCGTCGCCGGTGCCGGCCAGACCCACCACCGCGAGCTTGGCGTCCGCCACTTGGCGGATCTCCTCGTCGGTCATGGGCGTGTGCTCGCGCAGCGAGAAGCCCACGTTCTCGGCGACCGTCATGCTGTCGAAGAGGGCCGCGGACTGGAACACCATCCCGACCCCGTGCCGAAAGCGGCTCCAGCCGCGCGCATCCAGCCGGGTCAGGTCCTCGCCGTTGCAGTAGATGGCCCCCGCGTCCGGCGTCACCAGGCCGATGAGCATCCGCAAGAGGGTGCTCTTGCCGCAGCCGGACGGCCCGATCACGACCGAGGTCTGTCCCGCCGGGAACTCGCAGGAGACCCCCCGCAGGATGGGCTTGGGGCCGAAGGCCTTCTCGATGGCGTCGATCCCGATGGCCAGGCCGCGCTCCGTCGGGGCGCTCATCCGAGAGGACCGACCGCGCGACGAAGGGGATCGAAAGGGGTGCAAACGCGTTCCAGGGTAAAACCGACCGGCATGCCGTCTCCCAAAACGTCGCCTGAACGCTCAGGCTGTCCGTCGGTATTTTATCATGAGGCGCGCGACCCTGCGGGCGCCTCGCTTGTAGGCGGCTCGGGATTCGACAGGCTCAGGATTCGGACGTGGTTGCGGTCGAGCCCGCAGCACCAGATGGCCTTGGCGGGCCCTTCGGCGAATTCGATCGTTCTATCGAGCGTCATGGGTTCGCCGCACTTCAGACAGGTCATGGGGGGGATCTCTCCTGGCGAGTAGGACCCTCCAGGATACCTGTCCGGCTCGTTTTGAGCCTAGGGGGGTAGCCCCCAATTTTGGCCTTTACTTGCCGGCGCCCGGGAAAAGCAGCGCCGAGAGGAAGTAGTTCGAAATGAAGATGGTGATGAGCGAGAGCACCACCGAGTCGGTGGTCGCCTTGCCCACGCCGCGCGCGCCCGCGGTGGTCGAGAGGCCCTGGTGGCAGCCGATGAGCCCCACCACCATCCCGAAGAAGCCCGCCTTCACGAGCCCGCGCAGGATGTCGGCGGGGACCACCAGGTCCTGCAGGCTGTTGATGAAGAGCTGCGGGGTGACGCCCTTGACGGCCACCGCCACCGCGTAGCCGCCGACGATGGCCACCGCGTCGCCCAGCAGAGCGAGGAGCGGCAGCATGACGGCGCAGGCGATCACACGGGGCACCGCCAGGTAGTAGAGCGGGTCGGTGGCGAGTGCTGTCAGCGCGTCGATCTGCTCGGTGACCTTCATGGAACCCAGCTCGGCGGCGATCGCCGCCCCCACCCGCCCGGCGATGACGACCCCCGTGAGGGTGGGGATCAACTCGCGCGTCAGGGCGATCGTCGAGACCCCACCGATGACCGAGGTGGCGCCGAAGCGAATGAACTCGTTGGAGATCTGGAGGGTGAAGACCATCCCGATCGACAGGGCGGTGATCAGGGCGATGGGCAGGCTCTCGACCCCGATGAAGGCCATCTGCTGGAAGGTGTTGCGCCCGTGGACGGCGCCCGTGGCGATGAGGCGCAGCACGCGGCCCGCCAGGATCACGAAGCGGCCCAGGCCTTCAAGCGAAGCGATGGTGCGTGTTCCGATGCGTTCCAGGGCGCTTGCGACCCGCATGCCGTCTCCCTAAGAGCATCCAACAAAACCAGGCATGTTACAGCCGTTGGCCGCCGTGGGCGGCTAGAAGGAACAGTTTTGTTGGATGATCCAACCGCCGCCCGAACGCTCAGGCGGTCCCGCAGCATTCTATCATGCCGGCTCAGGGCCCCGCGTAGCGGCGCAGGTACTCCTTGACGCTGACCTTGCGGGCGGTGTTCTCGGAGCTCATGTAGCGGATGGTGCCGAAGATAGGGCGCTCGGGCCCCCAGGGCCGGTCGTAGCGCCCGAGGATCCAGGAGATGCCGCCGTAGGAGTTGGGGTCGCGCCCGTCGAGGGCGTACTTGTTGTTGAGCTGGATGAGGGTGTCGAGGGCCTCGCGGGGGCTGGCGCTCCACTCCAGGATCTTCTTGCCCCAGAGCATGCGCAGGTAGTTGTGGATCCGCCCCTCGCGCACCAGCTGGCGCTGGGCCGCGTTCCAGAGCGGGTCGTGGGTGCGGGCCGCCTCGAACTCCGAGAGGGCGTAGCGCACCGGGCGCGGATCCGCGGCGTGCTTGTCGAGCGTTGCCTGCGCCCACTCGGGCAGGGACTCGTAGCGGTCGTAGTTCGGCACGTAGACGCAGGTGTTGAAGCTCAGCTCGCGCCATGTGATCAGCTCGTCGAGAAAGGACTCGGCTTCGGGGCTCGCCCCCCACCAGCCGTGGCGCTGGCCGGTGGGCTTGGAGGACAGGTTCGCGGGCGTCCAGCCCTCTTGCCGCATCAGGCGGGCGAAGACCTCGTGGGCGCTGATGTGCCCCCAGTGGAGGTGGATCGAAAGGCCGCTCGACGCCGCCTCGTCCGGGACGTTGCGGGCTTCGTCGTAGCGCGCCAGCTTCTCGCTCAGGAAAGCGTCGAGCACCTCGCAGGCGCTCGAATGCCCGCCCGAGAGGGTGTCCACCGGGCGCACCGCGTGGTCGATGGGAAGAGCGGCGAGTGCTGAGGCCTCGCCGTCGAGCAGGGCCTTTGTGGCCGCGGGCCACCGACGGGTGATGCGCTCGGGCAGGGCTTCGAGCCGGGGCAGGGGGGTGTTGGCGAGCGGGTCCGGCTGCGGCAGCTGCAAGAGGTGCGCGGGCAGGGTCTTGTGCAGCATGCGCCGAAAGGAGTAGGCCGTGGCGTGGGCCTTGTCGGTGGCGCGCAGGGGCAGAAGCCCGTTCGAGTCGACCATCTCGACCCGAACCCCCAGGG
This sequence comes from bacterium, assembly GCA_017744355.1. Classification (NCBI taxonomy): domain Bacteria; species bacterium. The sequence continues at coordinate 58,807 of JAGIBK010000004.1, read as the reverse complement.
TGGGCGAGAGCGCGCGCACCAGCTGGGGCAAGAAGAAGCACGGGAATTCGTCCGTCACCACCACGCAGGCGTGAGCGGCGAGGGCCTGCAGGAGCCCATCACCCGCCCCCGCGGCCGGCTCGACGTAGGGGTAGTAGAGGGCGCCGCGCGCGGCGAAGGCGTGCCGGTTCTCGCGCATCCCCTCCAGGACGAAGCGATGGAAGCGATCGCAGGCCCAGGGTTGGCTGACGCCGAGAGATTCGAGGACCACGAGCGGCTTGTCCAACTCTTGGGCCCACTCGATCGCCCGTTGAAGGCTGAAATTCCAGGTCGCACGGCGGTTGGTGAGCAGCCAGTAGAGGACGTAGTCGCCCTCGGGCCTTGGCGGGGCCTCGTTGCAGACCTGGCGGCGGATGGACGGGACCATGGGAGGCGACTCTCCTCTCGGGCGCGGGCGCAGCTTCGCCTACGATACGTCGAGGCGCATCCGCGCACCATCCTCCTTCGGGCTGGTCGTGGCCGCTCCGAGCGGCAGGGTGAACCAGAAGGTGCTCCCCTGATGCCACTCGCTCAGCACGCCGATGGTGCCGCCGTGAGCCTCCACCAGGGCCTTGGTGATCGCAAGGCCGAGCCCCGTACCCCCGCGCCGGCGGGTGAGGCTGTTGTCCACCTGGTAGAACTTGTCGAAGACGTGAGGCAGGTCCTCGGGGGGGATGCCGATCCCCGTGTCGTGGACCTGGATGTGGACCTCGCGCGCGTTGCGGGTGACCGAGACCGTGATCCGGCCGCCCGGGCGCGTGAACTTGATGGCGTTGCCGATCAGGTTCAAGAGGATCTGGCCCACCCGCTTGGGGTCCATCCGGATTGTCTGGGGCGTCTCGATGCCCTCGGCCGTCAGGGCGATGCCGGCCTCCTTGGCTTGCGGCCGGAAGCTCATGACGCTCTCGCGAACGACCTGACTCAGGTTGGCGTCCTCCAGCGCGAGCCGGAAGCTGCCGGACTCCAGCCGCGCCACGTCCAGCAAGTCGTCGACCAGATGCGTCAGGCGCCTGCTGCCCTGCTGGATCTGCTGGACGAAGTGCTCTTGCTCGGTGGTCAGATCGCCGGCCAGGCGATCTTCGAGGAACTCCGCGAACCCCTGGATCGAGGTCAGGGGGGTGCGCAGCTCGTGGGAAACGGCGTTGATGAGGTTGCTCTTGAGCAGGTCGAGCTCCTTGAGACGGCTGTAGGCTGACGCCAGGTCGGCCTCCGCGCGTTTGCGGGCCGTGATGTCCCGCGAGATGCCGATGAGCCCGAGCAGTTGGCCCTGTGCCGAACGATAGGGAAAGAGGTTGGTGAGCAAGGTCCGCTCGGTGCCGTCGAGGCTCCGGACCGTGTCCTCGCGGTAGCTCGCCTGCCCCGTATCCAGCACGATGCGGCCGCTCTGGTGGATGCGTTCGGCCGACTCCGGCTCGAAGAGCTCCTCGTCCCGGTGCCCCAGCAGGGCCGAGACCGGCTGATCGAGCTGGGCGGCCCGTGCGGCGTTGATGAAGACGTAGCGCCCCTCCAGGTCCTTGATGAAGATGCCGTCGGTCGCGTTGTCGACGATGGCGCGCAGCCGGGTCTCGCTGTGTGAGAGCGAGGCGAGGGCCTGCCGGCGCTCTGAGACGATGGTCGCCAGCAAGAGCATCGTCGCCGCCACGATGGCGACCAGGGACTGCGAGAGCAGCACCGCCTCGCTCGGGGCGAGCCCAGCCGAGGGGGCCACCCCTCGGAGCGTGCCCCAGACCACCCCGCCCCAGAAGACGAGGTTGGCGCTCGTGGCTCCCCGCTGCTCGAAGCGAACGGCCGCGAGCACCAGGAAGGGAATGACCAGGTGCGCGAGCGAGAATTGCTGGCTTTCCGGCAGGAAGAAGCCGCCGAAGACCACGCGGCAGATGAGCGCGATGCCTGTCAGCAGCGCGAGCAACTCGAGGCTCCGCCGCGTGCTCCAGTGGTTCGGCCACGGGGCGAGCCAGCTGAGCAGCGCCGGCGTGAGCACGATGATGCTGACCGCGTCGCTGAGGGCGAGGACCGGCCAAAGCGAGAAGGCGTTCGGCCAACTCGTGCCGCCGAAGGCGACGAGTAGGGGCAAACCGAGGGTGGCGCTCAACGCCGGAGCGAGCAGGGCCGTGAGCAGGACGAGCGCGAGGATATCCTGGGTGTGCGCCAGGCGCGGCGCGCGCGGAGCGAAGCGCATGACGAGCCAGGCGCCGACCCAGGGCGTGAACAGGTCGATCGCGGCGAAGCCCAAGGCCGCGAGGGGGGCGGCAGGGTTGACGGAGAGCTCGAAGCAGAGGGCCCCGAGCGCCACGCCGGGCAGGACCCCCATTCCCAGCCGCAGGAGGGCCGCGAGGGCGAGGGCGGTGGAAACGTAGACCGCCGAGGCCCCCTCGTGGACGGCCCCAAGGGAGAAGGCCAGCCGTGCCGCGCCGAAGTACAGAACGGCGAGCAAGAGACATTGGAGCCAGCGTGGCGGGGATGTGGTGCCCATCGTGCCCCCTACCGCTGTGACCCTTTGCGATCGCAGCCGGCGTCTATTTTAAACCCGAAAGGAGAGCCTCAGAAGACTCGCTATTCCGCCAGGATGGGGGGGGCGTCCGTGGCCTCGAGGCCCAAGAGCGGCCAGAAGGCGGGCGAGACGAAGTGCTTGTGGCTGTGGGGGAAGGTGCCCGCGAAGATCGAGGCGCGGATGCCCTCCATCAGCCGGATCAGGTAGCGGATGTTGTGGATGCTCAAGAGGGTGTGCGCCAGGTACTCCTGGGCGCGGACCAGGTGGTGCAGGTAGCGGCGCTCGAAGCCGTAGGAGCAGGTGTAGCAGTCGCAACCGGGCATCAGGACCTCGGGGTCCTCCCGGAAGACGGCGTTCTTGATGGTCAGGCGCCCCTGGTCGGTGAAGAAGCTCGCATGGCGCGCCAGTCGCGTCGGCAGCACGCAGTCGAACATGTCGACGCCGAGCGCGGCCCCCACCACCAGATCCTCGGGCATGCCCACCCCCATCAGGTAGCGGGGCTTGTGGGCGGGCAAGAGGGTCGTGCTGTGGGCGAGGGCCGGGTACATCTTGTCCTTGGGCTCGCCCACCGAGAGGCCGCCGATGGCGTAGCCGGGGAAGTCCATGGGCACCAGGGCCTCGGCGCTGCGGGTGCGCAGGTCGTCGTAGACGTTGCCCTGGATGATGCCGAAGAGGGCCTGGTCCTTGGGGCGCTGGTGGGCTGCAAGGCAGCGCTCGGCCCAGCGGGTGGTGCGATCGACCGCCTTGAGGGCGTCGGCGTGCGAGCTCATGCCGGGCACGCACTCGTCGAAGGCCATCATGATGTCGGCGCCGAGCGAGTTCTGGATCTCCATGGAGGTCTCGGGCGCGATGAAGTGCTTGGAGCCGTCCACCGGGTTGCGGAAGTGGACGCCCTCTTCGGTGATCTTGCGCAGATCCGACAGGGAGAAGACCTGGAAGCCGCCGCTGTCGGTGAGCATGCTGCCCTGCCAGCGCTCGAAGCGGTGCACCCCGCCGGCGCGCTCGATGAGCTTGTGGCCCGGGCGCAGGTACAGGTGGTAGGCGTTCGCCAGGATGATGCTCGCGCCGGTCTCGGCCACCTGGTGCGGGGTCAGGGCCTTGACCGTGGCCTGGGTGCCCACCGGCATGAACACCGGGGTCTGCACCTGGCCGTGCGGGGTCGTGAGGGTGCCGGCGCGGGCGCGGCCGTGGGTGGCTTCAACCGTGAACTGAATGGCGCTCAAAGATCAATCCTTAGTAAAACAGCCGCAGGCGCTAGAAGACGAAATAGCCGCGGGCGCTAGATCCAGGTCCGGAACCAGATGTGCATCCGGTAGAACGGCTCCGGGATGGGCAGGCCCGAGAGGAGCGGGTAGAAGAAGGCGAACAGGCCGACCACCAGGATGAGGTAGGTCGAGGCGACGGGCTCCCAGTCCTCTTGCCGCCACAGCCGCTCCATGAAGTAGGCGAGGGCCAGGATGGCGAAGGGGATGGTCTCGAACATGTAGTGCATGAAGACCAGGGGGCGCGGCTGGACGGCCCACATCAGGTACATGCCGAGGCCCATCGTGACGATGAACCAGCCCATCCAGAGCTTCCGACGCCAGGCCACGTAGGTCATGGCGAAGAGCGCCGGGATGCTCGCCCACCAGATGGCGGGGTTGCCGATGGCGATGATGCCCGAGATCAGCCCGTTCTTCCAGTCATGGTAATAGTACCAGGTCGGGCGAACCATCAGGGGCCACTGCCACCAGGGGGACGCGTAGCCGTGGGTGGCGTTCAGGTGCGCGTGGTAGCCCCACATGTTCTGCTGCATCGTCAGCACTTCGCCGAACCCGTGCCCCTGGAGCATGTAGGGGATGTAGCTCAAGGCGTAGACCACCATGGGGATGCCGACGAAGTACCCGACGCAGCGCAGGGCCAGAAGCCCGATCTCCTTGGGGGAGCGGCGGGGCGATTCCCAGAACAGGACGTAGACCCCGATGAGCAACCCCAGGAGGCCCCAGGCGTACATGGTGGACCAGCGGGTGGCGAGTGCGGCACCCAGGGCGAGGGCTGCGAGCGGCAGCATGCGCTCCTTGCGGGTGCGCATGAACTCCCAGGTGGCCAGCGTCGCGAGCAGCAGGAAGAAGACCACGTAGATGTTGGTCATCGCCACGCGCGACTGGACGAAGAAGACCCCGTCGCAGGCGAGGAGCGCGGTCGCGATCCAGGCCGGGCGGCGCTGGTCGAACATGCGGCGCGCGAGCACGTAGAAGACCCCGAGGGTCAGCGCGCCGACCAGGAGGCTCACGATCCGCCAGCCGAAGGCGTTCATGCCGAAGACGGCCACCCCCACCGCGATCATGAGCTTGGCCAGGGGCGGGTGGGTCCACTCGTAGGGACTGATGCCCTTGAGGTACTCCTCGGCGGTGCGGGCGTGGTAGACCTCGTCGAAGATCTGCTCGGCGGGCAATCCCAGGCGGTAGAGGCCCAGGGCGAAGAAGGCGCCCATCAGGCCGAGCATCCACTGCCAGTCGCGCTTGCCCCAGGGCTCGGGGCCGGGGGCGGTCTCCGCCTCGGCGGCGTTCTTGCCCAACAGCGCCTGGCGCAGCGAGAGGGTGGGACGCAGGGTGGTCTCGGGACGGCGGCCGAAGGTGTAGCCGATCAGGTCCCCGAAGTACCACATGTTCACCAGCACGCAGCCGACGATCACGACGGTGCGCAGGGGGGCCGGGACGGCGAAGAAGAGCGCCTGGTTGGTGTAGTAGACGTAGACGTACAGGACGTTGAGGGTCGCCGTCGCCGTGAAGGCCCACAGGTTGGGGATCAGGTGGCGGTTGGCGCTGGCGGCGAGGGTCAAGAAGGCGATCGCCGGGAACATGTAGCGCTCGTGCATCCGGGTGGGGAAGAGGAAGAAGCCCAAGAGCAGGACGGCGGCTGCGAGCATGAGCGGGGCGAGCCCCGCGTGGCGCTTGCGGTAGAGGAAGACCCCCATCCAGGCCGAGAGGATGCCCACGAAGGCGAGGCCCAGGGCCCGGTGGGTGATCCCGAAGATGGTCCGGGCGTCGGTGTAGCGATCGCCCCACATCATCACCCCGTTGTCGAGGCTGGTCGGCGCCCAGATGTTGAAGGCGTTGATGGTGCTGCTGGTGTAGGTCCCGGCGGTCGCCATCATCTTCTCGAAGAGGAAGGCGAAGGGGCCGACGACGATGGGCCCACCTGCGTGGAAGGGGAAGGTCAGCGCCCAGACCAGGGCGAGGCCCGAAAGGGCCGCGGTGGGCCAGACCCACCAGGCCCGGCGGAACCACTGGGAGAGGACGAAGAACGGCGCGAGGAAGAGGCCCTGGGGCTTGAGCATGACCCCCAATACCGCGGTCGCCGCCGCCGTCATGAACCGGTTGCGCAAGAGCAGCCAGACGGTCACGAGCATGCACAAGGTCAGCACGCTGTCGATCTGGCCCCAGACTCCTGAGACCAACAGGACCAGGGGGTTGAAGGCGTAGATCAAAGCGCCGTGGTAGGCGCTGCGGATGGTGACCCGGCCGCGCAGGATGAGGAAGATCATGTAGGCCGAGGCCACGTCGGCGAGGATCGCCGGCACCTTGAGCAGGGTGGCGAGGCCGAACCCCCGCCCGTAGTGGGCCCAGGTGGGGTCGAAGAGGTGGTAGAGGTGGCCCAGCCCCGACAGCGCGTAGAGGTAGCCCGGCGGGTAGTCGCAGAAGTAGCCGGGGGCGTAGAAGTTCGCGATCCCGACTTCGGCCAGGCGCCGGCTCCAGGCCATGAAGGTGTCCATGTCCACCCAGAAGGCCATCGGGAAGAGGATCAGAACCAGGCGAAGGAGCAGAGCGGCACCAAGGCCGGCCCACAGGCGCTTGCGATAGGTCTGAAGCAGCGTCGGGTTCGGAATTTCTGCAGACATGGAGGTCAGTTTAGAGGATCCACCAAGCAGTGACAAGGCTCGCGGGCCTTACGGACCGGCGATTCACTGCACCTTCCGGATGCGCTTGTTCGAGGTGTCCATGATGTAGAGGACGGTTCCTGCTGCGTTGATGGCCACGTCGCGCGGACCGTACAGCTTGGCGCTCGTGGCGAGGCCGCCGTCGCCGGAGAAGCCTCCGCTCCCGGAGCCTGCCACGGTGGTGACGGTGTTGGTCTGGTCCACCTTGCGGACGCGATCGCCTTCGACCACGTAGATGAAGCCGTTGTTGTCCACCGTCAGCCCGTAAGGCCAGCTCAGCCCGGAGCCGACAAGCGTGCTGAGGGTGCCGCCACTCAGCTTGCGCAGGCGCTGCCCGTCGTACTCGGTGATGTAGACGTTGCCCAGGCCATCGACGGCAACGCCCGACGGGGCGTAGAGCGCCGAGGTGAGTGCGGGGCCGTTCGCGCCCGCTCCGGTGGAGCTGCCTGTTCCCGCGATCCGGGTGAGCGTGCCGCCGGAGACCTGGACGATGCGATGGTTGTAGGTGTCGGCAATGTAGACGGTCCCTGCGCTATCGACGGCGACGGCTCGGGGGGTATTGAGCGCCAGGGTATCCGCGCCCGTTCCCGAACTGCCTGTGCCTGCCACGACGCTCAGGGTGCCGCCGCTGAGCTTGAGGACGCGGTGGTTGTTGGTATCGGCGATGTACAAGGTGCCGGCCGCGTCCACGGCGATGCCGCTAGGCTGACTGAGGGTCGCGCCGAGCGGAGCGCCCGTGCCGCTGCCGCTCGTACCGTTCCCGACCACCGTGGTGATGAGGCCGCCACTGACCTTTCGGATGCGGTGGTTACCCGTGTCGGTGAAGTACACGTCGCCCGAGGCGTCGACCGCGATCCCGCTCGACGTATCGAACTGGGCGCTCAGCGCGGAGCCGCCGTCGCCGGAGAAGTTGCTCGAACCGTTGCTCGCCACTGTGCTGATGGTGCCGCTCGTCACCCTGCGTACGCGGTACTGGCTGCTGTCGATGAGGTAGAAATCCGAAGCCCCGGTCGCCAGGATCACGTTCGGGCTCTGCAGCTTCGCGCTGGTCGCGCTGCCGCCGTCGCCGAGCGAGGCGCCGCTGCCCGCCACCGTCGAGACCGTACCGCCGCTGACCTTGCGGATCCGGTTGTTGAAGCTGTCGGCGATGTAGACGTCTCCGCTGCCGTTCACCGACACGTCCCTGGGGTTCCAGAGCCGGCTGTTGGCGATGGTCCCGTCCGCGTTGCCCCCGGTGCCGTTGCCTGCGATCGTGACCATGTTGCCGGTCGCGGCGTCCACCTTGCGCACGCGGTGGCCCATGTACTCGGCGATGTAGAGGTTGCCCGCCGCGTCCACCGCAACGCCCGTGGGGCTGCTGAGCGCCGTGCTTGCCGCCGGGACGTTCTCGCCGCCGTTGCCCGACGTGCCGGTGCCCGCGACGACGGTGATGATGCCGCCCTCGATCTTCTTGACGGTGTGGGTGCCGTCGGTGACGTAGAGGATGCCGCCCGGGCCCACGGCCACGTTGGTCACGTTGCCGAGCCCTGTCGGGCCCGCCACCGTCGAGATGTTCCCCGTCGAGAGCGCGACCATGCGGATGCGGCGGTTCTGGAAGTCGGCGATGTATAGGTTGTCGGCCGCGTCCACGGCGAGGCCCTGGGGGCCGGAGACCTGGGCGCTGGCGGCCTGCCCGCCGTCCCCCGAGAGGCCCCCGACGCGCGTGCCGGCCAGGACGGAGATGACGCCCCCCGGGGTCACCTTGTAGACGGCATTATGGTTGCTGCTCGCGACGTAGAGGTTGCCCAGGGAGTCCCGGGCCAAGCCGCCTGCGAGGGTGTCGAGCGACCAGTTGGTGGCGAGCCGGCCCGCCTCCGGCAGGCTGGCGCCGGCGATGGACTGGATGGTGGCGTTGGCGGGCAGGCCGTTGAAGACGGTGAAGTCGCCGGCGCTGCTGCCGGTCTGGCCGGCGGTGGTGACGGTGACGGGCCCCGCGCCGGTGGGAAGGCTGGAGGGAAGCTTGACCGAGAGGCTGGTGGGGCTGGTGCTGAGGGCGCTGACGGTGGTGCCGTTGAACTTGATGGTGTTCTGGACGGCGGTGCCGAAGCCCGAGCCCGTGATGGTCACGGTGTCGCCGGGCTTGCCCGCGCTCGCGCTGAGGCCCGTGATCTTGACCGGAACGGTGAAGGTGCCCGCCGTCTTGCTGAGGCCCGCGACCTTGACGACGAGGTTGCCGCTGATGGCGCCGTTGGGCACGGTGGCGGTCAGGGTGCTCGCGGTGACCGCGGTGACGGTGGCGGTCGTGCCGTTGAAGGTGACGGCGTTGTTGGCGAGCACCTCGGGGTCGAAGCCCGAGCCGGTGATCGTCACGCTGGTGCCCGGGTCGCCCGAGGTGGGGGCGTAGCTCGCAAGGTTGAGGGGCACGGTGAAGTTGGGGCCGAGGGCGATGAGGTTGCCGACCTGGACCGAGGTCTGGCCGGAGGTGGCGCCCGCCGGGACGGTGACGGTGAGGGTGGTCTCGGTGCGGGCGCTGGCGGCGGAGGGCTCGCCGTTGAAGCGCACGACGTTGTTGGAAGGGGTCTGGCTGAAGCCCTTGCCGGTGACGGTGACGGTGCTGCCGATGTTGCCCGAGGTGGGGGCGAGGCTGGTGGCGGCGAGGACGATGTCGCCCTGGTTGACCTTCTTCCAGGTGTCGGTCGCGGTGTCGAGGCCCACGGCGTCGATGGGGTCGCGATTGGCCGCAAGGCAGGCGTTGACGATGGCGAGGATGGCGGTGACATCCGCGCCGGAGAGGTTGGTCACCGGGGTGTAGGTGGCCTCCGAAAGGGTTCCGAGCAGATCGGCGAAGGCCACGGGCTTGGCGGTGCCGGCGCGCAGGGCGGCCCCGACGGCGATCGCGGTGCTGGTGGGGCTGATGACGATGCCTTCGTTGGGGACGGTGTTGCTAAGGGAGATCCAGCCTTCGGCGTAGCGGGCGATGGTGCGGATCCGGGCCACGTCGTTGCCGGGCTTGTTGCCGCCCAGGCCCTTGCTGGCTTCGAGGTAGTAGGTGGCGGTCGATTCGGGCCTGAAGCCCCTGGGCAGGCTGAGGTCGAAGCGGCCGTTCGGGCGGGTGACGGTGCTCGCCTCGGTCTGATTGGTGCCGGTGTTGATCAAGGAGACGGTGGCGGCGGCTGCGACTTCGTCCATGGTGGCCTGGCCCGCGCGCTCGGCGAAGAGCGCCCTGCCGCTCAGCACCATGGAGCGCTCTTCCGAGCGCCCGTCCGTCGCAAGGTCCGGGGCGATCGCCGTTTCCGTCGGTCCGAAGGGGAGGGTGCGGCAGCTTGCCACGAGCAGGAGGCTCAGCAGGATAAGCAAGACGCGGCGCATGGCACCTCCTTGTTCGGAGACTACTCGACGGTGATCGAGGTCGTGGCGGACAGGTAGCCAGACCAGGCGTAGACCCAGGCGCTGCCCGGGGCCGTGGCGTTGAAGACGCCCGTGGGGCTGATGGTCCCGATGGTGCTTGCGGCCGAGCCCGGAAGGCCGAGCTTGGCCGGATCGATCAGGCTCCAGCGGGTCACGGTCGGATTCTCGATGACGAGGCCCTGGGTGTCCTCGCCGGTCGGGACCTGGAAAGCGACCGGATGATGGATGCCCACCCGCTGCTCGGCGGGTTCGACGTCGAGGCGCGAGAGGACGCGGAAGGTCGGTCCCGGGGCCGAGGGCACCCCGTCGTCGAGGATTTCGATGGGGCCGGACTGGGCGCCGTAGGGCACCGTCGCCTTCACCTGGCCGCCGCTCAGCACGCCGAAGATCCGCGCTCCGCCCAGGGCGAGCTGGTAGGAGCCGCTGGGGCCGAAGGTGCCGCCGATGCTGACGTCGACGCCGGGGCCGCCGTTGTCCGGGGTGAGGCTCGTCACGCTGGGGCGGAAGACCGGATCGAGGTCGAGCAGCACCGAGGTGCGCTGGTTGGCGACGAGGGTCACGTCGTTGGCCCGCCGGCTTGCGATCGGGATGTCGGTCGAGGCCTGGCCCGAGCGGAACGCATCCGCCTGGACGCTCAGCCCGGTCATGGCCTCCAGGTGGATGGTTGCTTCGGTGACCATGAGGCTGTCGGTCGCCTCGGGCCGCGGGAGCGGGGCGAAGTAGAGGAGCTGATTGGCCTTCTTGACCTGGATCCAGATGGTCTGGGTACTGAGGGGGATCACCTGGGTTTGGCGATGGGGCCAGCGGACGGCCACCTGGAGGGTGCCAGCCGCGCCCTCGGGAGCGCCGGCGCCCTGGGGCGCGCGCGCGGCGGGGGGCGTGACGGACGAGCAGCCGATGAGCAGGCCGCAGGCGATGAGGAGGGTGCCGAGATGCTTCATGAAGGCTTGCCCCTTATTGCACGATCACGCCGAGCTCGCTGGTCGTGCGAACCTCGATGGCCACGTCCTGGAAGACGTTGGGGTCGTCGACCGCCTCGCAGCGGACGTAGTGGATGCCGGGCGGCGTGCTGGTCTTGGTGGCGATTTTGCCGCCCCCGTACGTCAGGTGCTCGCCGACCACCCAGCGGACGGGCGCCTGGAAGCCATCGTCGCGCAGGGCAATACCGCTCAAGGAGAGCGAACTCGGGTAGCCGAGGCTCTTGGTGGGATCCTGGGGGGGCGGATACAGCAGCAGGTAGGTGTCCGAGACCTGCACCGAGGAGATCACCACCTTGGGCGGCGCCGTGGGCTTGGGGGTTGCCGGAGGGGTGGTGGGTTCGACGCTGGGGGTGGCGGTGGGGACGGGCGTCGGGTTTCCCGACCCCGTGGCGACGCCGCCGCCGATCGGCCCGTTGCCCGGGGGGGCTCCCGTGCTGGGGTGCACGAGCACGCCGCTGCCTTCGATGTCGTCGCTCGGGCAGCCGGCGACCATCAGCAGGGCGAGAAGAGGCAAGGCATAAGCGGCCTTTCGCGCGACAGCGTGTCTCAAATAGGCAGGCCTTCCGTGGGCGATGACTGGTGGGTTGATTCTAATCCTGTAAGGTTCTTGGGCCAGAACTTGTGAAAACTTGCGTCTTATTCTCAAGATTTCTTTGATTTTTTGAGAATGGATCGCTTATAAGGTCGCCTTACGACGAGTGAGAAAGCTGAAGGCCCTCAATCAACGAAAGCTCTTCGATTTTCTTCATCATGGCGTAGGCGGAGCTGCGCGAGAGGTCGCAGGCTTTCATGACCCGCTGGACAGGCTGGACACCGTGCTCCTTGAGGTAGGCGTAGACGAGAATCCCGGAAAAGCTGAGGCCTCGTTCTCTGAGTTGGTAAAGGTGCTGAAAGGATAACATCTGGTGTTGGTCCTCATGAGAGCGGAAAGAACGGTCGAGGGCGGCACGTGCGCCAGCTCCATCCTAGGCGGCCTCACTCGCATCCTTATCGCAAAAGAGGGGAATGGCTTGCCTTCATTCCTGTCTTGTTATTTGGATAATATGATTTTAATCACATAAGCTTGGAGTATTTCGTTTGGTTTGTCGAGGGTCGTGGTAATTGGAGGAGATAGAGGGGCGATTAGTCTCGGAAGGAGATTGCTTCATGTCCATCAAGTACGACTCGAATAACGCGCAGCGCGCCCAAATCCAGTCGAATATCGCCAAGGTTAACGACCTCTTCAAGCAGCAACCGGATTTGAACGTCGCGGACACCAAGAACGCCAAATACGAGGACCACTTCAAGCAGGCGGACACCAACCACGACAAGGACATCAGCCGGGACGAGCTCAAGACCTACGTCAAGGGCGCTCTCTCGGCGGGTATCGACCTCAGCAGCTTCGGTAGCACCCTCGAGGTCCAGAAGCAGAACCTCGACGCCGCGTTGGATGATTGGTTCACCTTCGGCGAGGACGAAGCCCCCGCCAAGACCGAGGGACCCGCTGCCACCGCCAAGGTCGAGGACCATACGGCGGTCAAGGGGGACTTCGACAAGGGCAAGACTTGGGAGAACCTCCGTCAGCAGAAGATCAGCAACCGAGAGTTGCTCGACTTCGGCCACGAGAAGGTTGATGGCAAACTCTTCGCCCTGAAGGACAAGGAGCTCGTGTGGGCCGACACGGGGACCAAGGTCTCGCGCGAGCAACTCGCGGCCATGCCGGATTACCAGCTCAAGATCGTCGCCGACATACAGGGCCAGCCTTTCGATCTCAAGGCCCACCAGGCTGGCGCCAAGGAGCTCGAAGCGCTCGCCAAGACGGTCATGGTCCCCGACCCCACCCCTGACGACGGGATCCACGACCAGGCCAAGACCGACGCCAAGGGGCGCGAGGCGGCCATCGCCGAGAAGCGCATGCTCAACTTCGGCCACCACGAGGTCGACGGCAAGCTGTTCGAGGTCAAGGGCGACCTGGTCTGGGCGGACAACGGCAAGAAGATCACGCCCGAGCAGATGGCCGCCATGCCCGATTACCAGCTCGAGGCCTTGAGCAAGGCCCTGAGTTATGGGCACGGGATCCCGCTCAACGTCTTCGAGATCTTCCTGAGGGACGAGGGGCGGCGCCAGCAGCTCGCGGAGCATGCGATCCGGTAGCGTTCGCGGCCCCATCAATCGTGAAGGCCTCCCCACTCGGGGAGGCCTTCACGATTGGGTGAGGCGATCGAGCAAGACGAGCGTCTCGGCGGCAGGAGCGGCGTCGAAGGCCTGGCGCAGCGCCCTGACGCACTGTTCGTATTGCTTGCGTACCAGCTCGCGCTGGCCGAAGCGGCTGTAGAGCTGCATGAGGCGGCGATGCGCCTCTTCGTTGGCTGGATCGAGCTGCAAGATCCGCTCGGTGAAGCTTCGGCCCCGCTCCACGTGGTCGTTTTCGAGGTGGTGATCCGAGAGCCGGAAGAGCATCTCGAGCAGGAGCACCCGGTAGCGTTGCCGCTCGGTCTCGAACCAGCCCGCAAGCAAGGGTTCGCTCAGCAGGTCGGCACGGTAGAGACCGACGGCGGCCTCGTATGCGGCGATCGCCGTTTCACGATCCCCTGCCTCCCAGGCGCGCTTGCCGTCCGCGTAGGCCCGCTCGAATTCCGCCACGTCCCACCTGGCGCCTTCGAGCGAGAGGTGGTACCAGCCGTCCTTGATCGTCAGGTAGCGCGAGGGCTGCCGGGGTGCGAGCGATGGTTCCAGGAGCTTGCGCAGCGCGCTCGTGAGGTCGTGCAGGTGGCGCTCGGGCTGGGCCTCGTCCGACTCGGCGAAGAGCGCGTCGCAGAGCGCCTCGCGGCTGAGCCCCTGGGGCGAGAAGAGCAGGAGACCCAGCAGCGCCTTGGCCTTCTTGCGCGGCCAGTGAGCGGGGGGCTGCGAGCCGCGCGAGACCTCGAGGCTGCCGAAGCAGCGAATCTGGAGGGCGGCCGGCGCGAGCGGAGGCAGCAGGGGGGCGGCGTCCGGCCCCTTGCGTGCGAGCGACTGGCGGACCGCGGCGGCCTCCTCCGGGAAGAGCGACTCGATCTTGGCGAGCAGGGCATGGTGGCCGTGCTGCGCGAGCAGGCGCCACAGCGTGTCGTTGATCTCGCTCAGGGCGACCGGGGCGTAAAAGATGCCGAGCTGCTGGATCTGCGCGACGGCCGCATCGAGCGTTCGGCGTGCCGCCTCGTGCTGGCCGCATCGCTCCTGCGCCACCGCCAGGATCAAGAAAATGTCGAGCTCGAGGGTCAGGGCCGTGCTCCCCTGGAGGTTGGCGTGCGCGGCTTCGAGCTTCTCGAGGGCCTCGGCGTCCGCGCCTGCGACCAGCAGGGTCAGCCCCCAGTGCATCAGGAAGAGGGCCTTGTGGAGGACCCACCGCTCGACGCCCTGCATGCTTTGCGCGTGCAGCTGGAGGGCCGGGCCCCACTCTTCGCGGCGCCGGCGAATGATCGCAAGGCGGCTGAGGGTGTTGGCCAGGTCGATGCGCTCCTCGTTGCCCCCCGCGCTCAGGAGGGCGAGGACCTCCAGGTACTTCGCCTCGGCCTGCGTGTGCTCGTTCTGCAAGAGGAGGCAGTCCGCCTCCTGCATCAGCAGGTGGCAGCGCGTGTGGCTGTTCTCAGGCGGCTCCGGATCACTCGCTTGTTCTTGGTAGAGGCGCTCGCCCTGCGCCCGATCGCCGAGGTGGAAGGCGATCAATGCCATGTAGAGGAGCACGCGCCGCCGCAGGGGGCGCCGGAACCGGAAGGCGTCCGAGAGTGCGACCGCATGCTGGAAGTGGCGGGTCGCCTCGGCGAACGCGCCCCGGTTCATCTTGGTGATGCCCAGGTTGGTCGCGGCGATCTGATGGTTGGTCGCGATCGCCAGCTGGTCGAAGTGGGGGAAGTCCAGCACCCGCAGGAAGTGATGGCTGGCCCTCTCCTCGTCGCCCAGGGCGTAGTGATAGCAACCCAGCAAGTTGAGGTGCTCGATCCGGTCGGTCAGCTCGCCGTCCGCCACGAGCGGGGAAGCCGCTGCTTGGATGCGGGCGAAGGTCTCGAAATCGTCCTGGTCGAAGGCCAGGCGCATGAGGTAGTTGTAGGCTTCCAGCAGTCGGGGGCGATCGCCTTGCCGGTCGAAGACGTCGGCGGCTGCTTGGTAGCGCGCTCGGGCCTCGGCGACGAAGCCCTTGGCCTCTTGCAGGAGGCCGTCGATGAGCATCAGACGGGGGTCTGTGCCGCGGCGCTCGCCGAAGAGCGCGACCAGGTGGGCGAGTTGTTCGAACTGTCCCGAGAGCCGCAGCGCGATGGCCTGTTGGCGCAGCACGGTGACCGCTGCTTCCTCATCCCCCGCCTCGTGCAAGAGCGAGATGGCCTGGCCCGGGGCGCGCGGCGCGAGCACGCTCGCGACGCGCTGCAGCAGCTCGGCCTGGCGGCTGGCAAGCTCGTGCGTGCGCCACTCGTCGCGCAGGAGCTTCCGTGCGAGAGGATGCCAGGTGAAGGCGTTGCCCTGTACGAGCCCCCAGAAGAAGAGGGCCTCGGCTTCGGGCGAGGCGATCTCGACGAGCGGGACGGTCTCGATGCTCGGCGCTACGAGGAGCGAGAGGGTGCGGGCCGCTCGGCGCAGTGCGGCCGGTAGCGGGGCCAGGAGCTCCTCGTAGACCAGGAGCTCGATGAAGGTGGCGGCATGGTTCGGGTTCTCGAGCCGCGAGAGGGCCTTGATCCCGAGCGGCCAGCCGGCAAGCGCATCGGCGAGCGCGTGGTAGTGAGGCCTGTCCTGGAGCCACGCTGCGATCTCGTCTTCCGAGAGCCGTAAGGCCTGGGCGTCGAGCAGGACCGCCGTTCCTTCGGCGAGCTTGCGGGCGAAGCGGATGGGCGGGCGGCTCCGGGTGGTGAGGAGGTTGCGGAAAGCGGGCGTCGCATGGGCGAACCAAGCTTGCATGAAGCGGGTGAGGTTCGGATCGTTGAGCGAATGCTCGCCCTCGTCGAGTACCAGGGTGGCCCCGTCGGGGTAGCGCGCGAGCAGGTGGCTCCGCAGGGCCTCGGCGAGCGCTTCGGGCTCGACGGAGTCGCCGAGATCGAGCGCATGGGCGAGTCGCGCAAGGGTGCTCGGGGCGCACTGTAGCCAGTACTGGGGCAGGCCCAGGGCGTCCGCGATCAGGCGCGCCGCGCACGTCTTGCCCCATCCGGGTCCAGCCGCCAAGATCCAGGTAGAGACGCCGGGCGCTGCTGCCCAGGCCGCGATCTGCGGCCTGGGCAGCAGCGCCTCGTGAGGTTCGAAGGTCGAGCCGTCCAGGGTCAACGATCGCTCCAGCGGTGCGAGGGACTAGGCCTCGACCGGCTGGCGGATCGCCTGGCGCTGGGCGGCGATCAGCTCCTGGATCCCCGCATCCGCCAGATCGAGCATGCGGTTGACCATCTGCCGGTCGAAGGGCTCGCCCTCGGCGGTGCCCTGGACCTCGACGTAGTGGCCCGAGCCGGTGGCGACCACGTTCATGTCGGTCTCGGCGCGCGAGTCCTCGTCGTAGCACAGATCGAGGACGGCCTCGCCGTCCACCACGCCGACGCTGATGGCCGCGAGCGGATCCAGGCGGGGCATGCGATCGAGCTTGCCCTGGGTGACCAGGGTCGTGAAGGCGTCGTGGAGGGCGATCCAGGCGCCGGTGATGGCGGCGGTGCGGGTCCCGCCGTCCGCCTGGATCACGTCGCAGTCGAGGGTGATCTGACGCTCGCCGAAGCCGTACAGGTCGCACACCCCGCGCAGGGAGCGGCCGATGAGGCGCTGGATCTCGTGGGTGCGGCCGCCGACCTTGCCGATGCTCGACTCGCGCGACGAGCGGGTGTGGGTCGCCCGGGGGAGCATGGAGTACTCGGCGGTCACCCAGCCCTTGCCCGTTCCCTTCAGGAAGGGAGGCACCCGCTCTTCGACGCTGGCGTTGCAGAGGACCTTGGTGTCACCGAAGCTGATGAGCACCGATCCTTCGGCGTGCTTGGTGAAGCCGCGCTGGATGGTGAGGGGGCGGAGCTGGTCGGGCTTGCGGCCGTCGGGACGGGGCATGATGTCTCTCCAGATATAGAAATATGGGTACCTTGGTTCTATACCCCGTCGCGCATGGCCGCAAGGGGGCTAACCCTCAGATGATCAGCAGCTCGTAATCGCGCGAGCCGAGCCCGTCGCGGGCGACCAACTCCAGGAGGTAGTCCCAGTCGGCGGCAGGGGCGAGGCTGCGGATCTTGTCTGGGGTGGCGGGGTCCATCAGGCGGGTGCCCGGTATGCCTGTCTGCATGTTGAGGAAGTCGGCCGTGGCCTGGTCGAGGCCCACCGGGTCGCGCGAGACGAGGATCCCCACGTCCGGAATGACCGCCGCGTCGCTCCAGCTCGCCCCGTCCGGGTCGGGGGTGAGGTCCATCAGGATGTTGCAGTAGAGGATCTTGCCACCCTTTGAACGGTGGACGACACCGAAGGCCTCGGCGACCCTTGCCGCCAGCAGATCCGGAGGCAGCGCGGTCGGCTCGGAGGCGGTCTCGGCAGCCGCCGGGGCGCCACCTGCCAGCACCAGGGCTTCGGTCGCCACCGTGCTGAGGGCGAGCTTGCTCTCGCGGGTCAGGGCCCCCAGGCCCAGGTGGTAGAGGGCGCCGCAGAAGCCGACCTCGGGGTGGAAGGTGACGTGGTTGGCGACGACGATGGCCTCGGCGTCGTCGATGGCGCCCGCGATCGCCACCGTCCCCGGCTGCGTTCCCCCGGTCGGGTACGTGGTGCCGTGGAGGCCGTCCACCCCATCGGCGATCAGCACCGGCGCCCCCAGGGTCTGGCAGTTGAAGCCGTGTGCGCTCGCCACCTCCAGGTGGCCCACCGCCTCGGTACGCCGGGGCGAGCGGCGCGCGTTGGTGTCGGTGACGAAGGGGTTGGCGCCAGCCTGGCGCACTTTCTTGATCAGGCGCCGCAGGATCTCGGGGCGGATGTGGGTGGTGTTGCCCGGCTCGCCGAAGTGGGTCTTGACCGCGACGCGATCGCCGCTGGCGACGATCTGGGCGAGGCCCGCCGCGTCGAGAAGCTGCTCGATCTTGTCCATGAGGCCGCCTCCGCCGGTCGCTCGGCGCTGGGCGAAGTAGACTTCAGCGGTCATGCGGGGCTCCTTTGAGTGTCTAACAAAACGGTTCCATCAGGCCACCTGTGGCGGCCAAACACGACGAATGCCTGGTTTTGTTGGGCACTCTTGTGCGGCGTTGCGGGCGAGGACGGATTAGGAGGGCGCGTAACAACCTCTTCATCATAAATCATAACAAACAATCGTGCCTCATGTGAAGCTATCGTGAAGGATTGGAGGCCACTTGCGCCCTTCGCGCGAAAACCTCTCCCGGGGGCTGACTGAACACCGTCTTGACAGCTCCCACCCCCCTTCTATAATGGTTAGTGATTACTCACTAACGAATGGGGAGGACCATGGCCGCTGACACCCGCGAACGCTTGACGGCCGAGGAGCGCCGGGCGCAGATCCTGCGCTGCGCCACCGCGGTCTTCGCCCGATCCAACTATCGGGTCGCCGGGATGGCCGAGATCGCCAAAGAGGCGGGCATCTCCGAGCCGACGGTCTACAAGCACTTCACCAGCAAGAAGCAGCTCTTCCTCACCATCCTGGACCGGGTCGGCGACAGCACCCTGCGCCACTGGCAGGAGCTCGCCTCGGACGCCCCCGATCCCCTCACCCTCTTGCGCCGGATCGGCACCAGCCAGTACGAGATCGTCCTCAAGCGCCCCGACACCCTCAAGATCCAGTTCCAGGCCCTCTCCGAGGTCGAGGACGACGAGATCCGCGCGGCCCTGCGTCGTCACTTCGCCTCGTACGCCGACTTCCTGATGAAGGTCCTGGACGCGGGGCGCGCAGCACGGCTGCTCGCGGCCGATCTGGACGTGACGGCGGCCGCCTGGCAGCTCATCTCGGTCGGCTTCACCCTCAACCTCGCCTCGCTGTTGGGCTTCGAAGAGGAGTTCAGCCGGGAGCGGATGCAATTGATGGGGGATCAGATGATCCTCACCTTCGGAAGCGGCCAAGGCGCCGCGCCCCTCGAGTCCGGGAGCGACGGCGCTTCCGGTTTCCGCACGCACAGAAAGGGTTCCTAGGTCATGAAACAAGTCGTCTTGGTGGACGGGATCCGCACGCCCTTCGGCAACTTCGGCGGGGCCCTCAAGGACCTCAACGCGCCCGAGCTGGGGCGCATCGTGCTGGCGGAGCTGCTCGCGCGCAACCCGCAGGCGGCCGATGCCATCGATCAGGTGATCATGGGCTCGTGCGGCCAGGGCTCCGAAGCCCCCAACCTCGCCCGCGTCGTGGCCCTCAAGGCCGGCATCCCCCTCGACAAGCCCGCCTACACCGTCCACCGCAACTGCGGCTCGGGCATGCAGGCGATCATCAACGGCTTCCAGGAGATCCAGGCGGGGGACGCCGAGGTCCTCGCGGTCGGCGGCATCGAGTCCATGAGCTCGTACCCCTACATCAGCCGCGACATGCGCTTCGGCAAGCGCATCCGCCACGCCGAGTTCATCGACTCCATGTGGGAGGGCCTCACCGACCCGGTCTGCAACCTCCTGATGGGTCAGACCGCCGAGAACCTGGTCGAAGAGTTCGGCCTCACCCGCGAAGAGCAGGACCAGTACGCCGTCAACTCCCACAAGAAGGCCTTCCGCGCCGCGCGTTCGGGCAACTTCGCCGAGGAGATCATGACGGTCAACGTCCCCAAGAAGGCCGGCGGCAAGGACGTGGCCCCCGAGCCCGTCTCGACCGACGAGGGGCCCAACCCCGCCCTGTCGCTCCAGATGCTCTCCATGTATCCGACCATCTTCAAGAAGGGCGGCTCGGTCACCCCGGGTAACGCCTGCGGCACCAACGACGGCGCGGTCGCCCTCCTGATGATGACCGAAGACAAGGCCCAGGCCCTCGGCTACAAGCCCATGGCCATCATCCGCTCGTACGTCAACGTCGGCCTCGAGCCCGAGCGCATGGGCATGGGGCCCGCCTACGCCATCCCCAAGGCCCTCGCCAAGGCCGGTCTCACCCTCGACCAGATGGACGTGATCGAGGTCAACGAGGCCTTCGCCGCCCAGGTCCTCTCGGTCGCCAAGAAGCTCGAGCTGGACATGGACAAGCTCAACCCCAACGGCGGCGCGATCGCCCTCGGCCACCCGGTCGGTGCTTCGGGCGCGCGTCTGGCCTTGACCCTGAGCCGCGAGCTGCAGCGCCGTGGCGCCAAGTACGGCGTCGCGAGCCTCTGCATCGGCGGCGGCCAGGGCATCGCCATGGTCCTCGAGAATCCCAACGCTTAGTAAGGAGAGAGAGATGGCAGTCGAATCCCAGATCAAGTCCGCCCTGAACGCCAAGCCGCTTCCCATCTTCAAGGTGGGGGTCGTCGGCGGTGGGGCCATGGGCGGCGGCATCGCCCAGGTCGTCTCGAACGCGGGCTTGCCGGTGATCATCAAGGACATCAACCAGGACGCGGTGGACAAGGGCCTCGCGGCCGCCCGCAAGGTCTACGAGGGCCGCGTCAAGAAGGGCAAGATGTCCGCCTCCGAGATGGAGCAGAAGATGGCCCTCGTCTCGGGCACGACCACCTGGGACGGCTTCGATGACGTGGATCTCGTCATCGAGGCGGTCACCGAGAAGATGGACATCAAGAAGGCCGTCTTCGCCGAGTTGGACAAGGTCACCCCCAAGCACGCCATTCTCGCCTCCAACACCTCGGCCCTCTCGGTGAGCGAGCTGGGTAGCGTCACCTCGCGTCCCGGCAAGGTCGCGGGCCTGCACTTCTTCAACCCGGCCCCGGTCATGAAGCTGGTCGAGGTCATCGCGGGCAAGGAGAGCACCGACGAGACCATGGCGACGCTCTTGGCCTTCTGCAAGGACATCCGCAAGCACCCCGTCCTGGTCAAGGACGGCGCGGGCTTCCTGGTCAACCGCCTGTTGCTCGCGAGCTTCAACGAGGCCGTGACCGCCCTCCAGGAGGGTGCCGCCACCGCCGAGCAGATCGACATGGTGGTGCCCACCAAGGGCTTCCCCATGGGCCCCTTCACCCTGGCCGACATGCTGGGCGTCGAGGTCTGCAACGAGGTCGTCCACACCCTGCACGACGCCTTCGGCAATCGCTTCCAGCCCACCGAGCTGCTCGACTGGATGGTCGCCGAGGGCCGCTGGGGCCAGAAGAAGGGCGCCGGCTTCTACTCGTACAACGACGAGGCCACCAACCCCGTGCCCGGCAAGATCGACGCGATCATCGCCAAGAACGGCAAGGCCAAGGTACCCTTCGAAGTCGATCGCTTCATCCTGCCGATGATCAACGAGGCCGCGATCCTGATCGAGGACGGCGTGGCCGCCGCCGAGGACGTGGATCCCGCCATGCAGATGGGCACCGGCATGGGCCGCGGCCCCCTGATGCTCGCCGACATGATGGGCCTCGACACGGTGGTCGAGCGCCTCAAGTTCTACCAGACCGAGCTGGGCGATCGCTTCAAGCCCGCCCCCTTGCTCGAGAAGATGGTCGCCGAGGGCAAGCTCGGCGCCAAGTCCGGCCAGGGCTTCCACGCCCACGAGGCCGTAGAGGAGGGTCAGAAGACCCGCACCTTCATCAAGGTGCAGCAGGACGAGGCCGTGGCGGTCGTCACCATCGACAACCCGCCCGCCAACGCCCTCAACTCGGCCGTCATCTTCGAGCTGCACGAGGTCCTCCTCGAGCTCGAAGCCGACAACACGACCAAGGCGATCGTGCTCACCGGCGCCGGCCAGATGGCCTTCGTCGCGGGCGCCGACATCAAGGAGATCGCCGAGATCAAGAGCGGCCCCGAGGCCAAGCAGATGGTGGCGGCGGCCAACGAGGTCTTCAACCGGATCGAGGCCCTCAAGAAGCCCATCATCGTCGCGGTCAACGGCTTCTGCCTGGGCGGCGGCTGCGAGCTCGCCATGGCCTGCCACATCCGCATCGCCTCGGACAAGGCCCGCTTCGGCCAGCCCGAGATCAACCTGGGCATCATCCCGGGCTTCGGCGGCTCCCAGCGCCTGCCCCGCATCATCGGCTACGGCAACGCCACCGAGTGGCTCTTGACCGGCGACATGTACACGGCCCAGCAGGCCCTGCGCGTCGGCCTGGTCCAGAAGGTCGTGCCGGCGGGCGACGAGGTCGCTCAGGCCGTGGCGCTGGCCAAGAAGATCGCCACCAAGGGCCGCCTCGCCATCCAGTACATGATGGAGGCCCTCCACGGCGGCCAGAACAAGCCCATCAAGGAGGCCGTCAAGCTCGAGAACGAGAAGTTCGGCGCGGTTTGCGAGACCGAGGACAAGCAGATCGGCGTGAAGGCCTTCATCACCAAGACTCAGCCCAAGTTCGTGGATCGGTAACGGCGCGAGCAGCGCGCTTTTGAGGAGAAAACCATGGATTTCAATTTCACCGAAGAACAGCAGATGCTCCGCCAGATGGCCAAGGAGTTCGCGGACCGCGAGCTTCGGCCCCTTGCCGACAAGCACGACAAGGAGGAGCACATCGGCCGTGACATCCTCATGAAGATGGCGGAGCAGGGCTTCCTCGGCTCCAACATCCCCGAGGAGTACGGTGGATCCAGCCTGGGCGACGTGGGCAACGCCATCCTCGCCGAGGAGATCGGCCGCGTCGACTCGAGCCTCGGCGTCACCATGGGCGCCCACGGCGGCATCGGCACCTACGGCCTGGTCATCGACGGCACCGAAGAGCAGAAGCAGAAGTACCTGCCCAAGCTCGCCTCGGGCGAGATGCTCGCGGCCTTCGCCCTGACCGAGCCGGGCGCCGGCTCGGACGCCGCGGCCATCAAGACCCGCGCCGTGCGTGACGGCAACGACTGGATCATCAACGGCCAGAAGATGTGGATCACCAATGGCGGCACCGCCGACCTGCTCACGGTCTTCGCCGTGACGGATCCGGCCCTCGGCGCCCGCGGCGGCGTGACGGCGTTCCTCGTCGAGCGCGCCTTCGGCGGCATCGAGAACGGCCCCAAGGAGAAGAAGATGGGCATCCGCGGCTCGGATACCCGCGAGGTCTTCTTCAAGGACGTCCGCGTCCCCAACGAGAACGTGCTCGGTCAGGTGGGCCTCGGCTTCGTGACCGCCATGAAGATCCTGGACAAGGGTCGCCTGAGCCTCGGCGCCGCCTGCCTGGGCGCTGCCAAGGAAGCCTTCGACCTGTCCATGAAGCACGCGACCACCCGTATCCAGTTCGGCAAGCCCATCGCCGAGAACCAGGCCATCCAGTTCTACCTCGCCGAGATGGCCACCCGCATCTTCGCGATGGAGCAGATGGTGTACTACACCGCCTGGCAGTCGGAGCAGGGCAACAAGATCACCCTGCCCGGCTCGATGGTCAAGCTGTTCTGCACCGAGAACTCGACCTGGATCATCAACAAGGCCGTCCAGATCCACGGCGGCATGGGTTACTCGGGCGAGTACCCCATCGAGCGCCTGTTCCGCGATGCGCGCATCTGCGAGATCTTCGAGGGCACCAACGAGATCCAGAAGGTCGTCATCGCCAAGGACATCCTCAAGCAGTACTCCCGCGAGGCCGCGCGGGTCTAACGCCTGAGCGCACCCAACCAGAAGGGGGCCGCGACGCTTGCGTCGCGGCCCCCTTCGTCGTCTTGGTTACGGGGTGATCTTGCGGATGACGTCGGCGACCTGGTCGGTGACGTAGATGTTACCCGCGCCATCGATCGCTAGCCCGCTCAGGTTGTCGAACTGGGCGTCGGGGGCGTCGCCGTTGACGTTGCCCCGGCGCCCGGAGCCCGCGTAGGTGCTCACCACGCCCTGGGGCGTGACGACCCGCACCACCCGGTTCATGAAGTCGGCCACGTAGAGCCGCCCCTGGCTGTCGAAGGCCAGGTCATAGGGCTCGTTGAACTCGGCCTCGGTGCCCGTGGCGTCCTCGTAGCCGGGACGGCCCGCGCCCACGAAGGTCGTGACGGTGCCAGTAGGACTCACCTTGCGGATCAGGTGGTTGTCGGTGTCGGCCACGAAGAGGTTGCCCGCAGCGTCCATTGCGAGGCCGCGGGGCCGGTTGAAGCGCGCCGTGCCCCCCTTGCCGTCGAGCGCGCCCGGCTGGCCGCTGCCCGCGAGGGTGCTCAGCACCCCGCCTGGCGTGATCTTGCGGATCGCGTAGTTGCGGGAGTCGACCACGAAGAGGTTGCCCGACGCGTCCATGGCCATGCCCCAAGGGGTGTTGAGCTGCCCCTTCGCGGCGACTTGGCCGTCGACGAAGCCCGGGGTGCCGTTGCCCGCAAAGGTCGTCACGTTGCCGTTGGCGTCGATCTTGCGGATCTTGTCGTAGGCCTCGCTGACGTAAAGGGCGTTGGTCTTGCGGTCGAAGTAGACGCCGTTCGGTGATCTGAAGCGGGCTTGCTGCCGGGCGCCGTCGCGTTGCTCGGCCGTGCCGTCTCCGGCCCAGGTGGAGACGGTTCCGTTCGGGGCGATCTGCCGGATCCGGTGGTTCTCGGAGTCCGCCGCGTACAGGTTGCCCGCGGCGTCGAAGGTCATCCCGAGGGTGGAGTTGAAGCGCGCCTGCTGGCTGCTGCCGTCGGCGAAGCCCGTGCCGATCCCGCTGAAGGTCGTGACCGTCGGGTAGCGCTCCACCACTTGCAGGGTGCGAGCGAGGCGCATGGAGCCCGCCTTGACGCGCAGGGTGGCGCTCCCCAGGGAGACGCCGTGGAGGGTGTCGCCATCGAGGCGCACGGCGGAGCCTTCGACCGACCAGGTCGCCGTCGGGGTCTCGACGAAGCGATCCGAGGTGTCCCGGCCGGTGAGCGTGAAGGGTAGGGTTCCCCCCTTGATGACGCTCGCGTTGCCGGGGCGCAGCTGGAGGGACTTGAGGACGGTGAAGGGGACTTCGGCGCTCTGGACCGTCCCGACGGTGATCGAGAGGTCCCCGCTCTTGGCCCCGGCGGGCACGACCACCTTGAGGGTGGAGTCGTCGATCCGCGTGATCGAGGTGGCGGGCGCCGAGTTGAAGTCGACCCGCAGCGCCTCGCCCGAGGAGGTCCCGAAGTGGCGCCCCGAAAGGGTGACCACGTCGCCGGGAGCGGCGTTTTCCGGGCTCAGGCGCTCGATGGTCGGTATGTTCTGGGAGAGGGCCAGGTCGGGGACCTGGGTGGTCACGTCGGATTTCACCGCGACCCCGCTCACGGTGGCCGTGCCGAGGCTCTCCTTCTTGCCCACCAGGGTGAAGACACCGACCGGCACATTGAGAAGGGTGTAGGCCCCGGTCTCGGTCGTGCGGACCTGGTAGGGCAGGCCCGGGATGAAGACCTCGGCGCCGAGCAGGTTCGTGACTTCGCTGCGGTCGGGGACGGTGACCTTGCCCGCCAGGTTGCCGGTCCGCGCGAGCATGAGGCGCAGGTCCGGGGCGGCGGCGTCCACGTTGAGCTGGAGGGCCTTGACGTTGTCGGCGAGCACCGCCTCGATGTTCAGGGCGGAGCCTGCGGCCGCCGTCAGGCTGAAGCGGCCGAGCGCGTCGGTCTTGGCCTCGAGCCCCGTGGCCTGGACCCGGTAGCCCGCGGTGTTGTTGGACACCAGGCCCCCCGCGTTGTTGGAGATCAGGTAGCCGTGCACCGCCACGTTGGCGGCGGGCTTGCCGTCCAGACCGAGCACCACCCCCGAGAAGCTCGCGCCGTCGCCGCTTGAGGCGGCGGGTAGCGGCGGGTACTGGGTGCAGCCGAAACTCCCGAGGAAGGCCAGGAGCACGGTGGCACGGACGAGGGCGGCGGGTTGGGGCATGACGGGTCGTACCTCAAGGAAGGGGGCCTTCTATCCCTATACCCTCGTTTGTACGTCTAGGGCCGGATCTTGCGGATGCGATCGTTCCCGGAGTCCGAGACGTAGAGGTTGCCCGCACCGTCCAGGGCCAGGGAGTTGGGGCCGTAGAACCGTGCGCTTGGCGCTTCGGCGTCGAAGTAGCCCGCCCCCATGCCCGCGTAGGTGGCCACCGCCCCATTCGGGGCGATCGCGCGGATGAGGTGGTTCGACTGGTCGGCGACCAAGAGCCACCCCTGGGTATCCATCACCAGGTCCATCGGCCCGTTGAACTTGGCCGCAGGCCCCGTCTCGTCGGAGTAGCCCGCTTCGCCGCTGCCCGCGAGGGTGCTCACGGTGCCGTTCGGGGTGATCTTGCGGATCTTGTGGTTGCCCGCATCCGCCACGTACAGGTTGCCCTGGGGGTCGAAGGCAAGGCCTGCCGGTTCGTAGAAGCGTGCGGTGCTCAGCGTCCCGTCGACGCTGCCCGAGGCGGTCCCCATCCCGGCGTAGGTCGTGACGTTCCCGCTGGCGTCGATCTTGCGGATGGCGTGGTTCAAGGCGTCGGCCACGAACAGATTGCCGTTCGCATCGCGGGCGATGCCGACGGGGAAGTTGAACCGCGCGGCGGTGCCCTTGCCGTCCAGGTAGCCCGCCTCACCGTTCCCGGCGATGGTCGTCACGTTCCCGTCGGCGTCGATCTTGCGAATGGCGTGGCCGTTCTCCGAGACGTAGGTGTCGCTGCCCGCCACCGCGAAGCGCGAGGGGTCGTGGAACTGAGCCAGGAGGCCCTTGCCGTCCAGGCGCGCACGGGTGCCGTCGCCCGCGAGGGTGCTCACCATCCCGCCTGAGGCGATCTGGCGGATCCGCTGGTTCTTGAGGTCGGCCACCAGGAGGTTGCCGAGCGCGTCGAAGGCAAGACCGATCGGCCGGTAGAAGCGCGCCGCGGTGCCGAGGCCGTCGAGGTAGTCGTCCAGCGGATCCCAGGGGTCGTTGAAGCCGCCCGCGAGGGTGCTGACCTCGGGGTGGCGCGCAAGCACCCGGACGGTGCGAGCGATCGCAAGCCGCCCGGACTCGGCGCGCAGGGTCGCAGTACCGGTCTTGAGGGCCTTCAGCTTCCCGTTTTCGAGGGCGATCGCCTCTCCTTGCACCGTCCAGCGCACCTGCGGGTTGGCGACGACCTTGTTGCCCGTGTCCCGGACGCTGAGCCCGAGCGCACGCTCCTCGCCGACGGCCAGGAAGGTGTTGCCGAAGCCCAGGGTGAGCGAGGCGAGCACCGTGAAGGGCACCCCGGCGCTCTGGACGCCCCCGACGGTGATCGAGAGGTCGCCGGTGACGGCCCCGGCGGGGACGGTCACCTTGAGGGTCCGGTCGTCCACGCGCTCGATGGCCGTGGCGGGGGCGGCGCTGAAGTCGACCCGCAGCGGAGCACCCGAGGAGGTGCCGAAGTGCTCGCCCGTGAGGGTGACGACCTCGCCCGGCGCGGCGTGGGCGGGCTGGACCGCCGAGATGGTCGGCATCTCGGTCGAGAGGGCGAGATCGTCGGCCTGGGTGGTCGCTTCGGACTGGACCTGGACCCCCGAGCGCCGGGCGGAGCCGAGGCCGTCCTTCTTGGCGACCAGCTCGAAGGTGCCGACCGGTACGTTGAGCAGGGCGTAGCTGCCGGCCTGGGTGGTGCGGACCTGGTAGGGCAGCCCCGGGATGAAGACCTCGGCGCCTTCGAGGTTCGTGACCTCGGGCCGCGAGGGGGCGGTGACCCGGCCTGTGATCTGGCCGGTCCGCGCGAGCATCAGGCGCAGGTCGCTCGCCCCTGCGCCCACGTTGAGCCTCAGGGCCTTGACGTTGTCCGAGAGGATGGCCTCCACGTTGAGGGCCGCGCCCTTGGAGGCTTCGAGTTTGAAGTGGCCCTGGGCGTCGCTGCGGGCTTCGAGGCCGTTGCTCGCGGCGATCCGGTAGGTGGCGGCGTTGTTGGAGACGAGGTTCGCCGCGTTGTTGGAAACCAGGTAGCCCCTCACCGTCACGCCCGCCGCGGGCTTGCCGTCGAGGCCGATGACCTGGCCCGAGAAGCCTTCAAGACCGTCGGTCCCGACGCCTGCGACATGGGGGGCGCAGCCGACCTGGCCGACCAGGAGCAAAAGCAGGGCGCCGTGGCGTAGGGGCGAGCGTCTCGGCATCAAGTCCATCTCTCTGGAGCGTCGAAGGCGGCGGGCACTTCCTTATACCCTCGCTTGCGATCGCCGATACTTTTCGGCGGGACGGAAGCGATTTTTTGGGGTACATTAGTGAGTGTTCACTAACTTCGTTCGACTGCGAGACATCACGAGAAACGGAGAGGCTTTCGGGCATGGCTAGCCATCACATCGTCGTCGCCATCAAGCAGGTCCCCGACACGACCGACGTCAAGCTCGATCCCAAGACCGGGGTCGTGGCGCGGGATCTGACCAAGGGCATCATCAACCCCGAGGACAAGTACGCCCTGGAGCTGGCGCTTGGCCTCAAGGGCCCCGCCGACAAGATCACGGTCCTTTCCATGGGCCCCGAGACGGCCCGCGACGCCCTCAAGGAGGCCCTCGCCATGGGCGCCGACGAGGCCGTCCTCGTCACCGACCCGCTGGCGGCGGGCTCGGACGCGCTCGCGACCGCCCGGGTCCTCAAGGCGGCGCTCGACAAGCTCGGGCCGGTGGATCTGCTCTTGACCGGGCGCCGTTCGATCGACGGCTGGACCGGGGCGATCGCCCCCATGGTCGCCGAGCTCGCCGAGCGGCCGCTGGTCTCGGCGATCCGCGCGGCCACCCTCTCGGACGGCAAGCTCGTCGCCGAGCAAGCGTGGGGTGATGCCCACCAGCAGATCGAGTGCCCGCTGCCCGCGGTCGCCTCGGTGACCCGCGAGGCCAAGACCCCGCGCCTGGCGACCGCCATGGGCATCATGAAGGCGGCCAAGAAGCCCCTCACCACCTGGACCCTCGCGGATCTCGGGGTGGCGCCGCAGACGGTGGGGCTCGCGGGCGCGCTGACCAAGGTCGTGCGCGTGGCCAAGGTAGGCAAGTAGGAGAGCAGCGATGAGCAACGACATGGACAACCCCTGGCTCGCCTGGGCCCAGTCCCAGGAGGCGGCCCTGGCTGAGGCGGCGAGCGCGAGCGGCACCCTCAACACCGGCAACGAGTACCGCAACATCTGGGTCTACGTCGAGACCGAGGGCGGCTACGTCGCCCCCGAGACCCGCAAGCTCATGGGCAAGGCCCGCGAGCTCGGGGACCTGTTGGGGGCGCGGGTGCAGGCGGTGGTGCTTGCGGGCGGCGAGGCGCTCGCCAAGGACCTCATCGGCTACGGGGCTGACACGGTGATGCTTGCCGAGCACCCCGTGCTCGAGACCTTCCAGCTCGAGGCCTACGCCAAGGCCCTGGGCCAGCTGGTCGCCGCCTACAAGCCCGAGATCTTCCTCTTCTCGGCGAGCCGCGCGGGCGAGGATCTCGCCCCGCGCCTCGCCGCCCGTCTGGGCACGGGCTTTTTGGCCGATGCGACCGACCTCGAACTCGACGACGCCGAGCGCCTCCTGCGCGTCACCCGCCAGACCTTCGCCGAGAAGATCCTGACGGTGGCGGTCATCGCCGAGCGCAAGCCTCAGGTGGTGACGGTGCGCCCGGGCGTTTTCCGGGAGGCGGACTTCGATCGCTTCCGGGGCGGCGAGGTCGCCAAGGTGGAGGTCGACCTGGCCCCCGAAGACCGCCTGACGCGGATCGTGGGGGTGCTCGCGCCGGCTTAGCGGACGAGGACTCGAAGAGCGATGACGAAGGAGCCGCAAAACGGCTCCTTCGTTTTTTTGTGCTACGATAGCTTTCTTCATACTTTGTTGTGGAATTTTATTAGCGATGCACCTTTTCTCCGAGGCCCTGATCCTCGTCAGCTTTGCCGTCTGCTTGCTGGAGGGTCTGCTCTTCTTCCACATGGCCCGGCGGTACCACCGGGCCTACGCGTGGCCGTACGCGTGGATGTGCGGAGCGGCTGGCCTCTTCTTGGGGGCCTCCTTTTTCGCGCGGGGCGAGGCGCCCGCGTGGCTTGCCACCTTCTGGGCCGCCTCCTACTGGGTGCTGGTGGCGACGGCCACCGAGTTCAACCTGAGGTTGACGGAAAACCGCCTGACGCTGCGCCCCTACGTGGGCTGGATTGGTCTCGGGATTCTGGCCCTCTCGCTTTTGGTCATTTATCCGGCCCCTTACGCCCTGCCGGCACAGCTGACCTGGGTTGGGATCGCGGGCGCGAGCAGCGTCTTCCAGCAGGGGCTCTACTGGCGCTTCTGGCAGCGTTCCCGTACCCTGGCGCGGACCATCCTCCTGGTCTCGACGACGTTCATCTTCCTCTCCTACACTTGCTTTGCCCTCTCGGTATGGTGGCCGGCCTTGACGCTCTTGAGCACCGTCTTGCTGTTGGTTGCCCTGATTCTGCAGCCCATCGGCTGCTTTTCGCTGCTCTTCGAGAGTGTTGCCGATGAGCTGAAGGAGCAGAACCGGCAGGTGGCCGAGGAGCGTCAGCGCGTCAGCCGCCTGGTCGAGGAGCGAACCACCGAGCTGGCCGAGGCCAACGCTTACCTGGAAGCGACCCTCGCGGATCTGCGCCGCCTCGATCGCCACAAGGACGAGTTCTTCAGCGTGGTGAGCCACGAGCTGCGCACGCCGGTGGCGGCGATCCTGGGCTTCGGGGAGTTCCTGGAGGATCGGCTCGCCGGTGATTTGAGCCCCGGCCAAGAGGAGTTCGTGGCCGGGATTCTCTCGGCCACTCGTCAGCTCGCACGCTTGGTCGATGACCTCCTGGACGTGGCCCGCATCGCGGGGGGCACCCTGCGCCTGGAGCCGCGCCTGACGTCGCTGAGCGACCTCTTGGCCCAGGCGCTCGCGATCGCCACCCCCCTCTGCGACCGCAAGCGCCAGCGCCTGAACGTGACCATCGCCGCCGATCTGCCCCTCATCCACGGGGACCCGCAGCGCCTGATCCAGGTGGTGCTGAACCTGCTCTCCAACGCCTCCAAGTTTTCGCCCGAGGGGAGCGACGTGAGCCTGCGGGCCGAGAAGGAGCCCGGCGGCGTGGTCATCTCGGTGAGCGATCAAGGGATCGGGATCGATCCCCAGGAGCATGCCTTCGTCTTCGACCGCTTCTACCAGTCCGATCGCTCGCTGACCCGCCGCCGCGGCGGGGTGGGCCTGGGTCTGGCCATCGCCCGTGAGCTCGTCGCCATGCACGGGGGCCGGATCACCCTCGAGAGCGCCTTCGGCCAAGGGGCGACCTTCCGGATCCACCTGCCCGTCGCGGCGGCCACCGGCCCCCTGAGAGTTTGACACCTGACGAAGATCCGTTTAAGGTTTGGTTAACTCTCGTCAGAGATCCGTCGTCGTTCCGATAACCAATCCATCGTAAGGTGTGTTTCGAGGAGGGACCATGAAGCTTCGTCACTGGACGCAAGGGCTGCTCACGGCGGCGATGGCCGTTTCGCTCGTTGGGTGCGGCATGGCCTCGCCCCAGCAGGGTGGGGCTCTGAGCGGCGCGTCGAGCAACCGCGTGGTCGCCGAGTCCGTTCCCTCTGCCGCCGCGCTTGAGCGCCTGGCGGCGGCGTCCCCCGATCGCCTCATCGACAACGCCCCCCTGGAGCCCGGCGCCGAAGGCATCTGGCCCAAGCCTCCCGCCGAGGATCTTGGCAACCTGGGCAAGCTCGAGCCCAACCTGTGGCGCGGCGCCCGTCCCACCGAGAAGGGCATGGACATGCTGCTCGCGATGGGCTGCAAGACCATCGTCAACTTCGAGAACGACAAGAAGGTCGTCGCGCAGGAGAAGGCCTGGGCCGAGGCGCGCGGCATCAAGTTCGTCTCGATCCCCTTGAGCATCATCACCCCGCCCAAGCTCGAGAACATCAACAAGTTCCTGACCCTCGCCAACGATCCGTCGGCGCGTCCCCTCTACTTCCACTGCATGCAGGGCCGCGATCGCACCGGCACCGCCGCCTTCGCCTACCGCATCAGCCACGATGGCTGGAGCTACGACAAGGCCTACGAAGAGATGAAGGCCTACAAGTTCCACACCTACCTGCTCGGCCTGCGCGGCTTCCTCGTCTGGTACGCCAAGACCCAGGCCCCGGCGGCCGCCCTCGCACAGTAGCTAGCTTCTTCACGATGCCCCCCGGCAAAGCCGGGGGGCATCTTCGTGAGGGGTGGTTGCAAGGGCGCTTGAGAATCGGTATAAACCTTCCATGCGATCGCGACTTCTTGCCTGCCTGGTCCCGCTTTGCTTGGCCCTAACGCTCATGCGTCCTGCCGCCGCCCTTCCCGAGGCGGGGCTCGACCTCTCGGCCCGAGAGGTCAAGGCCGTCGAGCAGGGCGAGGTGGTCGTGCGCCTGCGCAACACCCACGAGTCGACCCTCAAGGACGTGCTGTGCGTCGGGCTGGTCAAGGCTTCGGCCGACCGCGTCTGGAACGTGCTGATCGACTACGATCGCTACGACAAGATCTTCAAGGGCATCCTCAAGACCGACACCCGCTCCAAGGAGGGGCCCGTCGAGGATCACTACTCGCTGCTCGATTACCCCTGGCCCATGACCGATCGCTGGGTGGTCAACCGCATCACCCACGCGGCGGATAAGCGCTCCATCACCTGGCACCGGGTCGAGGGCACGGTCAAGGAGGTCGTCGGCTCGTGGCACCTGGTGCCGGACGGGGACGAAACCCTGGTGATCTACAAGGTGCGTCTCGATCCCGGTATTCCCCTGATCCCCGCATGGGCCATCGACTGGGGCACGCAACGCGTCGCCCCGGACATCATCCACGCGCTGCGCCGCCAGCTCCGGTAAACACTCGCTTAGCCGCTTCTCATCCCGGGTATGTTCCCTCTAGCAGGGGATTTGAGCCGGAGGGACCATGCGGCGGCTTTGGATGGGAGTGGCGGTTGCGATCGCGCTGGGCGGGTGCCTCGCACCCGGCCGGCCCGTCGTCACAGTGCCGCCAACCGAGCTTGAGGCCCAAGCAGCACCCCTCTGGGGCCGGATCGTGGCCGGCTATTCGGCTCAGGCGAGTGCTTCGGATCTGGTGGCCAACGCCACCGTCACCTTGCTGAATGCCTCCAACCAGGTGGTCGCCACCGGCCTGACCGATGCTTCGGGGGCCTTTTCGCTCAACCCCTTCGTTTCCTTCGCTCCGACGACCAACGCCGTTTACGCCCTCGATGCCCTCAAGAGCTTCGGGTCAGCGGGCGATCGCGCCGCCCTGCGCTTCCGCACCCTGGTCAGCTGGGACGGGAACCGCTGGCGTGCGCTCTCGGGTTCGACCGAGGCCGCAGCAGGCGGCGCAGGGATCGTCCTGAGCGCACGGACCACGGCCCTTGCCGTCATTCGGGACCTGCGCGCCCGCGACGGCAGCGCCCTGCTGGGTCGTCTCGATCCGGCCACCGGCTCCTTCGCCGAAGGAGCCGGCGTGACGAACGCCGAGCTCGACGCGGTGAGCGCTCTGGTGAGCCAGGCCCTCGCCGTCAACCTCGACCCGGTGCGCTGGATCGCCTACACGGCCGCCGATGCCACCTATCGCCTGGCCTACGGTCCCTCGGCCGGCCGGGTCCTCTTCGACCTTGAAGAGGCCTACCAGACCGGAACCCTCGAAGGGCAGCGGATCACGACGGTGCGGGGTAAGGACGGCGGTCGCGCCGTCGTCAGCGCCAATGGGATCGCGCTCTTCGACGGCCAGATCGGCGGCCGTGACGTGCTCCAGCGGACCCTCGGGCCCACCGCGGACCGGTTGGGCAACGTCTACGCCCCGGACCTCGGCAACTATCGCATCCGGAAGTTCACCCCCGACGGCGCCCTGCTCTGGAGCTTCGGCACCAAGGGCGACGGCGCCATGCAGTTCTGGCACCCGGTCAGCGTCTCGGTGGACGGGAATTTCAACCTGCTGGTGACCGACTTCGCCAGCCACCAGGTCAAGAAGTTCGACCCGAGCGGCAACCTCTTGTGGGGGATCGGCCAGGGTTCGCGCTGGACCTCGCCGACGGGAACGGCGAGCAGCGCAGCCCACAACGGCCTGAATTACCCACACCACGCGCGCTTCGACGCGGCAGGCAACGTCTGGATCTCGGATTCTAGCAACCACCGTATCCTCAAGTACGACCCCAACGGCAACTTCCTGCGAGGCATCGGCGGGGGTGTCACCTGGACGACGAGCGCGGGTAATACCGTCGCCACCTCGGCCGCCGACGGCGCCTTCGCCGCCGTCATGGGGGTGGCGATTGCCCCCAACGGCGACATTTTCGTAGCCGATCGGGCCAACCACCGCATCCAGGTCTTCGACGCGAACGGCGTCTTCTTGCGCAAGTGGGGCGTCAATGGCCCGGCCCCCGGTCAGTTCCAGGACCCCGAGGACGTCTTGATCGACCATGCGGGCTACGTCTGGGTCGCCGAGAGCTCGGCTTCCCGCATCCAGAAGTTCGATCGCTTCGGCAACCTGATCGGGGCCTTCGGTGGGCCCGGCCCGGGCAACGGCCAGTTCGCCAACGCGCGGGGGCTCGCCTACGCGCCGGACGGCGCCATCCTGGTGGGTGACGACAACAACAACCGGGTGCAGCGGCTGTTGCCTGCCAACTCCCTGGCCTTCCGCCGCGAGGGCATGCTCAAGAAGGGCGCGGGAACCGTCTCGTTCTGGGTGAAGCCCACCTGGCCGGGCAACTCGACCCAGCGCAACTACCTGGTCGAGTTCGACGATCCGGCAGTCGCCGTCCAGAACGAGGTCGTGAGCCTCTTCAAGGAGAACGGCACCCTGATCCTCTGGTACCGGGTCGGTGGGCAGCCCCAGCAGGCGCCGAGCGTGTCGGTTTCCCACTGGAAGGCCAACGAGTGGCACCACGTGGCCTTCACCTGGAGCGCGTCCAAGGTGGCCCTCTACCTGGATGGGGCGCTTGCGACGAGCGTGGTCCCGAACGCCCTGATGAACGAGGACCCGCTCGATCTCTACGTCGGCCGGAACTTCGGCGGGGGCGTCACCAACCTGGAGGGGACCATCGACCAGCTCCGCACCTACGACTACGCCAAGGCCGCCGACGAAATCGCCCGCGACGCGCGCGGGCTCAGCCAGGAGTAGCGCCATGGCCCGTTGCTTGCGCGTGACGATCGCCTTTCTGATGGCTGCCCTGAGCTTGCTCGGCTGCCAGCTGCCACCGGCCGCGGCGCCAGGCCCCTCGAATACAGCACGCGCGCTCGTGGGGGCTTCCCTCTTCACGGGGCGGCTGGTGCTCGACGACTCGTACGCCGCCCAGGCCAACGTCAGCCAGGTGCGGGTCAACGCCACCGTCACCCTCCTCGATCCGGCGACCCTTCAGGCCAAGGGCACCGGGATCACCGCGCCGGACGGGACCTTCACCGTTCAGGCCCTCGGCGCCTTCACCCCGGCCGTGGGCGGGCTTTACCTGCTCGAATCCTCCAAGACCCTCGCCGGAGCCGGTAGCCCGGTCTTCCGCTTGAGGACCCTGGTGCAGTTCACCGCGAGTGGCTGGACCAGCGTCAGCGGGACGGCCATCCAGCTCTCGAGCATGACCACGGCGGTCGGCCTCCTCTGGGACCACCTGGGCCTGGCGGCGAGCGACGTGATCGGCAAGGTGAGCTACGAGACCACCACCGGGACCCCTCGTGCCTCGGCCCTCGGCGCAGGGGCCTCCGAGGCCCTGGTGCGTCAGGTCGAGGCCCTGGTCCAAGAGGCCCTGCTTGGCGACATGGACCCGGTCCAGTTCGTGAGACCCGGTCCGGGCGGGGTCTGGCGCCTTGGGATGGGCGATCGCAGCCGCAACTTGCTCGTGAATCCGGGCTTCGAGGACGCTGCGCTGCGTGAGTGGTTCTTCCACAACCCGGTCGCCGCGGCCACCTATTCGATCGAGACGGGCGTCGTCCATGAGGGGAAGCAGGCGCTACGCTTCACCGCCAACGCCGCGGGGGACATGTGGCTCGGCCAGGGCTACGCGGGCGGGTTCCTGCTCAGCAAGGGGCTTGGCCTGGAGGCCGGCAAGACCTACACCTACTCGCTCTACGCCCGCGGGGCCAGCGGCGGGGAGCGTCTGCAGTTCCAGGTGAACCCGCAGACGGATGCCTTGACGCGCTTCAACAGCCCGAACTTCGTGCTCACCCAGCAGTGGCGGCGCTACTCCTTCAGCTTCACCGCGACGGGTTCGACCCCGCGGGCGATCGCCCTGTTCCGGCCGGGCAGCGTCGCAGGCGAGGTCACCTTCCCCGCGACGGTCTACGTGGATGCCCTCCAACTCGAGGAGGGAGGCGGGGCCACCGACTACGCGCCGCAAGGCCAGCGCGTGATCCAGGGCTTCTCGAACGCGGACGAGCGCGTCGGGACCACCCTGGCCTCGGGCCGCGTGGGAACCGGGGTGGTCGTGGATTTGGGGACCAACCTCGCCCCCAACTCCAGCTTCGAGCTGGACGGCGATGCCGACGGGGTGCCAGACGGGATGCTCTTGAGCGGGAGCAACGGAGGCCAGTTCGCGCTCGATCCCAACGTGTACCGCTTCGGGGCGCGATCGCTGCGGGTCACCAAGGCGAGCGCCAACGAGGATTACGTCCACTACATGCTGAATCAGACCTTCCGCGCGGGCCGTACCTATACCTTCTCGGTCTGGGTGAAGGGCCAGGGGATCACCGGCAGCCCGGACGGGATCGACTTCGGCATCTACCTGGATCCCTACCTGGCGAGCGGTCCGCTCTCGGTCCCGGACATCATCAACTCCTGCCCGGCGCCGGTGGGGACCTTCGGCTGGACGCGGATCAGCGTCACCAAGACCTTCGTCAACACCTGTACAACGGCCAAGGTCATCCCGATCCTGCGCCGCCGCACCGGCACCGCCTGGTTCGACGGCTTCCAGGTCGAGGAGGCGGACTACCCCACCCCCTACGGGGGCGACGGCACCGGGCCCGACACCCTCGCCTTCGACGCCAATCGCTACCTCAACCGCTCGCAAGGGACCGCGGCCTTCTGGTACCGGCCCGCCTACCACTGGGGCGAGCGCCCGACCATGGTCTTCGGCGTGACGCGGGCGGACAACGGCGACGACGTCTTCAACCTGGATACCTATCGGGCCGCGGACGGTACCCCCCAGCTGCGGCTCCAGCTCCACAGCGGCACCGCCTGGAATGTTGCGACCTATCGGCCGACCACGACGACGCCCTGGCGCGCGGATACATGGCACCACCTGGCGACGAGCTGGGGGCCGCGCGGCATGGAGCTGTACCTGGATGGGGAGAAGGTGGCGACTCACCCTTACGCAGGCCCTATCTTCAACAGCCCACTCGGGCGCCTGCTCTTCTCGGGCACGTCTAGCAACTTCACGGCCTGCGCCCTGGGCACCCTCGATGGGCTCCAGGTCTGGGACGTGCAGCAGAGTCCCGAGTGGGTCAAGAAGGACTTCCTGGGCCTCGTCCAGTGAGAAAGGCCCCCGCCTCGTTCGAGGCGGGGGCGGGCATCTAGCCGGGGAGCTGCTCGGCGAGCTTGAGGTGCTCCTTGAGCGTTGGCAGCGTCTTGGTGGCAAAGTCCTTGAGGTCGGCATCCTGGCCCTTGGCGATTTCTTCCTCGAAGAGCTTGATGGCCTTTTCGTGCCCCTTCACCATCGCTTCCCGATAGGCGGTGTCGAAGGCTTTGCCCGTGAGTTTGGACAGGCGCTCGTAGAGGGCCTTGTGCTCGGCGTCGAGGTCCTTGGGCAGCGTCATCCCTTTCTTCGTGGCGATCGCCGTGAGCTTCTCGTTGGCCATGGAGTGGTCCTGCTCCATCTTGCGGCCATAGTCCTTGACGGCCTGGGAGCCGCCGTTCGCCTGCGCGAGCTTGCCCAGAGCGACCTCCGCCATGTTGACCACGGCGACCTTGTTCGCGAACATCGCGTCCATGGCTTCGGTGCGCGCCTCGAGGACGCCGAGCTGAGCGCGCGAGACCGGCTCTTGGATGCCCGTGCCGCAGGCCGCCAGTAGCAGGCTCATGGCCCCGAGGACGAGCGCACGATTCGAATGTTTCACCACCGACATCCTCCTAAGCATGCAAGGCCCAGGCCTGTGCCGTGGGCCGCTGTGCTCCTGGAGTCTACCCCGAGAAGAAAGAGGGGTTGCTTTGTTCAAAGCCGTTCAAGATGCGGGCGTTTTTGAGGCGCCAAGGCGCTGACTTGAGCGAGGGGGCACGCCCGCGGGCTTCTCGACCTTGCGCGGCGCCGGGCACAGGGCGCTTGCGAGCACCTCGTCCACCGTCTCGACCAAAACGAGCTTCATCTCGCGCAGCAACTCGGCTGGGATGTCCGCGAGGTCCGACTCGTTGTGACGCGGCAGGATGACGGTCCGGATCCCGGCGCGGCGGGCGGCGAGCACCTTCTCCTTGATGCCGCCCACCGGCAGCACCCGGCCGCGCAGGGTGATCTCGCCGGTCATGGCGACCTCGGGCAGGACCAGGCGGCCGGTGGCGAGGCTCGCGATGGCGGTGGCGATGGCGATGCCCGCGCTGGGGCCGTCCTTGGGGATGGCGCCCGCGGGCACGTGCAGGTGCACGTCGTTGGTGCGGAAGTAGTCCCCGGGGATCCCGAGGGCGCCGACCTTGCTCCAGACGTAGGAGAGCGCGGCCTGGGCCGATTCCTTCATGACGTCGCCGAGCTTGCCCGTCAGCCGGAGCTGGCCGGTGCCGGGGTTGGCGGTCGCCTCGATGAAGAGGATGTCGCCCCCCGCCTCGGTCCAGGCGAGCCCCGTGGCGATGCCGGGCAGGTCGGGCCGCTCGGCCTCTTCGGGGAAGAAGCGGCGCTTGCCCAGGTACTGCCGGGCCTTGGCCGGGGTGATGACGATCCCGCGCTTGGGCAAGGTGCCCGTCGTCAGCTCGACGGTCACCTTCCGGCAGATCGAGGCGATCTCGCGCTCCAGGCTGCGCACGCCCGCTTCGCGGGTGTACTCGCCGATGAGGGTGCGGATCCCCTCGGGGGTGAACTTCAGCTCTCGGGGGCTCAGCGCGTGCTCCTTGAGCTGCTTGGGGACCAGGTACTGCTCGGCGATCGCGACCTTCTCCTCGGCGGTGTAGCCCGAGAGCTGCAGGACCTCCATCCGGTCGCGCAGTGCCGGCGGCACCGGGTCGAGGAGGTTGGCGGTGGCGATGAACAGCACCCGCGACAGGTCGAAGGGCACGTCCAGGTAGTGGTCGCGAAAGTCGCGGTTCTGCTCGGGGTCGAGCACCTCCAGCAGGGCCGAGGCCGGGTCCCCGCGGAAGTCCGCCCCGAGCTTGTCGATCTCGTCGAGCATGAAGACCGGGTTGTTGGACCCGCAGCGAGAGATGGCCTGGATGAGCCGTCCGGGCATCGCCCCGATGTAGGTGCGGCGGTGGCCGCGGATCTCGGCCTCGTCCCGCATCCCCCCCAGGCTCATGCGCACGAACTTGCGGCCCAGAGAGCGGGCGATGGATTGCCCGAGCGAGGTCTTGCCCACCCCGGGCGGGCCCACCAGGCAAAGGATGGGGCCGCGCAGGCTGGTCTCGCCCAGGCGGTCGTGCTTGAGCTTGTAGACCGCCAGGTATTCGAGGATCCGCTTCTTGATGAGGTCCAGGTCGTAGTGGTCCGCATCGAGGATCTCGCGGGCGCGCTGGATGTCCAGCTGGTCCGGGGTGGCCTGGTTCCAGGGCAGGGCGACGATCCAGTCCAGGTAGGTGCGGATCACCGTGTGCTCGGCGGCCCCCGGCGGCAGCTTCTCGAGGCGGCCCAGCTCGCGTTCGGCCTCCTTGAGGACCTCGGGGGGAAGCCCTGCCTGGTCGATCTTCTCGCGCAGCTCGCTGACCTCGGCGATGCGCTCGTCCGACTCGCCCAGCTCCTTCTGGATGGCGCGCAGCTGCTCGCGCAGGAAGTACTCCTTCTGGGTCTTGCCGAGGGTGCTCTGGACCTGGTTCTGGATGGAGGCGCCCAGCTGGTGCAGCTCGACCTCGGCCGTGAGGATCTCGCAGAGCTTGTCGAGCTTGGCCTTGGGGCCCTCGGCCTCGAGGAGCGCCTGGCGCTCGGCGAGCTTGAAGTGGAGGTTGAAGGCCAGGAGGTAGGTGAGCTTGTTGGGGTCCTCGATGTTGAGGGCGATGGTGACGAGCTCCTCGGGGAAGCCCTGGAGGTTCTCGCCGTAGCGCTGCAAGAGCTGGGTGGCGTTGTGCATCATGGCCTCGACCACCCGATCGCGCGCTTCGACATCGGGCATGGGGGTGACGTCGGCGACGAAGTAGGGTTCTTCTTGGGTGTAGGGACCGATCTTCACCCGCTCCAGGCCCTGGACCATGACTTTGAGGGTGTTGCTCGGCAACTGGAGCATGTGGTGGATTTTGCAGAGGGTCCCGATCTCGTACAGGTCGGCCGGGGTGACCTCTTCGCGCTCCATGTCGCGCTGGGTGGCGATGGTGATGGCCTCGCCGCTCTCGACCGCGTCCTGGATCAGGCGCAACGACATCTCGCGCCCGACGGTGATGGGCACGACCACCCCGGGGAAGACGACCATGTCCCGCACGGCGAGGACCGGTGTGGAGGTGGGGTAGCTCTCGTCGAACATGGGGACCTCCCCTCGCTCACCAGATGCGCGCACCCCATGCTGACGCCCCGGCTCCTTTCAAGGAGCACGCCGATCGCACGAAGATCCGCGAGGGCCTTCGTGCATCAGGGGCTAGCTCCGCTGCGGGGCGGCTGCTCAGGCGCTGTGGTGGCGGGTTTGCTCGAGGGTGGTCACGCCGAGCCGGGTCTTGGGGCGGGGCATGGGCTGGCCGCCAGGCGCGAGGGCGTTCTCGCCCAGCACGTCCAGGAGGTTGACGTGGAAGCGCGAGGCGACCACCTCGGG
The DNA here is from genome assembly GCA_017744355.1 of bacterium. Lineage (NCBI taxonomy): Bacteria > bacterium. The sequence goes on along the minus strand of JAGIBK010000004.1, from coordinate 18,420 downwards.
GGTCTGGCCTTTGAGGACCCGGCCGTGCAACTCGTAGCGGATGACTTCGTCCTCGAGCTCCGAGACGAGGCATTCGGGCATGGGCTCGTCGCTCAGGCCCTGGGTGCGCAGGGCGGCCTCGACGACGATGGCCTGGGCCAGGTCGCGCGAGACGGTGTAGGCGAGGCGGATGCTCACCTTGAGCTCGGCGAGGCTGGGGGCGGCAAGCAGGGCCGCGCCGCGGCGCAGGATGCTGCTGTTGGGGATCAGGCGCTCGCCGTGGTGTTCGGTCTCGAGCCGGGTGAAGAGGTGGCCGACGGCCTTGACCCGCCCGGCGAAGCCGCCGACCCGCACGTGGTCGCCCACCGTGTAGAGCGCGTTCCACTTGACCACGAGGCCGCCCGCGACGTTGCCGAGGGACTCGGCCGAGGCGATGAGGGCCATGGCCCCGAGGGCGACCAAGGTGATGGTGACGGGCAGCGAATAGGCTCCCGGCAGGTACGAGAGGGCGCTGGCGACCGAGCCGATGGCGACCGCCACCGAGGCGACGCCGCCCGCCACAGCGATCAGATTGGGGTTGAGACGCGAGTTCTGTTGCCCGAGCAGCTCGGCGAAGCGCGAAGCGCCCCAGGTGATGAGCCAGGCGGCGATCGTGCCGCCCAAGAGCACCCCCAGCGCCGCCAGCAGGTTCTTGGCGATGGCGAGCCCCGAGCCGAAGGGATTGCCCTCCTTGGCCGCGCGGGCCTCGGAGGCCGCCGCTTCGAGGCGCTCTTCCCAGGTCTGGGCCAGCTCCTCGCGGCTGGTGCCGGCGCTCACGGCGTCCGACTCGGTCACGGTCAAGAGGGCTTCGTCGCCGAGCATGACGGCGGGGCCCCGGCGCAGGCGCTCGACGCGCAGCGCGGTGATGGCGGTGGGGTCGGCGAGCCACTGGTTGAGCTTTTCGGTGACGCGCATGGCGCGCTCTCTGCCCGAGAGGCCGTTGCCGTCGCCGAGCGAGAAGACGCTCTTTCCGCCCACCAGGACGGCTTCTTGCGGCGCTTCGGCGCGGGCGGGAAGGGCGAGGGTCAGGGCGGCGGCGAGGACGAGGCCACCCAGGATGGCCGCATTCGGTCGATGGCGCATGGATTCACCTCTCGTGAAAGTCGTGAGGGTATCGTAACAGCCCGTGGGAGGGCGTTTCCGTGTTCCTTGCACACTTTATGTTCGGGGGTTATGTTGACTGGCGGAGTGGGAAACCAGCGTGGTAGCATGGAAATGGGCGCCAGGCCTCGGTGTCAGGCGCGTTTCCCCTCACCGGAGGTCCTGTTTGAAGCTCGTCACTTTTGAGGTCGCCACCCCCCTCGGCCTGATCAATCGGCTCGGAGCGGTGGTCGGCGATCGCATCCTCGATCTCAACGCCGCCTACATCGCCGCCCTGCCCGAGCTCTCGCGCGAGGCCGCCGGCCGCTTTGCCGACGTCTACTTCCCGTCCGACATGCTTCGCTTCCTCGAGAGCGGCGCCCTCGGGATGGAGGCTGCCCGGGCCCTGCTCTCGCGCTTCGTGGCGGGCACGCTCGCGCCGCGCGCGGATGCCGGCGCCCTGTTCTACTCGGTGGACGAGGTGCGGCTCTTGAGCCCCTTGACCCGGGCGAACATGCTGCGCGACTTTTTGGCCTTCGAGGCCCACACCAAGCGCGGCTACGAGCGGCGCGGCCAGGAGATGCCCCAGCTCTGGTACGAGCTGCCCGTCTACTACAAGGGCAACAATCGCTCGCTGGTGGGCCCCGACGTGGACATCCAGTGGCCCTCCTACACCGAGAAGTTCGACTACGAGCTCGAGATCGCCTGCGTCATCGGCAAGGAGGGCCGCAACATCCCGGTCGAGAAGGCGCACGAGTACATCGCAGGCTACTGCATCCTCAACGACTTCAGCGCGCGCGACGCCCAGATGCAGGAGGTGCAATTGCGCCTCGGGCCCGCCAAGGGCAAGGACTTCGCCACTGGCATCGGGCCGTACCTCGTCACTCCCGACGAGGTGGGCGATCCGCGCAACCTGCGCATGACCGCGCGCATCAACGGCGAGACCTGGTCGGACGGCAACTCCGGCACCTCGCACTGGACTTTCGAGCAGATGATTGCCCACGTCTCCCGCGAGGAGACGATCTACCCCGGCGACATCTTCGGCTCGGGCACCGTCGGCGGCGGCTGCGGCTACGAGCTGGATCGCTGGGTGCAGCCCGGCGACGTGATCGAGCTTGAAATCGAGAAGCTCGGCACGCTCCGCAACCGCGTCGTCCGTCAATCGTAAGGGAGGAAGACCGTGTATCCGCAGTCAAAGGGGAAGGCGACCACCCAGGCCCACGTAGGGCTGCCCGAAGGCACCTACGAGGACGAGCACGGCCGCAAGGGCTTCTTCGGCCGGGTGTCGCACCTGTACCACACCCACCAGCCCACCGACTGGATCCGCATCGAAGGGCCCCTCAAGCCCCGCGCCCTCGACACGGCCAAGCTCACGCCCTCGGATGCGACCGACGCGCTGCGCGGCCTGCCCGAGACCTTCATGTACAACGACGACGTGGCCCTCAAGATCTCGCGCCTGAACGAGCCGATGCCCTACTGGCTCCGCAACGCGGACGGGGACGACGTGATTTTCGTGCACCGCGGCGAAGGGACGCTGGAGTGCGACTTCGGCGTGCTCGACTTCGAGCGCGGTGATTACCTGGTGATCCCCAAGGGCACCACCTATCGCCTCTTGCCTCGCACCACGGACAACTTCTTCCTCTTCATCGAGTCGAAGGGCGAGATCACCCTGCCCGATCGTGGTCCTCTGGGGCCCAACGCCGTCTTCGACTGGAGCGTCCTCAAGAGCCCTGAGCCCGCTCCGGTGCTGGATGCGCCCGCGGGCGAGTACGAGGTGCGCATCAAGCGCGAAGGCGTCTTCACCTCGGTCTTCTATCCCTACCACCCGATGGACGTGGTGGGCTGGAAGGGTGATCTGTCGGTCTGGAAGCTCAACGTCCGGGACATCCGTCCGGTCATGAGCCACCGCTACCACCTGCCCCCGAGCGTGCACACGACCTTCCTCGGCGGCAACTTCGTCATCTGCACCTTCGTGCCCCGGCCCTTCGAGAGTGATCCCGAGGCCATGCGGGTGCCCTTCTACCACCGCAACATCGACTACGATGAGGTCATCTTCTACCACGACGGTGACTTCTTCAGCCGCCAGAACATCGGGCCGGCGATGGTGACCTTCCACCCGGCGGGCATCCACCACGGGCCCCACCCCAAGGCCGCCCAGAAGGCCGCGGGCAAGGAAGCCACCGACGAGATCGCCGTCATGGTCGATACCAAGAACCCGCTCAAGCTGACGGACTCGGCGCTTGCGACCGAGTGGGCCGAGTACCACCTCAGCTGGCGCGTCACCCCGGAGGCGGCTACCCGATGATCATCGACCCTTCGACCCTCAACCACCAGGAGGCCTACAAGCTTCTGAACGGCTCGGTCGTGCCGCGCCCCATCGCCCTGGTCTCGACCGTCTCGGCCAATGGCGAGCGCAACGTGGCGCCCTTCAGCTTCTTCAACGTGGTCGCCTCGGATCCCATGGCGATCAGCTTCTCGGTAATGCGTCGGGGCACAACTGGGAATAAGAAGGATACGATCCTCAACATTGAGGAGACGGGCGAGTTCGTCGTCAACGTGGTGACCCAGGCCATCGCGGAGCAGACGAACCAGACGTCGGCCGATTTCTTCGCGCGCGGGGTGGATGAGTTCGTGGAGGCGGGTTTCACGCCCGTCCCGAGCGAGATCGTCGCAGCGCCGCGAGTGGCGGAGTCGCCGATCAACATGGAGTGCAAGGTCCTCCAGCTGGTGGACCTCGGCGATCGCCCGGGCTCTGCGACGTTGGTCATCAGCGAGGTGGTTCGCTTCCACATCTGGGATTCGCTCTACCAGCAGGGACGCATCGACCCGGAAAAGCTCCAGGCGGTAGGCCGCATGGCAGGAGCCGCCTGGGTGCGGACCGGGGATACCTTCGACCTCATCCGCCCCGTTCAGCCCGTTTCGCCCTAGTCTCGTCAGCACTCAACCCAAGGGGGACCCTATGAAGCGTAGCAACGGCATGCGATCGCTCATCATGACCATGCTGTGCCTTTCCCCCTTGGCGCTCGCGGCGTGTCCCGCCCCCGTCTCGCCCCGGCCGACCACAGGTCAGCCGGGCGATTTGTTGCCGACCAAGGCGCCTGTCCAAGCCCTTATGAACGTCAAAGGGGTCGCGGTGGCGCCTTACGCTCAGCTGACGACGGTCGCCCCGCTCACGACGGTCGCGCCCCTGACCACGGTGGCGCCTTACCGGGTGGCGGGGTACGAGGCGCTGGGACAGCAGGGGCTGGTCCCGAACGCCCGGATCACCGTGCTCGACGGAGCCTTGCAGCCGGTCACTGGGATCGAGGGAACCCGAACCGACGCCCAGGGCCAGTTCGCCCTGAAGCTGCCCGAGGGGCGCTCCTTCATCCTGCGCCTGGAGTTCGGCGAGGCGCAGCAGATCTCTCTCTTGGCCTTCGTGAAGGTGGGGGAGGGCGGGATCTCGAGCCTGAAGCTGGACGTGCCGAGCACGCTCGCGGCCCACATGCTGCTCGATCGCATTGCCGAGCGCCCCAGCCTCCTCGAGGCTTTCGGCCAGGCGGAGGTGGAGCAGGTCCGCTCCGAGATCATCGCACGCCTGGACACGAACGATACGCCCGACCTGACCAAGCCCGAGTCGATCTCCCAGCGGGTCGAATTGCTCGCAGAGCGCATGGCCGGGGCCGAGACCAAGCTGAGCGAGCTGGAGAAGAAGATCGAAGACCTGCTCCAGCAGCCTGAACCCACGCCGACCCCTACCCCCAGTGCCACGCCGAGTGCGGATCCCACCGCGGAGCCGACGCCGAGCACGGATCCGAGCCCCGGAGAGTCGCCGAGCGCAGAGCCGACGGTGGAGCCAACGGCGTCGCCCACGGCGTCGCCCACGGCGTCGCCCACGCCACCGCCCTCCAACCTTTCCGCCTTCTCGACGCTGCCGGTCGCGCTGGCTTCGACCGGACGGCATGGGCACGTCACGTTTGCGACCGATAAGTACCTTTACGTCCTCGGGGGCGTTTCGAGCAACGTGGTCCGAGATACCATCGAGCGGGCAGCCATCAAGCCAGATGGGACGCTTGGCTCCTTCGAATCGCTCAACGCCCAGAAGCTGGCGAGTTCCAGGCGAAACGCCGCCTCGGCCGTCATCGGCAACTATCTCTACCTGTTCGGCGGCCGAAATGGCGTCGGGATCCTCGATACGATCGAACGCGCCGAGATCAAGGCTGACGGTACGCTGGGGCCTTTCACGCAGCTCGCCCTCAAGATGAAGGCCTCGCGACGGGCGCACACGGTCGCCGTGGTCAAGGATTACCTGTACGTATTCGGCGGTGAGGGGAACGTCTCGTCGGCGCCTCAGAGCGTCGAACGCTCCCTCATCTCCTCGGGGAATCTGGGGACGTTCTCTTACGTTCCGGGCGTCACCTTGAAGGAGGCGCGCCTCTTCCACACGGCCCACGCGATCGGGAACTACCTGTACGTCCTCGGTGGCGGGAACGCCCGGTACGAGCGCGCGGCGATCGCTGCGGATGGGACGATCGGCGCCTTCGACTACGTCGGCCAGGCCGCGTTGACGTTGCCCCGCAGTTACCATACGAGCCGGGTGATCGGTCAGTACCTCTACGTGCTGGGCGGCAAGAACGGAACCAGCAGCGAGGCGAGCGTGTCCAGCATCGAGCGCGCGCCGATCGCCTCGGACGGCTCGCTTGGCGCTTTCTCGCTGCAGGCCTTGGCCCTGCCCGCGCCGCGGATGTGGGCGTCGAGCGTGCTTGCGGGTGATCGCTTGTTCGTGGTAGGCGGATCGGCGAACGGCAGCAGCGAGGTGAATACGGTCTATTCGGCCAAGGTCGAGTAGCGATCAGGTTTTGCTGGGGCTCCTAATCCAAATTTAACAAGTCTTTGATGGGCGTTTGTCACAATTTCGCAACCGCCCGGGTACAAAGTATCTGTCGTATTGGAAGGGAGGGCTCTCATGGCGCGTCGTACCATTCGTTCGAACCGTTTCCGCCAGCCCGTGGCGATCGCCGCGACGCGTCAGCTCGCCCGTCCCAACAAGCTCGCGATCGCGGGCCTCGGCGCGGCCACCGTGGCGGCGGCCTTCGTGAGCCCCGTCCTGTCGCTCGGCCTGGTGGGCTTGATGCTCTGGCAGGCATTCCGCGCAGACTAGTCTTCATCATCGTTTCGGGCAGGCCGCGAGGCCTGCCCCTTTTTTCGCGTCCGAAATGCCTGAAGTAGAGCAACAGCGCTCGCTTGGGTATAAGGTTGCTAAGGAACAAAGGGGTTCCTGGTCACTGGCTGCAAAGCCGGTGAAGGCAACGAGGACGATGCACATGGCGATCACGAAGACCACCTTCCGGCTTTCCCAGCGCACCCTGACAGGCCCTGAGGCCATCGAGCTCACCCTGATGGCGATGCGCGAAGTGTTGCCCTACTGCGACATCGACTGCGTTCAGCTGGACCGCCAGAAGTTCCCCATCAACTTCGCTCGCTATCCCCGCGCCATCTGGGAGCAGCTCCTCTCCAAGCGGGAGTGGCATTCCAAGCTGATCTACCACCTCGCCAACAGCTTGGCCGAAACGGATCACGCCAAGCGCATGACCCAGCAGGCCGAGTTCGCGCGCCTGGTCACGGCGACCGACACCCATGTGACGGTGCACGGCACCATCCTCTACGAGAGCGAGAGCACCCCCGTCATGCTCCAGGAGCGGGGCCTGCCCATGGCCCGGGCCTTCGGGTGCGAGTTGCAGGTGGACGCCTTCACCGAGTACATGAAGCAGACCCTGCGCGACGGGGGACACCCCGAGGACGAGAATCTGCAGCGCGAGCTGTACCAGAGCATGCCGCTCGCCGATGCGGTCGAGCGTGGCAGCGCGACGCTCCCTTAGTCTTCCAGGATGACGTAGGCAACGGCCTCGCGCTCGCCGTGCGTGAGGCTCAGGTGCGCGGTGCGCACGCCGCGTTCGGCGGCGATCGCCCCTGTGCTGCCGTGCAGGACGAGCACGGGGCGCCCCCCCTTCTCGCGCTGGACCTCGATGTCGGTCCATTTCATGCCGGGTTTCCAGCCGACCCCTAGCGCCTTGATGAGCGCTTCCTTGGCGCCGAAGCGGGCCGAGAGCGAAGGGGCGGGATCCTTGTGACGTTCGCAGTAGGCGATCTCGTCAGGGGTGAAGACCCGCGCGAGGAAGGGCGCGCCCCGGCGTTCCACCACGCCGCGCACGCGCTCGATGTCTACCAGATCGATCCCAATTCCGAGGATGCTCATGGCCGCGCGCCCGCCATGGGTGAGGGAGCTGGCGCCAACTGTCGGAGGCCTTCCTCCAGCCGAGTGAGCGCGGCGTCGAGGGTGGCCGGGTCCCGATGTCCGAAGCCGACCCGCAGGGCGCCCGGATAGCCCAGGGTGCTGCCCGGTAGGCAGAACAGGTCGAACTCCTCGCGCAGCTGAGCGGCGAGTTGCCGATCGTTCGACGCCTGGGGCCAGATCAGGGTGACGACACCCACCGGCGGCACGACGCCTTCGAGCAAGCCTTTCATCTGTTCCAGCCACGCGCCGAAGCGGCGGCGGTTGCGCTCGGCGATCGCCTGGTTTGCTTCGAACAGCTCCTCGCGTCGGGGCCACAGGGCCTCGATGACCTGTTCGCTGAGGCGGCTGACGCAGCAGGTGGCGTACTCGTGATAGGGCAGGCAGGCCTGTAGCGCCTGGGAGCGGGTGGCAACCCAGCCGAGCCGCAGGCCCGGCAGGCACCAGCGCTTGGAGACGGCGTTGGTCACGATGGCGCGATCGCTGAGCGCGACGGCACTCGGGGCGAGATCCACCCCCACGCCCCGGTAGATCTCATCGACCAGGAGATGCGTCCGAGGGCGAGCCTCGACGAGGCGCGCGATCTCCCGCAGGGACTTCTCGTCCAGGCAGCGGCCGGTGGGGTTGTGGGGGGTGTTGAGCACTACCAGGCGGGTGGAGTCGTCGATGAGGGCTTCGAGCGCCGCGATATCGACCGGCTCGTAGGGATCGGGGCTCAGGGTCCAGCGCCGCACCTCGGCGCCCAGCTCGGCGGCGAGGTCCGCGAACTGGTAGTAGAGCGGGTCCTGCAGCACCACGCTGTCGCCCGGGCGGATCATGCCGCGCAGCACCGTGTGGTTGGCCTCGGTCGCACCGGCGGTGAGGAAAATCTGCTCGGCTTCAAGGCCCAGCTCGGCGGCGATGAGGGCGCGCAGGGAGTAGGAGCCGGGCGTCGGCACGTAGCCGTACTCGAAGGCCCCGGGGCCCCAGCCCTCGGGGAAGTACGGGGCGAGATCCGCGCCCTTCCAGGTCTGGACCATGGTGCTGCCCAGAGAGTGGGCGGCACCGGCCTCGTATCGGTTGAACCAAGCTTCGAGCGAAGGAGTTTGCAGCGACATGCCTGCCATGCTAGCAAACGCCTGCTTTGCGGGCAATCGGAACGCTTGCTTGACGCCCCCCGAGCAGGGGTTGATAATGATTTCTATCCGTACTTTTTACCTAGTAAGGAGACGTCATCCATGACGACCGCCACCGCCACTAAATACGAAGTTATCAACTACGACCTGACCGGTCTGGTCGGCCTCTCGGACGAGCAGATCGCCCAGCACAAGACCCTCTACGCCGGCTACGTCAACAACACCAACAAGTTGAACGACGAGCTCTCCAAGATGGTCGCCGAAGGCAAGGCTGATGGGATGGACCCCCACTTCGCCGAGCTCAAGCGCCGTCTCGGCTTCGAGTACAACGGCATGCGCCTCCACGAGTTCTACTTCAGCAACCTGAAGCCGAACGGTGGTGAGCTGCCCGCCGGCTCCGCCCTTGCCAAGGCCATCGAGGCTAGCTTCGGTTCCGTCGAGAACTGGAAGAAGGACTTCATGGCCGTCTGCAAGATGCGCGGTGTGGGCTGGGCCATCCTCTGCCAGGATCCCCACACCGGCAAGCTCGCCGACAACTGGGTCACCCTGCACGAGGACGGCAACTTCGCCGGCTTCAACCCCATCCTCGTCATCGACATCTGGGAGCACGCCTTCACCGTCGACTACAAGCCGACCGAGCGTGCCAAGTACCTGGATGCCGTCTTCCAGAACATCAACTGGGCCAAGGTCGAGTCCCGCCTCGTGAGCGGTGAGGCGATCGCCAAGGCTCGCCAGACCGTCCAGATCTAACTCAGACGCCACTGGCGCCGGGCCTCCTTTGGGGGCCCGGTTTTTTTTCCAACTAGCCCGCTTTCAATCCGGGTATTGTAGTGATCAGAAGCCACTGTTTCGACGCGCACGGGTAAAAGGAGCCGCCTGGATGGGGACCGCAAACCGTTTGGAACTGCTGCCGCGAGGCGGCGCGCTCGTCGAGACGTCGGCAGGCGGGATCCAGTTCGGCGCGGTGCCTGAGACCATCAAGGACACCATGCGCCACGAGGGCGGGGTGCCGCGGATCTTCGTCATTCCCACCCGCATGTTCTCCATCGAGCGCGGCATCAGCTTCGCCGACCTCGAGTTCCCCATCTACTTCAACTTCTTCGCCAAGCGCCGCAAGATCGTCGTCGTCTGCGACGCCGCCCAGCGCCGCCTCCTCGCAGGCATCCTCAAGGAGGCCATCTTCGGCCCCTCCAAGATCGACCTGGCACCCGATCTGCCCGCGACCCGCCCAGCGGTCTCCGTGCCCGATCTCGCGGCCGAGCTCGCCTTCTTCCGCCAGCACCCGTACCGCCCCGGGACCGAGATGGCCCTCGACGACATGGTCTCGTTCGTGACCTTCGATGCGGCGGGCGAGGCCCGGGTCGAGGGGGTGACGGTGCGGCGCAAGCCGTGTGGAACCTTCGAGGTGGATGACCACGGGGCCTGCGTGGCGACCATCGGCGCCGAGCTGGACGTGCCGCCGGCAGCAAGCGAGTTGACGGACGAGCCAGCCCCCTTCACCCCACCCCACTTCGGGATCACCTTCATCGGGACGGGGCACGGCTTCGACCCCACCACCAAGACCTCGGGCTGCATCCTCTGGCTCAATGGCCGCGGCATCCTGGTGGATCCGCCGGTGGACTCGACCGAGTGGCTCAAGGAGCGCGGGGTCAACCCCAAGCTGATCGACAGCCTCATCCTCACCCATTGCCATGCGGATCACGACAGCGGCACCCTCCAGAAAATCCTGGCCGAGGGCCGGGTCACGGTCTACACCACCCGCACCATTATGGGCTCGTTCGCGCGCAAGTATCGGGCCCTCATCGGCCTGGACAAGCGGCGTTTCGAGGACCTGTTCGACTTCGTGCCCCTGACAGTGGGTGAGCCGATCCGCATCGGCGCCGGCGAGTTTTGGTTCCATTACACCCTGCATTCGGTCCCGGCCGTGGGCTTCGAGCTCTACTGCGGCGGCAAGAGCCTCGTCTACACCTCGGACACCCTTCACGACCCCGTGACCATCACCCGCATGCACGCCGAAGGCCGCCTCAGCGATGCCCGGCGCGACGAGCTGCTCAACTTCCCGTGGCACCACGACCTGGTCATCCACGAGGCGGGGATTCCCCCCATCCACACCCAGGCGAGCTACCTCGAAACCTTGCCCGAGGACGTCAAGCGCCGCATGCTCCTGGTCCACACCCAGAAGAAGGACCTGCCCGCAGGCTCCATGCTCCAGGTGGCCCCGACGGGCCTCTCCGAGACCGTGACCCTAGAAGCCGAGCCGCCGCGCACCACCGAGGCCATCCGCCAGTTGGACGTGCTCGCGCGGGTGGACCTCTTCAAGGGCTTCTGCATCGAGAAGGCCGGCGAGTTTCTTGGCATGGTCAAGACCCTGGAGTTCAAGGCCGGCGAGCGCATCATCACCAAGGGGACACCAGGCGATCGCTTCTACATGATCCAGTCGGGCCAGGCCGTGGTCCGGGATGGCCGCAAGGAGCCCAAGGTCTACGGGCCCTACGACTACTTCGGCGAGACGGCGATCATCCTCGATGCGCCGCGCACCGCCGACGTGGACGCTGCTAGCGACCTGAAGGCGCTCGCCCTGGAGCGGCACGACTTCCTGTACTTCTTGCGCGGGTCGGCGATCGCCAACGCCCTGCGCCACCTGGCCCAGATGCGCAAGCTCGACTCCTGGGAACTCCTGGATGGCAGCAAGGCCTTCGGCAGCCTCACCGCCACTCAGATTACCCAGCTCCAGACCTTCATGCGCAACGAAGCTCCGCCTGCGGGCAGCTTCCTCTCGCACGAAGGCGAGCCGCAGCGGGATTGCTTCCTGGTGGGCGAAGGCGAGGTGGAGGTGCTGAGCGAAGGCCGCTTGCAGGCGACCGTCGGCCGGGGCGCCTTCCTGGGCGAGATCCCCCTGCTCTACGGCTCGGGCAAGCAGACCTATTCCTATCGCCTGCGCACGCCGGGGGTAGTGTACCGTCTCGGGCGCCGGGAGCTTGCCGACTTCCTCAAAAAGAACCCCGGTCTTCACCTGAGACTTTCGAGCCAGCGCTACTAATAACGCTCCGACGCCCCGACCGAGAGGTCGGGGCGTCGGACGTCGAGGGGGGATTTACTTCCAGATCTCGGCGAAGCCGCGCGGGTTGACCGAGTAGCCGGTGGCGAAGTGATTGAGCTCGGCGTCGCTCCAGCTGGTGATGTTGGGCCGCCAAGGATCGCAGACGATGAACCGACCGTCGTTCTGGATGCCGGCGATGTAGACGAAGTGACCGCCCTGGCCCGAGATCGACCCGTTGAGGACCACACCGTGGCCGCGGTTGAGAGCGGCACGCACGCTGCCGGCCGAGGAGTCCCCGACGAACTGGGCCTGAAGGCCGACCTTGCGCGCTGCGCTCGCGACGAGCGAGGCATTGCCGGGAAGGCCGACATTGGCGTTGGCGCCCGTCAGGCGGATCGCCTCCTGGACGGTGTTCTGGTTCGCAGGGCGCACGCCGAACGCGGCCATGGCCATGGTGAGGCTGGTCGGCGCGCAGCTCCAGCCGTTGGGCTGCTGGATGTAGATGGCGCCTCGGTTCGTGTTGCGGCCGCTCGAAGGGGCGACCGCGGCCGGGGCCGGCTTCGCGGCAGCGCCCGAAGGCAGCTTGAGGGTCATGCCGCCCTGGATGACGTTGGGGTTGGGGCCGATCACGTCCTTGTTGAGCTGGTAGATCTCGCCCCAGCGGTTGCCGTCGCCGAGGTAGCGCTGGGCGATGCTCCAGAGCGAGTCGCTGCCCGAGACGGTGTGGGTGCCGCCGGTCGCGGGCTTCGGCGCGGGCGGGGCCGCAGGCTTGGGGGCTGGCGTCGGCTCGGCGGGCTTGGCGGCGCCACCGGGCAGCTTGAGGACCTGACCGGCGTGAATGACGTTGGGGTTTGGCCCGATGACGTCCTTGTTGAGGGCGTAGAGCTCGGGCCACCGAGCACCGTCGCCGAGGTGCTTCTGGGCGATGCCCCACATGGTGTCGCCATCGCCCACGGTGAAGGTCGGGCCCGCGCTGGGCGCAGGAGCAGGAGGCTTGGCCGGCGCAGGGGCGGCGGGCTTTTTGGGGCTTTCGGCTTTGGGCGGCTCCTGAGGCTTGGCCGGAGCCGGATTCGGCTTGGCAGCTTCAGGGGGCTTTGCCGGTGCGGCAGGCTGCTGGGGGGCAGAGGGCCGGAAGGCGCGCAGGCGGCCGAGAAGATCCTGCATGTTGTCGACGAGCTGCTCGTACTGCTGCTTGCTCAACGGAGCGCTCGGCAAAGCAGGAGGCGTGCCACCGATGTAGACGTCCTGTCCCAGGCCGACAGGGGCGCTCGGCAGGCTGGCGGGGGGCACCACCGCTGGCTGCATCACCGCAGGGCGGAAGACGTGCGAGGTGGTATTGGCTTGGACGCCGGAAAGCAAGTTTTCGAGCATGGCAACCCCTCTGCATCGATGCGTTAGAGAGTTATCGCCAGCCGCTAGGGAGATCTTCTTATCTTGAATTTAGTATTAGGTAAAAATTCGAGTTTGCTCCACCGCAGCGAAAAGGGCCGCCCCGAGGGGCGGCCCTTCGTGCGATCGGTTTTAGGCGATCGTGACGTCCTTGCTGAGGTAGACGTCCTGGATGGCGTTGAGGATCTGGACGCCCTCGATCATGGGGCGCTGGAAGGCCTTGCGGCCCGAGATGAGGCCCATGCCGCCGGCGCGCTTGTTGATGACGGCGGTGCGGACGGCCTCGGCCAGGTCGCTCTCACCCGACGAGGCGCCGCCCGAGTTGATGAGGCCCGCGCGGCCCATGTAGCAGTTGGCCACCTGGTAGCGGGTCATGTCGATCGGGTTCGCGGTGCTGAGGTCCGAGAAGACGCGCTTGTCGATCTTGCCGAAGTTGAGCGCCTGGAAGCCCGACTCGAAGACCTCGGGGAGCTTCTGCTTGATGATGTCGGCCTTGATGGTGACGCCCAGGTGGTTGGCCTGCGCCGTGAGGTCCATGGCCGTGTGGAAGTCGGTGCCGTCCTTCTTGAAGCCGGAGCTGCGGGTGTAGCACCAGAGGATCGTGGCCATGCCGAGCTCGTGGGCCATGTCGAAGGCCTTGGCGACCTCGACGATCTGGCGGCGGGACTCGGGCGAGCCGAAGTAGATGGTCGCGCCGACGGCCGCAGCGCCCATCTCGTAGGCGTCACGGATGGTGCCGAACATGACCTGGTCGTAGGTGTTGGGGTAGCTCAGGAACTCGTTGTGGTTGATCTTGACCACGAACGGGATCTTGTGGGCGTACTTGCGGGCGACCGAGGCGAGCACGCCGTAGGTCGAAGCGACCGCGTTGCAACCGCCCTCGACGGCGAGCTTCACGATGTTCTCGGGGTCGAAGTAGATGGGGTTGGGCGCGAACGAGGCGCCGGCGCTGTGCTCGATGCCCTGGTCAACCGGCAGGATGGAGACGTAACCGGTCCCGCCGAGGCGCCCGGTGTTGAAGATGCGCTGCAGGTTGTTGAGCACGGGCAGGGGACGATCCGAGGGGATGAAGATCCGGTCCACGAAGTCGGGGCCGGGCAGGTGCAGCATCTCCTTGGGGATGTGGGTGCTCTTGTGCTCAAGCAGGCTCTTGGCGTCTTTGCCGAGCAGTTCTTCGATACGGTTGGCGGTCAGGGTTTCGTTCAATGGAGAGCCTCTTTCTCAAAGATGACAGGGCGTTATCGCAAAGCGACTTCCTCTGCCCATGATAGCGGATTTCATCGCTTGTCGCATCTCGGTGGGCGCGCATGTTGCTATACTGCGGCGCGAGAGCGAACGGGGACGACGAGCGGAGGGTGCTGCCATGGCCATGTCCCAGGAAAGCCGCATCGAGCGGGACTCGTTGGGGGCGATCGCCGTGCCGAAGAACGCCTATTGGGGCGTTCAGACCCAGCGTGCGATCGAGAACTACCCGATCAGCGGCCTGCGCACGGATCCGGCCCTGATCGACGCGCTGGCCGTCATCAAGCAGGCGGCGGCCCGCGTCTTCGGCTCGCTTGGCATGCTCTCGCCCGAGAAGGCGGACGCCATCGACCGCGCCGCCCAAGAGGTGCGCGACGGCGAGTGGGACGACCAGATCGTGGTGGATGCCTTCCAGGCGGGGGCAGGCACCTCGCTCCACATGAACGTGAACGAGGTGATCGCCAATCGCGCCAACCTCTTGATGGGAGAGGAGCTCGGCTCTTACGCCGCGATCCACCCCAACGACCATGTCAACAAGGGGCAGTCCACCAACGACGTGATCCCGACGGCCATGCGCCTTGCGGCCCTGGAGCTTGCCGAGGTGCTGGACGCGTCGCTCGAAGAGCTGCAGAGCGTGCTGTGCGGCAAGGCCGTCCAGTTCGACCGGGTCGTCAAGGCGGGGCGCACCCACCTCCAGGACGCGGTCCCGATCCGGCTGGGGCAAGAGTTCGACGCCTACGCGAGCGCCGTGGCCCGCGCGCGAAAGAACCTCTGGGCCGCGGCCGAGGACCTCAAGGTGCTCGGCATCGGGGGCAGCGCCGTGGGGACGGGCCTCAACACGCCGAGCGAGTACCGCCAGAAGATTCTCGGCGAGCTGCGCCAACTGACGGGTCACGACGACCTTCGCGCGACCGACGACTACTTCGAGGCCATGCAGAGCATGGCGGTCTTCACCGCCTTGTCGGGAGCGCTGCGCAACCTCGCCATCGAGCTGGGGCGCATCGCCAACGACCTGCGCCTGATGAGCTCGGGCCCCCGGACCGGCCTGCACGAGCTGGTCCTGCCTTCGGTGCAGCCGGGGTCCTCGATCATGCCGGGCAAGATCAACCCCTCGGTTCCCGAGATGCTCAATCAGGTCTGCTTCCAGGTCATTGGGTGCGACGCCACCGTCGCGGCGGCAGCCCAGGCGGGCCAGCTCGAGCTGAACGTCATGATGCCCGTCATCGCCTACAACTTGCTCTTGGCCGAGCGCATCCTGGCGAACGCGGTGGATGTCTTCACCGATCGCTGCGTGGAGGGGATCGAGGCCGACGTGGCGCGCTGCAAGGCCTACGCCGATACGTCGGTGGGCCTGGCGACGGTCCTCAACCCGGTGATCGGCTATGCGGCGGCGGCCGAGGTGGTCAAGGAGGCGGTCGCGAAGGGCCTGCCCATCCCGGCGGTGGTCAAGGCCCGGAGCCTGCTTTCAGAAGATCAGGTGGGGCGTGTCTTCTCCACGCCGGCCTTGACGGAGCCCTATACGCTCTAAGCGCACCAAGCAAAACCAGGCATGTGACGACTTCAGGCCGCCTTGGGCGGCCTGAGCGTCTGCGGCTATCGTGGCAGGATATTTTTGTGAGGCGCGCTAGATCAGGTCCTGGTTGCGCATGATGCTGATGAGCTTGCTTGCGTACTTGGGGTCGGTGGCGTAGCTGCCCTGCAGGGCGCGCGCGAAGGCGACGGGATCGGATTTCGCGGCGACGGCGCGGGGGTGCATGCCGTTGTGGATGACCTTGGCGTATGCCCTGAAGGCCTCTTCGAAGCTTCCGAACTTGGCGAAGCCGTCGCGCATCCGGCGCCAGTGTCCCCGGACATGCTCCTTGGTCGAGACGGAGACGCTACCGAGCGAGCCTTCGCCCTTGATCCCGAAGACGTTGTACTTGCCGATGGCCGAGCGGCCCCAATTGGATTCGAGGGCGGCCTGGGCGAGGATGGTCGCGGCGGGAATGCCGTACTGGTCCTCGATCTTGAGCGCGGCCGGCAGCATTTCCTTCAAGAATTCGTTGGAGGGTTGGGGCGTCTCCTCGACGCTCGCGGCGGCGGCTGCGGGCCGGGTGTTGCTCAGCAGGAGGCGATCGCCCTGGCCCTCGGGGCGCGCCGGCTGATGCACCCGATGGCCCCGAAGGCCTTCGGCGGGCCGTTCGGCCTTGGCGGACGAGAGGGCGATCTGATCGCCCGGCAGCTTCAGGCTGTCGCCGGCCTGGATCTTGTGGGGGTCGCGGATGCCGTTGAGGCGCGCGATCGCCTTGACCGTCGTGCCGAAGCGCTTGGCAATGGTATCGAGGTTATCGCCGGTGCGGATGGTGTACGACATAGTCTTGGCCTCTGCTGCGTGTCATTGGACTGTTAACTAGCACTCATGTCATCGCCAAGATCCGCCCCAAAGATTCTGAAGGGAAGCTTAAGCTTCGCGGGAAAGAGGTTAAGTTTGGATGATCGGCCAAGGCCTCAGAGCAGGCCCTGGCTGCGCATGATCTGGATGAGCTTGCGACCGTAGCCGGGATCGGTGGCGTAGGTGCCTTGCAGGGCCTTTGCGTAGCGCTGAGGGTCGGATTTCGCGGCGACGGCGCGAGGATGCTTGCCGTTGTGGATGAGCTTGGCGTACGCCGCGAAGGCCTCTTCGAAGCTCGCGAAGTGGGCGAACTCGGCGAAGGTCCTGATGGCCTTGCCGTTGACGTATTCCCGGGTGGCGACCTTGATGCTGCCCTTGGATCCCTCGCCCTTGATCCCGAAGACGTTGTACCTGCCGATGGCGGCGCGGCCCCAGTTGGATTCGAGGGCGGCCTGCGCCAAGATCACCGGGGCGGGCAACCCGGTTTGACGCTCGATCTTCAGGGCCGCCGCGTGCATCTCCTGGATGAAGCGATGCTGCGGCTGGCTAGAAGCCTGGCTGCTGAGCCGCAGGAGATCGCGGGCGAGGCGCGGGGGTTGTGCCTGGGGGCCTTCAGCCGCCGCAGCGGGCGCCTTGCGGCGTGCAGGAAGTGCAATCCCTTGTTCGCCTTTGCGGATGGCGTTCGACATGGCAAGCACCTCCTGACAGTGTTTATTGAATTATATTCTATTAATCGTTTTAAGGTCAATAACTCAATCTGTCGGAGTTTCGGCTTGGAGGCTTGGATGGCTGGGTATAATACGGCGGGCACCTGCTCGCACCGCCTAGATCCGAAGGAGAATACAACGATGGCCGAGGCGCTTCTCGTAACATTCACGTGCCGGTCATGCGGCCATGAGTTTCAGCACCAGTCGCAGGACTTCACCCTGAAGCTCAAGGACATCCAGTGTCCCGAATGCTTCTGGTCGCCTAGCGAAATCCGCTAGCCCTGCAACGAAGAGGGCGCACCGCCAACGGCGGTGCGCCCTCTTTGTGCTTGTCGTCGTGCCTAGATCTGGTTGAACCACATGTCGTTGACGAGTTGCTCCTGACCGTTACGGACGAAGGAAGCCTCGCTGGTGATGCTGTTGCCCGCCGTGTCGGTCTTGTCGACGGCCTTGCCGCCGAGGGGCATCTTGGTGATCCCCAGATCGGAAGGTTTGACCATCTGGTTGGAACCGTCGCCGTTGGAAACCATCATGGTCATGCCCTTGGCTTCGAGGGTCTTGATGTCGCTGGCGTCGAGGTAGCCCTTGCTGGTGTCGATGCCGGCGTACTGGGCCTCGGCCTTGAGGGTCTCGAAAGCGTCCTTGTGCTTGACGCCCTTGGAGTCGACGGTGTCGATCGGGCTGTTGCCCATGGCGAGCACACCGTCGCCCTTCTCGGCCCACTTGGTTGAGGTGGCGCCGTCGACCTCGATGCCGTGCTGATCGACCGTGGCGTTGGTGTCGCCGTCGCCGTTGAGGTCGAAGACCAACGGATCGCTCTTGACCTTGGCGACGGCCTGGTCGGGGCTCTCGCCCTTCGCGATGGCGTTCTTGAAGACCTCCACGTTGTGATCGGTCGGATTCGGGATGCCCGCCGCCTTGAGCAGCTCCTTGACGGACTTGACCTTGATGGGTGAGACGTCGATCTCGCCCTTGAGCGCCGCATCGCGCTTGCGATAGATCTGCTCCAAGAGCTCGGGATCGATCGGCAGCGGCTTGTTCTCGATGGTCACCGTCGGGTTCTGGTCGTGGGCGGTGACGGTGGGCGTCTCGGTGACGTGGTCGGTGGGACGGACGGTGTTGGGGGTGTTGTTCGCGGCCTGGCTGTCGAGGTCGAGGAGCCACATGTCCTGTGCGAGCTCGGTCTT